>DASYMJ010000329.1:0-8875 GCA_036009105.1 Thermoanaerobaculia bacterium | reverse complement strand
CGGCAGGTCGCGCGTCTTCGGGTCGTCCGGGTTGCCGGTGAAGGGCCGCCCCAGGAGCAGGTGCACGCCGTCGTCGCGATAAAGATACGGCTGATCGTCCGGGCCGCGGCCGTAGACGCAGTCGAGGTCGAAGCGCGGCGTGCGGAAGTCGACCAGACCATCCGGATCGTTCGTCTTCTGCAGGCTGCTGGCCGGATCGAAGGTGATGTCGTGATCGATGAGCTGTCCGAAATAGGTGTATCCGGCCGCGATCCCGGAGTTCTCCTCGGCGTCCGGATCGTCGTTGAGCGGCGTGCCTTCGTTCTCCGCCGTCATCTCGTCCGCCAGCGTGGCCAGGACGTCCTCGCCGTGCCGCGCGGCCGGCAGCGTGCGGAACATGCGGCCGAACCGCCCCTCGAACTGCTCCGAGCGCAGCGGGACGTCGAAGCCGCGCGTGCCTACCCCGTGCAGGCGATGGATGTTGCGAAAACTGAATGTGACGCTCTTCTGAAGGTCTGATTCCATAGGATCCTCCAGACAGATGGAGGGACCGATTACCGCTCTTCCCCCTCTAAAGCTGCAATTCCGTGCATCCGAGGCGGCCCGTCCCGGAGCAGAACGGGGGAGCGGGCGTGCTGAACCGTCACCTTTCGACGCCGAATCGGTGACGGCGCCTCCCATCACCGATGCAAGTACATATCTTGTTAGCATGTACATACACACCAAGTGGCGCATCGTGCTGTTCTCTCTCGTCCTCTTTGCCGGCGGCGGCGCCCTGCATGCCCAGCAGACGCCGTTCTACGGAGGGCCGTTCCAGCTTCCCACCGTGATCCAGGCCGAGGACTACGATCGGGGCGGGGAAGGGGTTGCCTGGCACGACACGAGCGCCGGCAACGTCTTCGGGGCCTACCGCACGGATGACGTCGACGTCGGCGCCATCCCCACGGGCGGCTACCACGTCGGCTTCCTCGGCGACGGCGAATGGGTCGAGTACACCGTGAACGTGCCGTACACGCAGGACTACGAGTTCCGCCTGCGCGTGGCCTCGGCCAGCCCGACCTCGAACACCTTCCACGTCGAGCTGAATGGACTGAACGTCAGCGGCACGCAAACCGTGGCGAACAACGGCGACTGGCAGGCCTACAGCGTGAAGACCTTCACGGCCAAACTCACCGCCGGCAACAACAAGATCCTGCGGGTGGCCTTCGACACCGGCGCCTGGAACTTCGACTCCATGGACATCCGCGGCAACACCACGTACGCGGGCGGCGCGGTGGTCAGCCTGCCGGCCAGCCGGCTGGAGGTGGAGAGATACGATGCCGGCGGCGAGGGCATCGCCTATCACGACACCACGCCGGGCAACGCTTTCGGCGTCTTCCGCTTCGAGGACGTGGACGTGGGCGACGTGCAGGACGGCAGCGGCAGCTTCCACATCGGCAACGTCGCGAATGGAGAGTGGACCGAGTATCTGGTCAACCTCACCGCCACCGGCAGCTACACGCTGCAGCTGCGCTACGCCTCGGCGAACCCCACCGCATCCACCTTCCACATCGACCTCGACGGCGTGCCCCTGAGCGGCTCGCAGAGCGTCACCCCGACCGGCGGCTGGCTGACCTGGACGTTCAAGACGATCCCGGTGACGCTCAACTCCACCGGCCAGAAAGTCCTGCGCATCACCTTCGATACCGGCGCGTGGAACCTCGACTACCTGGAGCTCGCGGCGCAGACGTGTTCCGTCCCGTCCTTCAGCCAGCAGCCGACGCCGAACCTGAGCAGCACGCCGCTGGCCGGCTCGCCCTTCACCATCACCGCCATCGTCAACGGCGCGACCTCGTACGAGTGGTACCGGGGCACGGCCAAGGTGGCCAACGGCAACGGCATCAGCGGCGCCACGACCGGCGTGCTGCAGATCGCCGGGGTGGAGCAGGGAAGGGACAAGGGCTCCTACATCCTCCGCGCCATCAACAGTTGCGGGTCCAAGGACTCGGATCCCGTCGCCATCAACCGGGTGCGCTGCGGCGGCGACCCGGAGAAAAGCCTGGAGGACGTGAACCGCGCCCTGCGGGGCGGGACGGAGTTCTGCGACTGGCTGGAAGACATGTTTCCGAACTTTCCGAACAACTTCGGCGGAGGCGGCAGCTACAACCGTCCGGTGATCGCGGCCGCCGTGGCGTTCGCCCGGGAGCCGGTCCGCAGCGTCGCGGTGCCGCCCAGCTCGCAGACGTGGAACATGTACACCTGGTGGACCACCTACCTGCAGGGCGAGCTGGGCGACCGCGGCACGGCGTGGTACTTCGGCGGCGAGGAGTTCGGCTCCTTCACTTACCAGAAGTTCAACGTGGCGAGCGTCCTGGCCGTGCACTACCAGGCCAGCCGCACCGGCCAGACGGCGATCCGCGATCTGGCGCGGCGCTGGCTGCGCGCGAACTTTGCGCTGCAGGCCCTGGCCACCGTCCCCGGCCCGGTGAAGACGCGGCACTCGAACGGGACGCAGGACTCCCGGGCGCCCAGCGGCTACAACGGGCCGTACATCGCCATGGCCGGCGAGCGCTCGCCGTGGGGTCACTGGAGCGACTCCGATCGCAGCATCCTCTTCTCGCAGGCGGTGCGCCGCGCCACGAACTTCCAGGGCGAAGGCACGGCGCAGCTGCACATCCGCAAGTACGTGGAAGGGATCGAGGGACCGGTGTTCGGAGGCCCGGGCGGGAGCGTCTACGGCCTGACCGGAGCCGAGGAGACGGAGCTGTGGAACGTCGTCGCGAACAACATCATCCAGGCGAACTACGTCACCCGCTTCCTCGGCAACAACCTGCGCACCGTGAACCGCTACGACTTCGTCGCCTGGCCGACCGTGAAGGCGACGCTGCTGGAGCACAACAACCACACCAACAACGCGCCGACCTTCGGCGTGGCGTACTTTGTCAACCCGCGCGCGGCGGCCGGGCAGGAAGCGCACTTTGTGTATCCGTGGCTGGGCGCGTTCGACTACTCCGCGGGCAATGACCTGCACCACATGGACATCAGCCACGGCACGGGCCGGCTCGACGTGACCAGCCCGGTGAGCCGCTATATCGAGGCCTCGAACGACGAGCCTCCCGGCATGACGCACCCGCCGATGACTGTGCGCATCGACAACCTGCCGCTCACCGCCCGCAGCTACTGGCTGGTGCTCAGCCCCACGGCCCCGCCAGCCTTCCAGCCCTGACTTTGTCGTGATTGCCGGCCCGGTGGTTTCCCTCACCGGGCCGGATGGCGCTTCACTGGTTTGCTATTAGGCGTTCGCGAAGCCTATGGCCTCAAACGCAGCGGCGCGTCGCCGCCCGGCGGAGGAGGTGGGATTCGAACCCACGGTACGGTTGCCCGTACGGCGGTTTTCAAGACCGCTGCCTTAAACCACTCGACCACTCCTCCAGGCAACGCGGAACGATGAACGATGAACAGGAGACTGCGGAACAACCGTTCAGCGGTCATCCTTCATCGTTCGCCCAACAAGCCTGTCACGGCAAAAGATTCACGTCCAGCGTGATCTTCAGGCGCAGGCGGCGGTGGCGGCGAAGCTCCTCCGCGGAGAGGTTCAGCGGGATGCTGACCTCCTTCACCAGGCCGTCCGTCGAGCGGCGTTCCTCGCGCGGGGGGGCGGCCACGGCGGCGGGGGCGGCGTCCAGGGACGGCAGCGAATCGAGGATGCCGGGAGGGAGCGGGATCTCGATCGAGGCCAGCGGCACCTCCGTGGGGGGGAGGCCGGCGGCGGGGCCGGACGTGCTGAAGTAGTCCGACACATCGTTGAACGGGTTCACCAGCTCCGTGGGCACGAGAGGAATGCTGTCGTCGTCCGGGGCGTCGTCGATGACGAAGCCGGAAGAGGCGGCGGCGGGGGTGGGAGCGGGCGCAGGAGTGGGCGCGTCATCGTCCCATAGCGAGTCGGCGGCGGGCGCATCCGGGGAGCGGGCGTTGAGGATCTGGATCTCGCGCTCGATCGGCTCGGTCCCTTCCAGGTTGTACTTGCGGATCAGGTGAGCGAGCACCAGCTGCGTGATCCCCTTCAGCGTCTCCTCGACCCCGATGCCGGTGGTGGCCACCGACTCGAACGTCGGCACGTGCAGCTTGTTCACCTCCGCGTCCATCGTCGCGGTGGGCATCGCGTTCGGCAGATCGCGCTTGTTGTACTGGATCACCGTGGGGATCTCGCGCAGGCGGATGCCCTGCCGCTTGAGGTTGTCCTCCAGGTTCTGCATCGACTCCAGGTTCGCGTCGAGCGCGAAATCCTGGGAGTCCGCCACGAACACGATCCCGTCCGCGCCTTTGAGGACCAGCTGGCGCGTCGAGTTGTAATAGACCTGCCCCGGCACCGTGTAGAGCTGCAGCTTCGTGCGCATGCCGCGGATCTTGCCGAGGTCGAGGGGGAGGAAGTCGAAGAAGAGCGTGCGGTCCGTCTTCGTGGCCAGGGAGAGCATCTTGCTCTTGTTGTTCGACGGCAGCGAGTCGTAGACGAATTGCAGATTGGTCGTCTTGCCGCACAGACCGGGCCCGTAGTACACGATCTTGGCGGTGATCTCTTTGGTCGCGTAATTGAAGAGAACCATGGGGTTGATTCCGGCCCGCTGAGGATATCATCCACCGCCGCGGAGGTGGAGATGCCCTCGAAGCGGTACGCGGTTGCAGCACTCCTGTTTATGGCGGCGTTCGCCGCCCATGCCGACGCGCCGGGCGTCTACGCCATCACCGGCGGCACGGTGCACACGGCGGCCGGCGCGGACATCGCCAACGGCGTGGTCATCGTGCGGGACGGCCTGATCGAAGCCGTCGGCGCGGGGATCGCGATCCCGGCGGATGCGGCCATCATCGACGCCACCAACATGCACGTCTACCCCGGCCTGATCGACGCCGAAACGTCCCTCGGCTTCGCCAGCGCCAGGACGACGCCCCGGCGCCGGGGCGGCGGCGGCCGCAGCGCCGCGCAGGAAGCGCCGGCCCTGCCCGAGACGTCGCCGTCCTTCCTCGCCATCAGCAACGTCAAACTTTCCGATGACGATCTCGACGCCGCCCGCTCCGCCGGCATCACCACCATCCTGACCGTCCCCGCCAACGGCATCTTCAACGGCCAGTCCGTGATCCTCAACCTCGGCGGCGGCAGCGCCGAATCGCGCGTGGTGAAGCAGCCCGCCACCATGCAGGTGTCATTCAATACGCGCCCCACCTGGACCTTTCCGGACTCGCTGATGGGCGTCATCGCCTACATCCGCCAGACGCTGCTCGATGCGCAGCAGTACGCCGCCGCGCGGGCCGTGTACGACCGGACGCCGGCCGGCAACAAGCGCCCGGAGGAGAACCTCTCCTCCCAGGCGCTCGGCCCCGTGCTGCGGCGCGAGCTGCCGGTGGTCTTCGTGGCCAACGACGAGCTGATGATGCGGCGGGCCATGAACCTGGCCAGGGAGTTCAACCTGCGGCCCATCCTGGCCGGTGCGCGGCAGGGCTACCGGATGGCGGACGACCTCAGGCAGATTCCGGTGCTCGTCTCCGTCAACTGGCCGAAGCCGCCGGCGGACAAGGACGACCGGGAGGATCAGCCGCTGCGCGTGATCCGCGACCGCCAGCTCGCGCCGACCACGCCGGCGGTGCTGATCAAGAGCGGCGCGACCTTCGCGCTGGTCAGCGGCGGCGCGAAGTCCGCCGACTTTGCGGGCGGCATCCGCAAGGCCATGGAGAGCGGCCTCTCCGCTGATGACGCCTTGCGCGCGACCACCATCTGGCCGGCCCGCATCCTCGGCGTCGACCGGCAGCTCGGCTCGCTCGAGCGGGGCAAGATCGCGAACATCGTCGTCACCGACAAGCCGATCTTCGACAAGGCGAGGCTGGTCAAGCGGCTGCTGATCGACGGCCGCGAAGTGCGCGTCATGCCCGCCGCCGAAAAGAAGAAAGGCGGCGCCTCGGCCATCGACGGCGCGTGGAGCCTGACCGTGCGCAGCTCGCAGGGCGACGTCGCCATCAGCGCGACGCTGCACAACGAGGACGGCACGATCACCGGCACCTTCAGCGGCGACCGCGGCTCGGGCGAGATCCGCAACGGCTCGCTGGACGGCACCACCATCGAGTTCACCATCGCGGTGAGCGCCGGCAACCAGTCCGAAGCGGGCGACTGGGTCTTCCACGGCACCCTCAGCGGCACGTCGATGACCGGCACGGTCAGCACGAACCTCGGGTCGTTCCAGTTCACGGGGAGCAAAGCGAAATGATGAAGCGCGTATTACTCGTCCTCGCTGTCGCCGCTTCGGCCTCCGCACAGGAGACCGTCACCGTCATCCGCAACGCCACCATCCTCACCATCACCAGGGGCCGCATCGAGCACGGCTCCGTCGTCATCCGCGGCAGCAGGATCGCGGCGGTCGGCCCCGATGCGCAGGTCAGCGTGCCGGCCGGCGCCAAAGTGATCGAGGCGGCCGGCAAGTTCGTGATGCCGGGCATCATCGATACCCACTCCCACACCTCCGTCGACGGCAGCGTGAACGAGATCTCCCTGCCCAACACCGGCATGGTCCGCATCGGCGACGTCATCACGAACGAGGACATCAGCGCCTACCGCCAGCTCGCCGGCGGCACCACCACCGCCCTCGTGCTGCACGGCTCGGCGAACGCCATCGGCGGCCAGAGCCAGATCGTGAAGTGGAAGTGGGGCCACCCGGCCTCCGAATGGCTCGTCGCCGACGCGCCGCGCACCATCAAATTCGCCCTCGGCGAGAACCCGAAGAGCTCGAACTTCCGCCCCCCTCCCGGCCAGGAGCTGCAGTACCCGGCCACGCGCATGGGCGTGGAGGAAGTGATCCGCAAGTCGTTCCTCGACGCGAAGGACTACATGGCGAAGTGGGATGACTACGACGCGCGCCGCAAGCGCGGCGAGACGCCCATCCCGCCCCGCCGCGACCTGCTGATGGACACCATGGCCGACATCCTGCGCGGAAAGATCGACGTCCACTCCCACTGCTACCGCGCGGACGAGATCCTGATGCTGCTCGGCCTCGGCGACGAGCTCGGGTTCAAGGTGCGCGAGCTCCAGCACGTGCTGGAAGGCTACAAGGTGGCCAGGGAGATCGCCGCGCACGGCACGGGCGGCGGCACGTTCATCGACTGGTGGGGATTCAAGGCCGAGGCTTATGACGCAATTCCCTACAACGTCGCGCTGATGGTGCGCAACGGCGTGCTCACCTCCGTCAACTCCGATGACGACGACCTCGCCCGGCGCCTCAACCAGGACGCGGCGAAGGCGATGAAGTACGGCGGCCTCAGCGAGGACGAGGCGCTGATGCTCTGCACGATCAACCCGGCCAAACAACTGCGTCTCGATCACCGCATCGGCTCAATCGAAGTGGGCAAGGACGCCGACCTCGTGATCTGGACCGGCAACCCGCTCTCCAGCTACTCGCGCGTGGAAACGACGTTCGTGGAAGGCGAGGCCGTCTTCGACCGGCAGCGCGACCTGCAGCAGCGCGAGGAGCGGGCCAGGGAGAAACGCGAGCGGCTGGCCAGGGAAGCGAAAGAAGCGAAGGACGCGAAGGATCCGAAGGAGAAGGACAGTGAATAAGCTCGTTGCCGGCGCCGCCCTGCTCCTTCTCGCGACCGGCGCCTTCGCGCAGTCGACGATCCCGAACAATCCCGGCAAACGGGGGACGTACGCGATCCGCAACGCGACGATCTATCCGGTCACCGCGGCGGCGATCCCCAACGGCACCATCGTGTTTGCGAACGGCCGCATCACCGCCGTCGGCGCCGATGTCGCGGTGCCCTCCGATGCCACCATCATCGACGGCACCGGCCTCTCCGTCTATCCCGGCCTCATCGACAGCGGCACGAGCATCGGTCTGGTCGAGATCAGCTCGGTGGCCGGCACTGTCGATACGGAGGAGCTGGGCGACCTCAATCCGAACGCTCGGGCCGAGGTGGCCATCAATCCGCACAGCAACCTGATTCCGGTCACGCGCGCGAACGGCATCACCACGGTGCTCAGCGTGCCGGAAGGCGGCCTCGTCTCCGGCCAGAGCGCGCTGATCAACCTCGCCGGGTGGACGCCGAAGGAGATGGTGCTCCAGTCGCCCGCCGCGCTGCATATCCGTTTTCCGCGGCTGCGCAGCGGCTCGTTCGACGAGCAGGCCCAGGACGAGGAGGCGGAGAAGGAAGCGCAGAAGACGTACACGCGCAGCCTGGACAAGCTGCGCGATCTCTTTCGCGACGCGAACGCCTACGCGAAGGCGCGCACGGCGAACGCGCGCACCGAGCGGGACGTGATGCTCGACGCGATGGTGCCGGTGGTGGAAGGCCGAGTGCCGGTGGTCATCCATGCGAACCGGGCGAAGGACATCGAGGCGGCCATCAAGTTCGCGGATGAGATGAAGGTCAGGATGATCCTTGCCGAGGGGCAGGATGTGGGGCGCGTTTTGCCGCAGCTCAAGCAGCATGACATCCCCGTCCTGCTGGGCGGCATCCTCAAGCTCCCGCCGCGCGAGGACGATCCCTACGACCTGCTCTACACGAACGCCAAGACGCTGTACGAGGCCGGCATCCGCTTCGCGATCCAGTCGCAGGAGGACCACAACGCTCGCAACCTGCCGTACCACGCGGCGATGTGCGCCGCCTTCGGGCTGCCCAAGGATGTGGCGCTGAAGGCGGTGACGATCTTTCCCGCCCAGATCTTCGGCGTGGCGGACAAGGTCGGGTCGCTGGAAGCGGGCAAGGTGGCGAACATCATCGTCACGGACGGCGATCCGCTGGAGATCGCCACGAACGTGCGGCGCCTGTTCATCAACGGCGAGGACATCACCCTCGACACGCGGCAGAAGCAGCTGTACGAGAAGTTTCGCCAAAGGCCGTAACGGCGTGGGGCCGGCGCTCCACCCCGCCCCCCCGC
>DASYMJ010000328.1:0-12797 GCA_036009105.1 Thermoanaerobaculia bacterium | reverse complement strand
CAGCTGATGATCGCGGACGAGCTGCAGCACCGGCTGGAAACGGTTGCGGAACGCACCTGGCGGAAGACGCTCGACTTCCATGAAGTGATGCCGGAGCCGAACGGCGCGTTTTTCCAGTCGAAATGGACGATCGACCCTGCCCGCGTCTCCTGGCCGCCCGCCTCGAACGTCGTGGCCGAGCTGCTCGAGCCGCTCCTGCCGCAGTATTCCGACGAGTCGACCGCCATGCGCGATCTGCATCACGGCGAGGCATCCGACGGCAGGTGGTTGTGGAGGCGGCGCGGCCGCGTGCTCGAGCTGGTCCGGCCGCTGGCCATCAGCGAACAGGCGAAGAAGAAGCTCGGCCTGCAGGACGAGCATTCGCTGGGCATCGCCTCCCGCATGCCGTGGCTCATCCCCCAGGCGCTCCTCTCCGCCGGCGCCGCTCCCGAGCCGGTGGGCGCCGCGTCTGAAGTCCACGAGGATGAAGTGCCGGCACCGGTGAGCGCGGCCGCGGTGCTGCTGGTGATCGTCCTTCTCCTCGGCGTGCTGCGGGCCGCGATCCGTTTCCTGGCGCGCAAGGTCTTTCTCTATGACCTGGCCGGCGCTCCGCGGCGGCTGTCGCAATTGCCGATCAAGCCGCGGGTGGGCGAGCATCTGTTCATCGTCCACGCGGAGAGGAGGATCGAGGAGCTCGTCGACATGACCGATGTCAAGGAGATCGCGCTGGCCCATCCGGGCGACTGGGCGGCGGAGGTGGCGGACAACCGGCGGCTCCTGATCCTGTTCGGCGACTGGACGGATTGCGCCGAGGTGATGGCGAAGAAGCTCCAGTTCCTGGAGGAGCTGCTGCGCGTGCCCGGCCGCAACGTCATCGTGGCCTCCACCATGGCTCCCCTGGTCGTGCTCTCCCGCGCCGGGGAGGATGCGGCGCGCTGGTCGGGGTTGCTGACCTCTTTCATCTCCGTCAACGAGCGGCATCTGCACGGCGGCGCCGCGAAGGCGGGGTGCGTATCGTTCCTGGGCGCGGTGGCCCAGACGCTCGGGCTGCGCACGGACCGGACCAGGATCGACGGCTGGCTGGCCGAGGAAGCGGACGGCCATCCCTTCCTGGAAGAGGTGCGGACGGAGCTGCAGAACGAGGACGCCGGCCGCGAACAGGTCATCGACGAGTTCTGCGAGCGCGCCGGCGCGTACTACAGCGTGCTCTGGTCCGCCTGCTCGGCCGAGGAGCATCTCCTGCTCGATCAGCTCGCGCGCTACGGCTACGTCAATTCGGACAACCGCCTGCTCCTCCGCCGCCTGCTGAACCGCGGCCTGGTGGTGCGCGATCCGGCCATCCGGCTGTTCAATGAGAGCTTCCGCCGCTTCGTCCTCAGCCGTCCGCCGGCCGAGGTGCAGCTGCCGGAGGCGGAGCAGGTCGACAGCGCGTGGGACCGCCTGCGCGTCCCGCTGTTCGTGATGGTGATCGCCGTGGCGGCGTTCTTCCTCTCCACGCAGAAGGAGCTGATGAATGCCACGAGCGCGATCATCACCGGTCTGACCGCCGGCCTCCCCGCGCTCATGAAGCTGGGGTCGGTGCTGAGCAGCCGGCGCGGCTCGGCAGCCGCCGCCGCGGAATGAGCGGCCGCTCCCTCTCCGTTCGACTGGCCATGCCTCGCACGGACATCGACCGCCTCGGCGACGACTCCCGCATCTGGATCTTCGCCATCTCCCCCGCCCTCGACGAGCCCGGCAGCGTCCGCCTGCTGCAGCGCGTCGATGCTTTCCTCGACCAGTGGGCCGCCCACGGCGCGCCGATCACCTCGTCGCGCGACCTGATCGAGGGCAGCTTCCTCCTCATCGCCGTGGACCAGCGCTCGGAGACTTCCGGCTGCTCCATCGACCGGATGTTCGGCACGCTGAAGGAGCTGGAGCGCGAGCTCCACGTGGCCATCCTCGACGCGAACCGCATCTTCTTCCGCCACGGCGACGGCGAAGTCGGCGCCCTCCCCCGCGACGCCTTCCGCCGGAACGCCGACCCCGACACCATCGTCTTCGACACCCTGGCCGAGCGCCTGGGCGAGGTGCGGACGGGCGGGTGGGAGCGGCGGGCGGCGGACTCCTGGCACGCCCAGTTGCTGGCCTAGCTACGCGCTTCGCGTCGGCCGCTTCTCCGCGTACATCCCGGCGTCCGCCACGCTGAGCAGCGAGTGGCTGGTCTGCGCGTCGCTGGGGAAGACGGCGACGCCGGCCGTGGCGGAGACGGTGAAGGTGCGGTCGCCGTCCGGGATCGGCTCGGCGACGCGGGTCAGCAGGCGTTGCAGCGCCTCCAGCGCCGCGTCGCGGGAGCTGATGCCTTCCAGCACGATGACGAATTCGTCGCCGCCGAGGCGGGCGGCCGTGTCGTTGCCGCGGACGGAGGAGGAGAGGCGGCGGGCGACCGTCTGCAGGATGCGGTCGCCGCAGGCGTGGCCCTGCTCGTCGTTGATCCGCTTGAAGCCGTTCAGGTCGAGGAACGCGATGGCGAACGGGTCGCCCCGGGCGATTCGGGCGCCGAGGATCGACTCCAGCTGTTCGCGGTTGGGCAGGCCGGTCAGCTGGTCGTGCATCGCCCGGCGGGTCATCCCCTCGTACTCCTTCGCGCGGTGCATGCTGGCCGCGATGAGGCCGACCAGCATGCGCAGGATCTCGGCCGACAGGGCGTCGAAAGCGTTTGCCCGGGCGGAATAGACCTTCAACACGCCGAGGGGGGCTGCGCGAAAGCGGAGCGGCGTCACCAGGAGGGAGCGGGCGCCGACCTTCAGGCACGCCTTGCGGTCCACGCGGTCGTCGGTCTCGCTGTCGTCGCAGCGCAGCGGCTGATCGAGCTCCACGCAAAGGCCGCTCAGGCTCGACGCGGCGCGCAGACGGAGGCCGAGGAAATTCGTCGCCGTTCCGGCCGTGGCGCGATAGACCATCTCGTCGCCCTCGTGCAGCTCGACCACCGAGGCATCGGCGCCGGTCAGCCGGGTCGCGGCCCGGACGACGACGTCCATCACCGTCTGCAGCGCGGCGTCGGTCTCGACGATCTCCTGCTGTACGGCAATGATCGCCAGCAGCGTTTCCTGCGGTAATTCGACGGTCATGTTTTTGGGAGCCCGCCACAAACATACGCCGCCATCTGCCGAACGCAAAGCGAGCGCGAGCGGACCGCGGATGACGCCGTTTATAGGGTGTTGCAAGTGACTGATATGGAAAGACATCCTCCCGGCGAAAGCGAGCATGGGCCTTGCACTTTCCTGCTGCTGTGACGATCGAGAGGGGAAAGACGCCGCTGCTCGTCGTGGACGACGACCGGGCCATCCGCAAGTTGATCGAGCGGATCGCCACGCGCGCCGGCTTCGACGTCGACGGCGCGCGCGACGGCGAGGAGGCGATCCAGCTGCTGGGCAAGAAGGAGTACGAGCTGGTGATCGTCGACCTGATGATGCCGCGGGTGAGCGGCTACGAGCTCGTGCAGCACATCGCCCTGCTCGATCCGCGGCCGGCGGTGATCGTCGCCACGGCGATGATGAACGGCGACGTGGCCACCCTCGACGACTCGCTCGTCCGGCGCGTGATCCGCAAGCCGTTCGACATCGACGCCGTGGCCACCCTCCTGGTGGACACGGCCAGGCAGATCGCCGAGCAGCGCGCGCTGCTCAAGACCGCCCCCCCCGACGCGGCCGCGCTGCCGGTGATCGTCGACGTCCCGAAGAAGCCGGTGAAAGAGCCGCGGGCAGACCGACCGCCCGAGGAAGAAAAGGACGAAAAGGAGGCCACGGATGGCCAGTAAACGAGAGCTCATCGAGCCGCATCCCGGAGACAAGCGCTACGTCCGCCGCGACGCGGAAGGGAAGTTCAAGAAGGTGGTGGACGTCGGCAGGTCGCTGGCCGCCGACCGGCGCAGCCACGCCAAGACCTCGGTGCCGAAAGGGCAAGGGGACAAGGGCGACACGCGGCGGTAGGCAGCGGTTGCCAAGGCCAGAGCCTGGACCGAGTCGAATGACTCCGGTATGATGGAATTACGGAGTCAGGTATGAACCATCGCATCCTTTCCGCAGTTTTCATCGTTCTCTGCGCCCTGGCAACCGAAGCTGTCGCCTGTGACAACTGGGAATGTCCGGCGGATGAGCAGGCCAGCACATGCTGGGTACGATACGGTCCGGACGCTTGGCACTACCCTTCTTCACTGGACTGCGAAGTGGTGCACAACTGCACGCCGGGCGCCGGATGCACGTACTGGTGCGATTACCAGACGATGTGCTACGAGGTCTGAGCCGCGTCGCTGCCGGATGGCTGCTGGCGGCGCTGGCCGGTGCAGCCTCTGCCGACGTGCGCGTGCAGATCGTCGCCGCGTCAGACGCGGATCGTTGTCTTGCCGCGGCGTCACTCGTCGCAACGAGCGGCGAGAAGGCGACCGCCATTCCTTTGCGAGGCTCGGTTGCGTCTTACCACGGCGCGCTGCCGGCGCGCCTGGAGCTTCGATCGGAGGGTTGCTGGAGCGGCGCGCGTGACGTGGCGACCGGTGAGATCGCCGTCGAACTGCACCTCCATCGAGCCGGCACGCTGGCCGGCACCTTCCAGGCCGCTCATCGGCCATCGCCGCTCAGCGTCAGCGGATCCATCGGCGAGCACGCGCTTGTCTGCTCCGCCGACTACCCCCGCTGGACCTGCCGCGCGCCGGCCGGGCTGCCTCTCGATCTCGTGCTCGCCATCAAGGGCTATGCCTCCATTCGCTATTGGGATGTCGTCGCCAGGCCCGGCGAAACGGTGGAACTGGAGCCGCGCGAGCTCCGGCCGGGAGCCAGCCTTTCCGGCGTGGTGCACGATCCGCGCGGCAAGCCGCTGCCCGACGCGCGTCTCGTTCTCTTTCCGCTGGAGGCGCACTCCCCGGCGGAAGGGAAACAGGCCGCCGCCCGGCTGCTGAAAGCGACGACGAACCGCCGCGGCTTCTTCGAGTTCACCGGCCTCGGCGAAGGCGTCTATCGCGTCGTCTCCCGCGTGCCGGGCTTCTCGCCGGCGATCCTTCCCAAGGTCGAGCTGCGGGAAGGGGAGGCGTTGGCCTGGCCCCGCGCGCTGACCCATGTGGCGCTGGCCAAGCTCACGGTGCTGCTCGATCCGCCACTCGACCCGGCCGGGAAGCCGTGGAATGTCGAATTGTCGGAAACCGAGCCGCTCATGCCCGGCGCCGAACGCCGCGCCGTCAGCCGGCCGGCGGTGGACGGCCGCTGGGAAGCAACTGATATCGGTGCCGACGTCTACGACCTCCGCGTGGAGACGCAAGGAGGTTCGGTGCTCGACCGGCGGAGCGTCGATCTCTCCGCCGGCGGCGCGTCGACGCTGCCCATCATCGTGAGTCAGCTCCTCGTCCACGGAACGCTCACCGTCGGGCACGAGCCGCTCGAGGCCGATCTCCGCTTTTCGAACGGCACGGGGACGATCCTCCGGGCAACGAGCTCGGACGCCGGCACGTTCGAGGTGGCGTTTCCCGGCAGCGGCCGCTGGTCCGTCGACGTGCAGTATCCGCGGAAGCGCTCCGGCGCCCGGGTTCACGCTTCGCCGGTGGAGATCAGGACGGCCGGGCAGGAGATCGAGGTTCGGCTGCCGGGCGGGCGCATCCGCGGATCCGTCGTCTCGATCACCGGCACGCCTGAGCGGGCGGCCGTACACGTCACACGCAATGGCAGCCTCGTCGTGCAGCAGGTCACCGAGGAAGACGGCACGATCGAGCTCATCGGGCTAGAGCCTGGCAGCTACGCGCTCGATGCGGAAGGGCAGAGCGGTACGACCGCGCATCCCGTCGACGTGCCGCTCGCTGAAGACGAGATGGCGGATGTCAAAGTCGTGCTCGAACCGTGGCGTCTCATCTCCGGCACCGTATTTACGCCGAACGGCATGCCGGCCAGCGGCGCATCCGTCCGGATCTCGCCGGATGGCGGCACCTCCTGGTGGTCCGTGGTGACGGACGTGGAGGGCCGCTTCGAGCGGCACGTGTCGCGCGATCTTTCGGAGGTGCAACTCGTCGCCGTGGGGTACGGCTATCCGGCGGCGATCGTGCGCGTGCCGCCCTCGGGTACCAGCGCCATCGCGATCACCCTCGGCCGCACGGGCGGAGTGCTTCGCGCCCGCAACGCCGGCCGCTACCCATCCGTTGTCGCCGCGAACGGCGTCCGGGCCGGCTTCCCACTCTTCTATTTTCCGCCTCCGTGGGGTGAGTACAACGGCGGCATTTATCTGGAGCCGGGGTCCTATCGCGTCTGCGCCGACGGCGGAGATTGCCGCTCCGTCAGCGTTGCGGCCGGCGGCGAGTCGATCGTCGATTTCGAGGAACCGTCGCGATGAGGCGCGCCCTCGCGCTGGTCATGGTTGCGCTGCCCTTGTTTGCCGCGACCCAGCCGCTGCCGTGGCTCGGCATGTCGTTCACTCGTCACACGGATAGTTCGCGTCGCGTGTTTCTGCTCGTGGAGCGCGTCGCGCCGGGGGGACCGGCGGAGCAGGCGTCGATTCGTCCGGGTGATCTAATCACCCGCTTCAATCAGACGGCGGTCGGCTTCAGCGATGATCTCGACTTGCTGCTGTACCTCGCCGAACGGAAGCCGGGCGAGCGCTTAGCCTGCGATTTCGTGCGCAATGGACGCGCGATGAAGACCGTGATCGTTCTCGGCAAGCTGCCGGATGCCAAGCGTCCCGCATGGGAGCAGAGCATCGCCCGCGCGCAGCAGCGTCGCGCCGCCGCACGAGCGACACGGTAAAGGCCTACCCGATCGCCCCCGCCACCAGCGCCTTCTGCTGGTCCTCGTGCCGGTGATGCGAGCCCGTGGCCGGCGCGGCCGCCACGGGGCGGCCCACGTACGTCAGCTTCTGGCCCGGCTTCAGGATCGCCTGCAGCCGTTCGTTCAGGAACGGCCAGGCGCCCATGTTGCGCGGCTCGTCCTGGGCCCAGACCATCTCCGTCGCCTGGGGGTACTTGGCCAGCTCGGCGGCGAGCATCGGCTGGGGGAAGGGGTAGAACTGCTCCAGGCGGAGGATCGGCACGTTCGCGTTTGCCTTGTCCCGCGCGTTCTTCAAGTCAAAGTAGACCTTGCCGGAGGTGATGACGACGCGCGTGGCGGAAGAGCGCGAGGAGTCGTCCGGCAGCACCGGCTCGAAGCGCCCTTCGGTCAGCTCCGCCGATGACGACACCGCCTGCGGATGGCGCAGCAGCGACTTCGGCGTCATCACCACCAGCGGCTTGCGCGGGTTGTTCTTCATCTGCCGCCGCAGCGCATGGAAGTACTGCGCCGGCGTGGTCGGATAAACCACCTGCATGTTTCCCTCGGCACAAAGCGTCAGGAACCGCTCCAGCCGCGCCGACGAATGCTCCGGGCCCTGCCCCTCATACCCGTGCGGCAACAGCATCACCAGACCGCTGTGCTGCCCCCACTTCTCCTCGGCCGAGGAGAGGAACTGGTCGATGATGATCTGCGCGCCGTTCATGAAGTCGCCGAACTGCGCTTCCCACATCACCAGCGTGCCCGGATCCGCCACCGTGTAGCCGTACTCGAAGCCGAGCACGCCGTACTCCGACAGCAGCGAGTCATACACCGAGAAATTGACCTCGGCCGTCGTGTCGACGACCTGCTGATCGAGCGCGTTGTCCGCCACCGTCTGCTCCGCATCCGGCGCCGAGACGGGCGTCTGCTTCTCCAGCGCGTTGAGCGGCACGTAGCCCTGACCGGTCACATAATCGAAGAGGATGGCGTGGCGGCTGGAGAACGTGCCCCGGCCGCTGTCCTGGCCGGAGAGCCTCACGCGGTAGCCGTCCAGGAGCAGCGACCCGAACGCCGCCAGCTCCGCGAAGGCCCAGTCCAGCGGGTCCTTCCCCTCGGCCATGGCGCGCCGTTTGGCCAGGATCGGCTTGAGCTTCGGATGGACGCCGAAGCTGGGCGGCGTCGTGGTCAACGCCTCGCCGATCTTCTGCAGCGCATCGGCCGTGATCGACGTATCGGGCGACGGCTCGCGCTGGTAGCCGGTCACCTCTTCGTCCGTATAGAGCGGATCGCGATCCGAGGGCGGCGCGTCCTGCTCCTTCGTCCGGTCGAAGGCCTCCTGCAACTTGGCCTGGAACTGGTCCAGCCACTCCTCGGCTTCCTTCGGGTCGATGTCGCCCTTGCGCAGCAACTGCTCGGTATAGATCTTCCGCACCGAGCGGTGCTCCTTGATCGACTTGTACATCCGCGGCTGCGTCAGCGACGGCTCGTCGCCTTCGTTGTGGCCGTGGCGGCGATAGCAGATCATGTCGATGACCACGTCCTTGTGGAACTGCTGGCGGAAGTCGTACGCGAGCTTCATCGCCCGGACGCACGCCTCCGGATCGTCGCCGTTCACGTGGAAGATCGGCGCCTGCACCATCTTCGCGACGTCCGTCGCATAGACAGACGAGCGCGCCGACTCCGGACCGGTGGTGAAGCCGATCTGGTTGTTGATCACCACGTGGATCGTGCCGCCCGTCTTGTAGCCCTTCAACTGGGAGAGGTTGAGCGTCTCGGCCACCACGCCTTGGCCGGCGAACGCCGCGTCGCCGTGCAGCAGCACGGGGAGGACGAAGGCCCGGTTGCGGTCGTTGATCAGCTTCTGCTTGGCCCGGGCCATCCCTTCCACGATCGGATCGACCGCCTCCAAATGGCTGGGATTCGAGGCGAGGGTCAGCTTCATGAACGAGCCCGAGGTCGCCTGATGCATCCCCTCGGCGCCGAGGTGGTATTTCACGTCGCCCGAGCCCTGGGTCGTGTTCGGGTCGATGTCGCCCTCGAACTCGTGGAAGATCTTCTCGTACGACTTGCCCAGCGTATTGGCCAGCACGTTGAGACGTCCGCGATGGGCCATGCCGATCACCGCTTCCTGCACGCCGTCCGATGTCGCCTCGCTGAAGAGATAGTCGAGCATCGGGATCACGCTTTCCGCCCCTTCCAGCGAGAAGCGCTTGTGGCCGACGTACTTCGTGTGCAGGAAGCGCTCGAACGCTTCCGCGTCGTTGAGCTTCATCAGGATGCGGCGCTTCGTGGCCAGGTCGAGCGGCTGCTTGTTGCGCGTCGGCTCCATCCGGTCCTGCAGCCACTTCTTCTGCACCGTCTCGGAGATGTGCATGTACTCCGGGCCGATCTTGCCGCAATACGTCTCGCGCAGGGTGTCGAGGATCTTGCGCAGCGTGTCCGTCGTCTGCCGGCACAGGCCGCCGCAGACGAACTCGCGATCGAGGTCCCACACGGTGAGGCCGTAGAACGCCGGGTCGAGCTCGGGATGATGGCTCACCTTGTACTCGAGCGGATCGAGGTCGGCCAGCAGATGGCCGCGCACGCGATAGGCGTTGATCATCTGCAGCACGGCGGCGTGGCGCGTGACCGCGTCCTCGCCCTTCTTCGGGTGGTCCTTGGCCCACCGCACCGGCTCGTAAGGGATGCGCAGGTCGCGGTAGACGTCGTCGTAGAAGCCTTCCGCGCCGATGAGAAGCTCGTGCACGCGGGCCAGGAACGCGCCCGACTCGGCGCCCTGGATGATGCGATGGTCGTACGTCGACGTCATCGTCATCACCTTGGAGATGCCGAGGTCGGCCAGCACCGAGGCGTCGGCGCCGGCGTATTCGGCGGAGAAGTCGATCTGGCCGGTGGCGATGATCGTCCCCTGCGTCGGCATCAGGCGCGGCACGGAGGCGATGGTGCCGATGGTGCCGGGATTGGTCAGGGAGATGGTGGTGCCTTCGAAGTCGGAGATCTCGAGGGTGTTGTTGCGCGCCTTGCGCACGACGTCGTTGTAGGCCTTGAGAAACGTGGCGAAGTCGAGCGACTGGGAGCGCTTCACGTTCGGCACCACGAGGGAGCGCGTGCCGTCCTTGCGCTCGACGTCGATGGCGATGCCGAGGTTCACGTCCTGGCGGTCGATGCGGGCGGGCGTGCCGTCCTGGGAGACGAACGCGGAGTTCATCCGCGGATGGTCCTTGAGGGCCCGGACGATGGCCCAGGCGATGATGTGGGTGAACGAGGCCTTCGACTGCCCCTGGTTGGCCAGATGATTGTTGATCACGCGCCGGTTCTCTTCGAGGACCTTGACCGGGATGTTGCGGATGGAGGTCGCGGTGGGGACACCCAGCGACGCTTCCATGTTCTGGGCGATCTTGCCGGCCGCGCCTCGCAGCGCGACGGCGGTAGACCCATCACCCGGCCTTTGGCCGCCCTCTGCCCGCGCGGCGGGGAGAGAGGCCGGGGGGGAGGGGACCACCGTAGGGCGGGCGGCGGGGGTGGGGGAGGAGGCGGGCGGCGCAGGACGCGCTTCGGCCCGGCCCGCGGCCGCAACCGCAACCTTGCCGACCTGCTCCTGCTGTTCGTTCTCCTGCTCGCTGCTCGCCGCTTGCTGCTCGCTGTCCTGCTCGGGCTGGTAGTCCCCGAAGAACTCCCGCCAGCTGGGGCTCACTTCGTTCGGGTTGTTGCGGTACTTGTCGTAGAGCTCTTCGATGAAGGCGATGTTGGCGCCGTAGGTTTGGGTGGCAGACATGGCGTTCCCTCTAACGGTTGGAATCGTCGGAGCGTTCCACCACGGTGTGCGAGAGCGAGGTCAGGCCCAGCCAGCCGAACCCGGCCGCGAATCCGCCCAGCACGTCCGAGGGGAAATGCACGCCGAAGTAGACGCGGGAGAAGCCGACGCTCAGGATCACCAGCGCCGCCGCGGTGTGCACCGCGGCCTGCACCGCGACCGACTCATTCTGCACCAGATGATGGGCGACGATCGGATAGGTCGCCGCGGAGAGCAGGGAGTGGCCGCTGGGGAAGCTGTGCGACTTGGGCAGCTTGATCCGCCGGGCCAGCTCCTTCGGCCGCTGCCGCTGGAAGATGTTCTTGAGGATGGTGTTGATGGCCATCGCCCCGCCGGTGGAGATCACCACCGTCCAGGCGTCCTGCTTGTGGCCTTTGGCCAGCATGGCGATGGCCGTGACGCCGGCCGCCGTGCCGATCGCGGCGTGCGATCCGAGGGTGGTGACCGCTTCCATGATCCGGTTCGTGGCCGGGTTGTCGATGGTATGGACGGCCTGCATGATGGCCGAGTCGTAGCGGTCGGCGCGCCCTTCCACCACCTGCTCCGCCTGCTCCTGGAAGAACCAGAAGGCGAGGGTGGCCAGCGCGACGCCGCCGCTGGTGCCGATGGCGAGGGGCAGGAAGCGCTGCCGGCGCTTGTTTTTATCCCGTTTCACGGCTGCGGAATATACCTCGCCAGCGTGACGAAGCGGTGCTGCACTTCCGCTCCGCAGCTGCGCCGGTAGAAATCGAGGGCGTTCGTCCAGGGAATGACGGCCTCTGCATGGCCCTGCCGCTTCATGTCCGCCAGCGCCGCCAGCAGCAGCGTTCGGCCGAGGCCTTTGCCGCGGTGCTGCTTCGCGACGCCGGTGGGGCCGAAGAAGCCGAGGCCGCGGTTGTTGGCGTCGTGGGCGGCGAAGCCGGCCACCTGGCCGTGCTCCTCCACGTAGAACACCTTGCTCGCGTGGGCAGCCTCGAAACGCCAGATTTGGCCGAACTCCTGTTCGATGAAATCGAGCACCGGGCCTTCCTTGACCCCCTGCGGCAACTCGTCCGGCAGGTCGCGGGCGAGCAGGTTCTGCGTCTGCGCCGTCTGCCTGTAGCCGCGCCTTTCCAGGAAGCCGATCGTGTTCCGGTCCGCGGTCACCACGCCCGGCGTGAAGTAGTTCCCTCCCTCCGCCGCGACGAGCGTCGCATTCGCGTCTTCCAATAGCGCGCTGCCGATGCCCTTTCCGCGCTCCTCGCGCGCCACGGCCAGAATGCGCAACGCCTTCCCGCAGGTGACCGCGATGCCCTGAAAGTCTCCGAAAATGCGCACTCGCGGCTCGCCCGCCACCCCCGCCCCGAAGCACTTCTCCTCCGCCACACGCTCCAGCGCATAGGGAGCATCGTTCGCGTCGGCGAGGAGCCGCGCGATGCGGGGCAGGTCGTCCCTGTTGCCGCCGTGGATCATGCCCGCATCATACGGGCGCGTTCTTCGCAATGGTCCCGGCTGTGACTGATGAGCGCATCATCCGCTGCCCCTCCTGCGGACAAGCCAACCGGCTTCCGGAGGTGGGAAGCGGCAAGAAAGCCATCTGCGGCCGCTGCAAGGCGGAGCTGGCTGGCGACGGCGGCCACGATGGCCATCCCGTCACCCTGACCGACGCGAACTTCCGCTCTTCCATCTCCAGCGGCAAGTCGGTGGTCGACCTCTGGGCGCCCTGGTGCGGCCCCTGCCGCATGATCGCCCCGGTCATCGAGCAGCTCGCCTCGGAGCGGCCGGACATCCGCTTCGGCAAGCTCAATGTCGACGAGAACCCGCAAACCGCGTCGGCAATGAACGCGCGCGGCATCCCCCTCATCGTTTTCTTCAAGGACGGCACCGAGACCGGCCGCGTGGTGGGTGCCGTCCCCCGCCAGCAGCTTGAGTCCGCAATCCGCCAGTACCTCGGTTAAGGAGTGCGCGGGTTGTATTCACGTCCGGGAGAGCTCGAGACCTTCGCCAAGAAAGCGGCCATTGCGGTCGCGTTCGGCATCGCCCTGGTCCTGCTCTGGGTCGTCCGCGACATCCTGGTCCTGATCTTCATCGCCGCCTGCCTCGCCGCCGGCATTGCGCCCGCCGTCCATTGGGTGCGCGTGCGCGGACGCTTCTGGCTGCGCCGCAACATCCCGCGCGGCGCCGCGGTGGTGATCGTCTATTTCCCGGTGCTTTTCCTCGTCGCGTTGCTGGCCGTCTTCCTCGTGCCGCGCCTCATCAGCGAGACGAGCCAATTGAGCGCGCAATTGCCC
>DASYMJ010000327.1:0-12834 GCA_036009105.1 Thermoanaerobaculia bacterium | reverse complement strand
AGAATCAGCGCCTTGCGGGCGACGTCCAGGCCGGAGAGATCATCACGAGGATCCGGCTCGGTATACCCCAGCTTCCACGCCTCGGCCACCGCCTCGGAGTAGCGCGCGCCATTCTCCACGGCGCTCATCAGGTAGCCGAGGGTCCCGGAGAAACACCCCTGGATCGACTCCACCTTGTCGCCGGCCTCGGCCAGCTTGGCCAGCGTGTCCAGCACCGGCAGTCCCGCGCCGGCGGTCGCCTCGTAGCGCAGCGAGAGGCCGTGCTCGCGCGCGGTGGCGAAGAGGCGCTCGTAATCGTCCTGCGAAACGGCCAGCGGCTTCTTGTTCGCCGTCACCACGTGGAAGCCCTGCTCCAGCGCCTCCTGCAGCAGCGGCGCGGTCTCCTCGGAGGTGAGGTCGACCAGGATGGACCGATGCGATGGCAGGAGCCAGAGCTCCTTGCGCATCATCTCCCGCAGCTCGTCAATGGAGAGCGCCTTGCGGTCGAAGAACCGCGCGCCCGATGCCTTCTGCCTGGCCAGCTTCTGCAGCGCCGCGGCGGTGAAGCCGTGCTCGTGGATCCTGATGCCGGATCGGTCGGCGATGGCGACGGCTTTGATGTCGACGCCGAGCTCGTTGCGCAGATGGCGATCCTGGGAGATGAGCTGCCGCGCCAGCGCGCGGCCGATCTGGCCGAAGCCGAGGAGCGTCAGCTTCGACTCACGGCCGGTGGTGTCGGCCAGCGGGCGGATGCGGTCGAGCTGATATTCGTTGTGCAGCGCGATCAATGCGCGGTTCGCGTCGTGCTCGGCGACGGTGATGGTGATGTTCAGCTCCGAGGAGCCTTGGGCGATGGCGATCACGTTCACGCTGGCGGCGCTCAGCGCGGAGAACGTGCGCGCCGCGATGCCCGGCCGGCCGCGCATGCCGAGGCCGACCACCGCGATCAGCGCGACCTTCTTCTCCGCCTCGATGCGGTCGATGAGCTTGAGCTTGCGCTCCGGCGCGAACGCCTCCTCCAGCGCGCGCACGGCGTGATCCGCTTCCGTCTCGGGAACCACGAAGCAGATGCTCGCCTCGCTCGAGGCCTGGCTGATCATGGACACGGAATGGCCCGCGGCGGAGAGCGCGGTGAATGCGCGGCCGGCCACGCCCGGCACGCCGATCATGCCGCTGCCTTCGATGGAGATGAGCGCCTGGCGATGAATGGCGGTGAGCGCCTTGACCGGGTACTGGCCCGGCTTCACATCGCCCGCGATGCGCGTCCCTTCCCGTTCTTCGTTGAATGTGTTGCGCACGAAGAGAGGGATGCCGCGGTCGATGAGCGGAATCATGGTGCGCGGATGGAGGACCTTCGCGCCGTAGTAGGCGAGCTCGCCGGCCTCGCGGTAGTGCAGCTCGGCCAGCACGCGTGCGGCGGGGACGCTCTTCGGATCGGCGGTCATCAGGCCGTCGACTTCCTTCCAGAGCGTGACGGCGCGGGCCTGGATGCTCCGCGCCAGGATGGCGGCGGAGAAGTCCGTTCCGCCGCGTCCGAGGGTGACGACTTCACCGTCCGGTCCGCGGCCGAGGAAGCCGGGCATGATCACGATGCGGCCTTGGTCGAGGAGCGGCGTGATGTGCTTCCGCGCGGCGCGCTCGCAGCGCTGCAGATTCGGCCAGAGGCTGCCCAGGCGGCGCTCGGTGAGGATGATCTCCGTCGCGTCGACGTAGTCCGCGTCGAGGTAAGCGGCGAAGATCCGGGCCAGGACGCGCTCGCCGCGGGCGATGAGCGCGTCCTGCGCGCGGATGGTCAGCTCGCGCAGGACGGCAATGCTCTCCGTCATGGCCCGCAGCTCGTGCGTCGATTCCTCGACCAGCTTGTGCAGCGCATGCTTCGGGCCGAACAGCTCGTCGATCAGCTGGATGTGCTTGTCCGCGAAGGCGCTCGCGCCCCGCTCGCTCTGCTCGCGGTCGCCGCGAAAGGCGGCCTGCGCGGCCTCGAGGAGGAGGTCAGTGACGCCGTTCATGGCAGAGACGACGACGGCGATACGGCCGTTTGCCGCCGCCCGCCGCACATGTGCCGCCGCAATGCGAACAGCCTCGGCAGAGCCGACGGCCACGCCGCCGAATTTGTAGACCTCGATCGACATCATGGACGAAGCGGGCGAGTTTACCCCGGCCACGGGCCGGTGCGCTGGCTGGCAAAGCCCGTCCGGACGCTGGGGCTGCTCGTGGGCACTGCCGCGTCAGGATGAAACGATGCCGCGGTACAGGTACGCGATCCCCATCGAGAGCGTCTTGAACTCCACCCGTTCGAAACTCGCGGAGTCGCTCATCATCCGGACAAAGTCCTCGCCGCAGGGGAACTTGGAGGCGGAGCGCTCCAGGTACTCGTACGCCTCCTTCTCGCCGGTCACGGCGCCGCCGAGGCGGGGGAGGATGCGGGTGCGGTAGAAGTCGTAGAGGGCCCGGAAGGGGCGGTTGGGGGGCTGGCCGAACTCGAGGATGAGCACGCGGCCGCCGGGGCGGACCACGCGGGCCAGCTCGGCGATGCCGCGGCGGGGGTCGCTCACGTTGCGGATGCCGAAGGAGATGGAGGCCGCGTCGAAAGAGGCGTCGGCGAAGGGGAGGCGGGTCACGTCGGCCACCTCGAACTCGATGTCCGGCGCCTTGTGGCGGGCCAGCTCGATCATCTCCGGGACGAAGTCGGTGCCGACGACCCGCGCGCCGGCGCGGTGAAAGGCGATGGCCAGGTCGCCCGTGCCGGTGGCGCAGTCGAGGACGCGGTCGCCCCGCCTGATGCCGGCCCAGCGGACGGCGCGGCGGCGCCACAGGTGATGGATGCCGCCGGACATGACGGTGTTCGCGCGGTCGTAGCGCCCGGAGATGGAGCGGAACATTTCGCGGATGCGCGCGGCATCGGGGCCGGTGTACATAGTTGTCGGTTGTCAGTTATCGGTTGTCCGTTGGCGGCAGGCAGTTCTACGGACAACTGACAACCGATAACCGACAACTGACTCTAAATCGTACAATCGCGCGCTGATGTCGCGCGACTTCGCCTTCATCCAAACCGCGCCCGATCGGCTCTTCGTCGGCTGGGGACCATTCGAGCAGCTGCCGTTCCGGCGGCCCGAGCGGCCGGCGTTTTTTATCACGGATTTCTTCCTCGACGATCCGCATCCCTGGCGGCATCCCGCCGCGTGGGAGGAGCTGTCCATCGCGGAACTGGCCTCGCGGTTCGAGGAAGATGGGGCGCCGCCGGTGGAGTGGTCGGCGCCTTCACTCGATGAATTTGCCGCGCTGTTCGACTCGGCGCGCGCGGCCATGGCGCGCGGCGACTTCAAGAAGATCGTGCCGGTGATCTTCGAGCAAGGGCGGCTGCGCTCGCGCGGCGATTGGCGGCGCTACCTGATCTCCCGGCTGGCCGCGATCCCCTCGCACATGAGGGCGTACGGCTATTCGTATCAGTCGCACGGGACGATCGGCGCGACGCCGGAGGTGCTGTTCGAGGCGGACGCGCGCGGCTACCGGACCATGGCGCTGGCGGGGACGCGCCCCAGCGCCCGCGCCGGGGAGCTGCTGCGCGATGCCAAGGAGCTCCTCGAGCACCGGCTGGTGGTGGACGACATCGTGCGCCGGCTGGCGCCGTTCGGGAACCTGGAGGTGGGGACGCTCGGCATCCTCGAGCTGCCGTCGATCGCGCATCTGGCCACGCCCATCCGCTTCGAGGAGAACGGCGTGGAGAAGATGTCGTTCGCGGAGATGGTGCGGCGCCTTCATCCGACCGCCGCTTTGGGCGTTTCGCCGCGCAATGAGGCGGGGGAGCGCTGGCTGCGCGAGGCGGACCGCGGCGTGAAGCGGCGGACGTTCGGCGCGCCGTTCGGGCTGGAGCGGCCGGACCATTTCGCCTTGGCGCTGGTGGCCATCCGCAACGTGCAGTGGCATGCGGACCGGCTGCGGGTGGGGTCGGGGGCGGGGCAGCTGGCGGAGAGCCAGCTGGAGCGGGAGTTCGAGGAGCTGCGCTCGAAGCGGGAGCAGGTGAAGGCGCTGTTCGGCGTGGAATCGGCCGTCGCGGTTCCGGCATGACGAACCTCGCCGCGGCGCGTTCGTTGATCGCGTCTGTACGCACTCTGGGCGCTCGCGATTTCTGCGTTTGCGCCGGCTCTCGCAACGCGCCGCTGCTCGCGGTGCTTGCTGACGCCGCGGTGTACTCGTTCGTCGATGAGCGCTCCGCCGCCTTCTTTGCGTTGGGCCGCATCAAGCGCGATGGGCTGCCGGTCGCCGTGGTGACGACCTCGGGCACGGCGGTGGCCGAGCTGCTGCCGGCGGCGATCGAGGCGTACTACTCGGGTCTGCCGCTGGTGCTGATCACGGCCGACCGGCCGGCGCGCTTTCGGGGGACGGGCGCGCCGCAGTCGATCGAGCAGGTGGGGATCTTCGGCGTTTACGCGGCCACCGATCCGGAGACGTGGGATGGCAGACGGCCGCTGCACCTGAACATCGAATTCGAGGAGCCGCTCCTTGACGAATAGCGCGATGAGTAAGCCTCTCGTGCTCATCGGCGGCCTGGCGGCGGACGATCGCGAGCGCGTGCGCGACTTTGCGCTGCGGCTGCAGGCGCCGGTGTACGCCGAGCCGCTCTCCGGCCTGCGCGAGGACCTGGCGCTGCGCCACCTCCATGTCTTCAATGAGCGGATGCTCGCCCGCGGCCGCTTCGACGAGGTGATCCGCATCGGCAACGTGCCGACGCTGCGCTTCTGGCGGGACGTCAAGCTCCCCACCGCGCACTACACGCGGCTGCCGTTTGCCGGGCTCGATCACGGCGAGGCGCTGCCCTTGGACGCGTTGCCGTCCTTGCCGCCGCCGGTTCCGCGGGATCGAGCGTTTTTCGACGAAGATCGTGCGCGGGCGGCCCGGCTCCAGCAGATCCTGGATGAGGAGCCGCAATCGGAGCTGGCCATGTTCCGCACGTTGTCGCGGGAGCTGCCGCAAGGAGCGCGGATCTACATCGGCAACAGCCTCCCCATCCGCGAATGGGACCTCGCCGCCACGCGCGATCCGCGCGGCTTCACGATCGAGGCGAACCGCGGCGCGAACGGCATCGACGGCCAGCTCTCCACCTTCTTCGGCTGGTGCCGGCCCGGCGCGGACAACATCGCCATCCTCGGCGACCTGACCGCGCTCTACGACCTCAACGCGCCCTGGATCGTGCCGCGGCTCGAGGCCGGCTTCCGCATCATCATCATCAATAACGGCGGCGGCCGGATCTTCTCCCGCGTTTCGTCTTTACAGCCGCTCGCGGCGCCGTTCCGCGAGCGCGTCATCGAGAACGCGCACGCGCTGCACTTCGGCGATTGGGCCCGCATGTTCGGCATCGAAATCACCGAGCTCACTCCGGACGCGGAGGCTTCGCGGCGGGTCTGGGCCCGGTACGACGCGCTGTGGTCATGATCACCGCCCTCCACGGCTTCCTCGGGCTCCCCTCCGATTGGGACTTTTTAGGCGAGGTGAGAGCGGTCAACCTCTGGGAAGAAGAGATCCCGCGCGAAGGTGACGTGCTGCTCGGCTACTCCATGGGCGGCCGCCTCGCCTTGCGCGCCCTGCTGGACGGCGCGCGCTACCGCAAGGCGGTCATCGTCTCGGCGGGCATCGATCGGACCGAGCCTTCGCCCTGGGCCGAGCGCTTCAAGACCGAGCCATGGGACGAGCTGATGCGAGCGTGGCACGCGCAGCCGCTCTTCGGTGGCCATCACCTGGAACGGCGGGAGGAGGACTTTGATCGGAAGGCGCTGGTGCGGGCGTTGCGCGAGTGGTCGGCGGCGGTGCTGCCTCCGCCAGAGCTGGAGAGAATCGACATCCCGGTGCTGTGGATCGCCGGCGCGCGAGACCGCAAGTACGTCGAGATTGCGCAGAGGGCCGCACGGCGCACGAAGCACGGGCAGCTGTGGATCGCGGAGAACGCCGGCCACCGCGTGCCGTGGGAGCAGCCCGAGGCGTTCGCGGCTCGCTTGCGCGAATTCGCCGCGCCGCAGTAGTGTGCGCGCGCTATGGCTGAGACCTGGACCCCTCTCAAAGAATTCACCGACATCCGCTACGAGCGCACCGCCGACGTCATCGCCAAGATCACCATCAACCGTCCCAAAGTCCGCAACGCCTTCCGGCCCCAGACCGTGGCCGAGCTGAAGGAAGCGTTCGACCTCGCCCGCGACGACGGGGAGCTCGGCGTCATCATCCTCACCGGCGAAGGGCCGGACGCCTTCTGCTCCGGCGGCGACCAGCGGGTGCGCGGCAAGGCCGGCTACATCGACGCCAAGGGCGTGCCGCGCCTGAACATCCTCGACGTGCAGAAGCAGATCCGCAGCCTGCCCAAGCCGGTCATCGCCATGGTCGCCGGCTACGCCATCGGCGGCGGCCACGTGCTGCACGTCGTGTGCGACCTCACCATCGCCGCGGACAACGCCCGCTTCGGCCAGACCGGCCCCCGCGTCGGCTCCTTCGACGGCGGCCTCGGCTCCTCCTATCTGGCCCGCATCGTCGGCCAAAAGAAGGCGCGCGAGATCTGGTTCCTCTGCCGCCAATACGACGCGCAGCAGGCTCTGGAGATGGGCCTGGTCAACACCGTGGTGCCTCTCGAAAAACTGGAAGAAGAGACGCTGCAATGGTGCCGGGAGATGCTCGCCCTCTCCCCGATGGCGTTGCGCTGCGTGAAGGCGGCGATGAACGCCGATTGCGACGGCCAGATCGGCCTGCTCGACTTCGCCGGCAACGCGACGCTCCTTTATTACTTGTCCGAGGAGGCGCAGGAGGGGCGGAACGCGTACGTGGAGAAGCGGAAGCCGGCCTTCGACAAGTTCCCGAGATTCCCGTGACGCCCTGGATCGCCGCCGCGCGCCCCAAGACGCTCGCCGCCGCCGTGGTGCCGGTGATGATCGGCGCCGCGCTGGCGCCGCGCCCGCTGCAGTGGTGGCTGCTCTTCTTCACCCTCGCCGGCGCGGTGCTGATCCAGATCGGGACGAACTTCGTCAACGACGCGCTCGACTTTGAGAAAGGCGCGGACACCGGGGAGCGCCTCGGGCCGCTGCGCGTGACGTCCGCCGGCCTCTTGAGCGCCGAGGCGGTGATGCGGGGGGCTTACGTCTGTTTTGCGCTGGCGGTGGTTTGCGGCATCCCGCTGCTGCTGCGCGGCGGCTGGCCGCTGCTGGCCATCGGCGTCGCGTCGATCCTCGCCGCATACGCCTACACCGGCGGCCCCTATCCGCTGGCCTACCACGGCCTGGGCGAGTTGTTCGTGATGCTGTTCTTCGGCGTGATCGCGGTCGGCGGAACGTATTACGTGCAGGCGCTGAGCTGGCCGGTGGAGGCGATCATGGGCGGCGTGGCGTCCGGCTCGCTGGCCATCGTCATCCTCGCCATCAACAACCTGCGCGACCTGCCGAACGACGCCGCGGCGAACAAGCGGACGCTGGCCGTCCGCTTCGGTGAGCGCTTTGCGCGCGCCGAAATCGTCTTCTTCGCCTTCCTGCCGTTCGTCTGCACGGCGATCATCGTGTTCCTGCGCCGGCAACACGGGCTGCCGTTGCCGATGCTGGCCGTCATCATCGCGGCCGCTCTGGTGCGGCGCGTCTCTCGCAGCCGCGGGCGGGAGCTGAACGGCTGCCTGGCCATGGCCGGCGGGCTGGAATGGGCCTTCGGCATCCTCTTCGTGATCGGATCGCTGCTGTGATCTTGGTCAGCGAGTACACCCTCGTGCCGCGCGCGCCGCTCAGCGCGCTGGCGGGGGCCGCGCCGCGGCGGGGGGCGCTCATCCTCGTGGATGGCGGCGTGGCGGATGTGCATCCCTGGCCGGAGCTGGGCGACGATCCGCTGGACGTGCAGCTGGCGCGTTTGGCGCGCGGCGAGACGACCTCGCTCACGCGCCGATCGCTGGAGTTTGCTCGCGTGGACGGCGCGGCTCGTGCCGCCGGCCGGTCGCTGTTCGAGGGTGTCACGGTTCCGGAGAGCCACTGGCCCGGCCCGGAGCCGCCCGATGCGTTCCAGGTGGCGAAGATCAAGTTCGGCGCGCGCATCCCGGAGCGCGTGCGGCTGCGCATCGACTACAACGCGCTGCTTTCCGCTGACGAGTTCCTGGAGGTGGCGCAGTCGTTACCGGCCGACCGCGTCGATTTCGTCGAGGACCCTTGTCCTTACGACGCCGCTACGTGGTGCATGCTCCGCGAGCGCACCGGCCTCCGCCTCGCCCTCGACCGCGGCTTTGAAACGAACGGTGTCGATGTATGGATCGTGAAGCCGGCGGTGCAGGAAGTCGGCTCCCACGAGCGCCCCATCGTCATCACCAGCTACATGGATCATCCGGTCGGCCAGTTGCACGCCGCGTACATCGCCGCGCAACACGCCACCGACATCTGCGGCCTGGTCACCCACGTCCTTTACGAGCCGAACGAATTCAGCGAGAGCCTCCGCCTCGATGGCGCGCGCCTCGTCCCCCCATCCGGCACCGGCATCGGCTTCGACGACGCGCTGGAGCGGCTGGCGTGGAAGAGGCTCGCATGATCGACTTCTTCGGCCCCGACTCGCACCTCGTCCTCAACCCCCGCCTTCCGGACGGGGAGCGCGCACGCCTGGAGCGGCTCGTGCCGCCGCTCGGCGCACACATCTTCATCGCCACCTCCGGCTCGAGCGGCGCCGTCAAGCTGGTCGCGCTCTCCAAAGTCGCGATCCTCGCCTCCGCCGCCGCGCTCAACGAGTACTTCCAGGCGGGCGCGCAGGACGTGTGGGGCTCCGTGCTGCCGGCGTTTCACGTCGGCGGCCTGGCCGTCTTCGCCCGCGCGCAACTCGCCCGCGGCCGCGTGCTGGCCATGCCGTGGGATCCGCAGCTGTTCGTCAGCACCGACTGCACGCTCGTCTCCGTGGTGCCGGCGCAGCTGCACGATCTCGTGCGCGGCGGCGTGCGTCCGCGGCAGACGCTGCGCGCGGTGCTGGTCGGCGGCGGCGTGCTCGATCCGCAGCTGGCCGAAGCCGCGCGCGCCCTCGGCTGGCCGCTCTTCACCAGCTACGGCATGACCGAGTGCTGCTCGACCATCGCCGTCGACGGCAAGGTCCTGCCTCATCTGGAGGCGCGCGTGGAGGCGGACGGCCGCCTCGCGTTCCGCGGCGCCTCGCTCCTCACCGGCTACGCGACAGAGGAGGGCGTCGTCGATCCCAAGATCGGTGGTTGGTTCGTTTCCGAGGATGTGGGCCGGGTCGAGGGTGGCGCTTTGGAGGTGGCAGGCCGTCGCGGAGAGTTCCTCAAGATCGGCGGCGAATCGGTCGATCTCCGCCGTCTCGATGCCATCCTCGATGCGGTGCGCGGTGACGTCGATGCCGCGCTCGTCGCCATCGCCGATGAGCGCCTCGGCCACGTCATCCATCTTGCCGTCGCGGGTGAACCGGGCGCGGTCGTGGAAGCATTCAACCACCGCGTGCTGCCGTTCGAGCGCATCCGCGCGGTGCATCGCGTGGAGGCCATTCCGCGCTCGTCGCTCGGCAAGCTGCTGCGCGCGAAGCTGGCGGAGGAGCTGAAGTGATCGTCGTGCTGACGGCGCTCGGCATTGTGGTGCCGTCGCTCCTCATCACCCTGGCCGTGCGGCGCTGGCTGGAACCCATTTCCTGGCGCATCGTCGGCCTTTGCCTCGTCCTCGCGTTCCTCTTCGTCGTGCGCGGCGTGTTCACCTCAGGCGTCCCGGTGCCGCTCGACGAGATCGTGCGCGGCTATCCCTACCGCGGTGTCTTCGGCGATGTGCAGTCGAAGAACTATCTGACCAACGACACCGTCAAGCAGATCCTCCCCTGGATGCAGACCGTCCGCGAAGACTTTGCGCACGGTCGCGCCCCGCTCTGGAACCCGTACCTCTTCTGCGGCTATCCGCTGCTCGGCAACGGCCAGTCCGCTCCGTTCTCGCCCTTCTTCCTGCTGACGCTCTTCGTTCCGTTGCCGAAACAGCTCGTGGCCATGGCCGGCGTGAAGCTGTTCGTCGCCCTGCTCTTCGGCTACCTGTTCGCGAAACGGGAGGGCGTCGGCGATGCGGCGGCGATGCTGGCCAGCGTCGTCTTCGCCTTCGCCATCTTCAACAACGCCTTCCTCTACTACCCGATGACCGCCGTCACGCTGCTGCTGCCCGCGGCCGCGTATGCGACGCTTCTCTGCCTGGAGCAACGCCGCGCCGCACCGGTGGTGCTGCTCGCGCTCGTCATCGCTTCGCTCCTCGCCGGCGGCCATCCGGAAAGCGTAGTGCACGTAGTCCTCGGCGTCCTCGCCGTCCTTGCCATCGACGGATCGCTGATCGCCAATCGCCGATCGCTCCTACGCGTCGTGATCGCCTCGCTGCTCGGCCTCGTCATCGCCGCGCCGGCTTGGGTGCCGGTGCTCGAGCAGGTGCTGGTCAGCCTGCGCGTCGTCTCCCTGAAGGCGCAGCAGCTGCCCGTCTTTCCCCTCACCACGCTCTGGGCCATGCTCAATCCAGACGGCTTCGGCAACCCGGCCCACGGCAACTGGAACTGGTACTGGTCCTACACGCACGTCGCCTCGGTCTACCTCGGCCTCATCGTCATGGTCCTGGTCCCGCCCGCGCTGCTCAGCCGCGGCGCGACTCGTCGCGATCGGCTGCTCGTCCTGCTCGCCATCGTCTTCTTTCTCATCAGCATGACCTGGACGCCGCTCGGCCGCGTCTTCTACGCCATCCCCCTCCTCGGCTGGATCGCGCACGACCGCCTGCGCTTCGTCGTCGCGTTCCTCGTCGGCCTCATCGCCGCGCGTCTTGTGGAGCGCTTCCGCGGCGAGGTCCTGCTCTGGGCCGCGCTGGGCAGCATCGCCGTCTTCGCCCTCGGCGGCTACGTCTTCGTCAAACTGCTCGGGAAGACGCTCACCTGGTGGTCCATCGCCGGCCTCGCCGCGCTCGCTCTCTTTTGGATCGTGGCGTTGGTAGCGCGGCGGTGGCTGCCGGTTGCGGCGCTGGTCCTCACCACGATCGAGCTCTTCCTCTTCACCTTTGATTACAACGCGATCGCGTTGTGCCGCTACTACGTGCCGCGGCTGCCCATCATCGACGCGCTGCAGCATGCCGCGCCGGCCGAGCCGTACCGCGTGCTCGGGCTGGACTGGGTGCTGCTGCCGAACGCGGCCGAGCAGTACCACTTCCAGGACCCCCGAGGGAGTGACCCGATGGAGTGGGCGGACTACATGCGGTTTTTCCGGGTGGCGGAGATCGAGGATGCCTCCATCGATGTGAAGCGGATCGCCGACCCAGCGCATCCGGCCATCGACTTTCTGAACGTCCGCTATCTGATGACGGAGCCGAACGCGGGGCTGGGCGGGAAGTGGCGGCGGATCTACGCCGGCGTGGATGGCGAGCTGTACGAGAACGGCGGAGTCCTGCCGCGCTTTTTCGCGCCGCGGCTCGTGCGGAGGGTGGGGGCGGGGGAATGGGAGGCGGAGTTGCGGACGATCGGCGACTTCCATGAGGTTGCCATCGCGCAGGGGAAAGGGCTGCCGGCTGTGTTTGCCAATCCGGAAGGAGTGCGGATTGCGGTGCGGGAGGAGGGAGCGACGCGGCTGCGGCTGGCGATCGATGCTCCGGCTGAGGCGCTCATCGCCTCCAGCCAGCCGGCCATGCGCTGGTGGAGCGTGCTGATCAACGGGAAGGCGAGCGGGCTCTTCCGCGTCAACGGCGCGTTTCTCGGGTTCCGGGCGCCGCGGGGGCACGCCGAGGTCGTCGTGCGGTACCAGTCTTGGAGCTTTTACGCGGCCGTTGGGGCGGCTTTGGCGGGGGTCCTGGCGCTGGTTTGGTACGCGCGGAGGCAGGTGCCACAAACCGTGGAATAGGACCTACCCCTCCCCCGTTATCCGGGGTCCCTGCGCGGGACCTGATCTTCGAAAATGTGAGCAGTAAGCCGAGTTTGCACAACGACTTGTGCAGCTTCGGCTGCGGCGGAAGCCGCCGGAAAAGAACGGAATAGAGGCAAGGGGTGAGGCGTTGTGCCGGGTCCCGAGGCAACACCGATCTTTGACGCGACGATGACGCCACGCTGGGGCGGGGCGGTTGGAATAGCGAGGCAGGGGCAAAGGTTGTATAAGTTCCCGACGCGATGCTTGACAAAGCGGCGGGCCAGCCGTAGAATCGCCGGTCCCTGCAGTACCTCCGGCAGTTCTTTTCAAATCCCCGACGCAGCAGTGAGTTACGGGTGTCCGCGTCAGACGGAATGAGTTCGAGAGATCGGAAACATTCCGCTTGACACGGACGGGAGGGTCTGGCAATCTTGCCGCCCTTTCGACGGAAGTCGGTTCTTTGACAACTGAATAGGATAGCAAGACAGACAACGTGATTCCTACGAGAGTCAGTTGCGCGCGGCAACGCGTGCAGCGATCTCACAAGAACAGTTCGTATCAATACGAACCGAATAACAAAACACATCAGTCGTTCACGATTGGTGTCAGATATCAGGCTTTCATTTAAAGCAGCCGCAAGGCTGCACGTTTAAACTGGAGAGTTTGATCCTGGCTCAGAATGAACGCTGGCGGCGTGCTTTACACATGCAAGTCGAGCGAGGCGGGTAGCAATACCCAGTCGAGCGGCGAACGGGTGAGTAACGCGTGGATAACCTGCCCTGAGGTGTGGAACAACCAGGGGAAACTCTGGCTAATACCGCATGATACCGAGAGGTCAAAGGGGGCTCGCAAGGGCTCTCGCCACAGGAGGGGTCCGCGTCCGATTAGCTAGTTGGTAGGGTAATGGCCTACCAAGGCGACGATCGGTAGCCGGCCTGAGAGGGTGATCGGCCACACTGGAACTGAGACACGGTCCAGACTCCTACGGGAGGCAGCAGTGGGGAATTTTGCGC
>DASYMJ010000326.1:0-12881 GCA_036009105.1 Thermoanaerobaculia bacterium | reverse complement strand
CGCCAACGGGCCGGTACGATTCGGAGTCACCCCCCGCATTCCGCTCGAGACCATCGACACCGACCCGGCGCTGAGCACCGGGCCGATGGGCGAGTTCCTGCGGCGCCGGATGCGCTCCTTCTATTTCGCCGACACGACCGGCGTCGGCTCCCCCACCGTTCCCCAGTCCAAGAGCATCGCCTCCACCCCCTTCTTCTCCTCCCTCCGCCCCGACTCCGCGCGCGGCTGGGGCTTCATGGCCATGATGGCCGTCGGCGCGCTCATCCTGCTCGCCGGTCTGAGCCTGCTCCTCCAGCACCGCCCCCAGGGCTGGGTGGAGATCATCCTCGGCCTGATCCTGATCGGCATCCCCATCTTCCTCACCGCCCAGCAGCGGGCCCAGATCCGGGCCCAGGAAGAGCGCGAGCGCGCCGAGCGCGAGGAGCGCGACCGCAAGCATCGCGAGATCCTCGCCGCCTACGCCGCCGCCCTCCAGGAAGTGCGGCGCGATCCGACCGAAGAGGCGCTCAACCGGGTGGCCCAGGAGCGCAAGTCGCTCGACCTCCCCTACAAGGTGTGGGCCGCCGCCGCCCGCGACACCGTCCTCCAGATCGGCTTCGAGGCGCTGGGGCGTCTCGGCGTCGTCGGCGCGCCGGAAGTGACCCGCCTGATGGACCGCGTCGCCTACGCCACCGGCCTCTCATCCGACGACGCCTTCGACGTCCGCTCCCAGCTCTACGAGGTGCTGGTGTGGCACCTCCTCGCCGACGACCGCCTGGGGGAAGTGCAGGAAGAGCAGCTCAAGGAGCTGCGCAAGGCCTTCAACCTCTGGGACCGCGACGTCCCGCTGGAGACGAAGGCGGCGGAGGAGTTCCGCAAGCTGCGCGGCGTGACCAAATACGACCTCCCCCGCCAGCAGTGCCCCATCAAGCTCGGCTACCGCGAGTACTGCATCCACAGCGCGCGCGGCCAGGTGATGAAGCGCAAGCGGGAAGGCAAGCTCGAGAAGCTCGTCCCCGTCGCCGCCGGCGCGCTTTACGTCACGAACAAGCGCGTGGTGATCGACGGCAAGAAACACAGCGAGCTCCCCCTTTCCCAGATCGACGACGTCGAGGTCGACATCGACAACAACCTCCTGATCATCAAGGCCGCCCCCGGCCCGATGTACCTGCAGACCGACGACCCGATCTTCACCGCCAGCCTGATCGACATCGCCACCACCATCGACGAGCGGCCCAAGGGTTTTTCGTAACGGCCATCGGCGCGCTCACCTCTTCATCATCATCGTCAACACCCCCGCCCCCACCACCACCAGCGGCGCGAGGGACGACAGCGCGATGGTCCCCAGCCCGGTCCAGGCCGAGAACTGGTGTGCCTCCGCCACCGTGAAGCTGGTCAGGCCGATCCACCAGAGGAAGATGGCCGCCTGCACGATCACGATCACCGCCACCATCCCCGGCGGCTTCGGCGCGAAGGCGAGCGGGATCCGGTAGAGGAGCGAGAGCACCACCGGCACCAGACCCCAGGCCAGGGCCGAGCGCATCGCGCGCGAGGTCCCCTGGCCGTCGAAGAGGCGGCCGACCATCGTCACCACCCAGGCCATGCCGTAGAACAGCAGGACCGCCACCAGGAGCACGGCCAGGCAGACGCCGATCACGATGGCCAGGATGTGGGGCGACATCGGCGCGTGGCGGAGATCGTCCGTCGAGACGCTGCGCAGCGCGTCGGAGATCCCGGCCAGGAGGACCAGCGGGAGGACCATCCGGTCGCGAGGCTGGGCCAGGATGCTCCGCATCGTCTCCGCCGGACGGTAGAGGATCGCGAGCAGGTTCCGCATGCCTGATGTTTACGCGCGAACGGCGGGCAGGTTCACGCCGCGCTGCGGCTCGGCTTCGCCTCGCCGCTCTTCAGCAGCGCCATGTCCGCCAGATGCTCCGCGTCATGCTCCAGCCACAGCTCCAGAATCCGGCGCAGGGTGACCACCCCCATCCCCTCGTAAACCGCCGTCCGCTCCAGATCGGCCTCCGTGGCCTGCCTCAGCCGGGCCATGGACCGGGCCCGCGAAACGGCGAGCTCCTCCAGAGCGGGCAGCACGGCCTGATGCGCGTAGTCGCGCTCGATGGCCAGCGCCGAGCCGTTCAGGTCCGGCAGCAGCGGCTGCACCTCGGTCAAGGTGCGCAACACGCGCTGCTCGTAGCCCAGCACATCGATGTCCCGCAGATGGGCAACGTTCTCCCGGATGGAGAACGTCCCCGGCCCCGGAGTCTCCGAAAGTTCCGCTTCGCTCAACCCGTCGACCAGAGAGCGGACGCGGGACGGCGTGAGAGCCAGAGAAGAGATGGCGGAGGCGAGAAAGGTCATGGCTTCAGCTCCTGGTCGTACATGGCGGCGTATCCGAGCCGCTGCCTGGTGATGTCATCCGGATACGACATCGTGACGCCGCCCGACTTGTCCATCGCCAGCTCCGCGTTCACGCCGTGCCAGTAGATGGGGAGATCGAGCTTCTTCACCCGCGCCACCACCTCGTCCCGCAGCTTCAGGTCGAAGTGCACGCCGTACTGGTCCACCAGCGCCTTGATCGCCGCGTAGTCCCCCTCGCCCTTGATGCGCATCAGCTCCGCCAGCAGCATCCCTACGCCCTGCCGCACCTTCTGGTAGTCGACGATGTGCATGAACGTCTTGCCGTCGCGCTTTGCCCACTCCAGCGAGCCCGGCACCTTGTCCATGATGTAGAGCGCCAGCAGCTGCCGGTCCCGCTGGTGGTCCTCCTCGATCGTCTCCCCCTTCGGGATCGACCCCAGCTGGGTCAGCGGCGCGCGGAACTGGCGGAGGTACATCGCCTTGGCCACATCGGGATGCGACACCAGTCCGAGCTCCACCAGCTTCGGGTCCCAGATGTTCCACAGCGCCATCAGGTCCGCCCGCCCTTCCTCCAGCGTCGAGTAGTACTCCTTCAGATAGGTGCTCGGGTCCTGGGTCAGCTTCGGGCTCACCTTCCCCGAGCCGTGGCCGATGATCTCGTGCAGGGCGGTGAGCAGGTCCTCCGCCTCGTCGCCGTATTTTGCAGAGAGGGCCTTGTCTTCCGCGTCGTACGCGAACTCATCGAGTGTCGCCGTGCCGCGCGCCTCGTTCAGGGCGCGGGTCGAGCCGGTGAAGAGGAAGCTCTTCGTGCCGTACTTCTCCCGCACCTCGTTCTCGTTCGGCAGGTTGTCCCCCACCACCGTCACGTTGAAGTCCGCCGTCTCGGTGATCGTCTCGATCGCCTTGGCCAGCGGCGGCTTCACGCCCTGCTTCTTGAACTGCTCGGCCCACGGCGCGCGGTTCTCGAAGTACTGCGCGTTGCCGGCGATCTTCACCATCAGCTTGTTCAGCTTCTCGTCCGTCACCGAGACGAAGCTCTGCGCCGTCCCCTTCGCCCCGCGCGGATCGCGGTAGACCTCGATGAAGCCGTTCGCAAAGTCCACCGGCGGGTTGTTGCCCACCCACTTGATCCCGAAGTCGATCCAGTCCCGCGGGTTGCCGGTCTGATAGAAGCGGATCAGCGCGTCGATCACCGCGGTCTGCCCCGGCTCCGCGTACGGGCGGGCCTTCTTCAGGTACGAAACGGCGCGGCCGAGATACAGCGCGTAGAGGCCCGGCTTCACTTTCCCGTCCGGCGTGCCGGCCCGATAGACCTCCTCCACCAGCTTCCCGTCCTTCGTTTTCGCCACCCGCGAGTTCAGCGGATAGGCCTCCTTCAGCTTCTCCACCTCGGCCAGCGTCACGCCCGGACCATAGAAGTTGTTGGAGCTGGCCTGGATGATGTCCAGCCCGCCGCGCGGGCTCTTCGCCGTCAGCTGCGGCTCGAAATCAGGATCGAAGAACGACGGCCCGAGCTCCTGCAGCTCCTTCCGCAGCTGCGCCTCGGTCAGCTTCGTTTTCGGCGAATTCTTCCGGGCGTGGATTGCGGCCGCTTCCAGCTCGTCCGAGGTAAATTCGGGGAGGAACTTGAGCGCGGTGATGTCGTTGTGATTGCCATGGCTGCCCCAGAAAAGCTTCGTGTAGTCGTGAATTTTCCGGTAGGCGGCCGGATCGATCCCCTTGGGGTGGGCCACGATCAGCTCGAGGAGGTATTTTTGACGGAGTCCAAAACGGGATTGCTGATCGTAGATGATCGGATCGATGGCGATGGAGGCCTGCGTCAGCCAGTAGGCCAGCTTCTGCTGGCGGGGGGAGAGGTCGCGGAAGCTCTCCGCGCCGACGTGCACGAAAGCCGTCGTTCCGACCCGCTCCAGGAGACCCCTCCCCACCGGTCCCTCGGCCCGCAACGCGGGGAGAGGGTGGCCGGAGGCCGGGGCTGGCGCGGCAACGACGGGAAGCACGAAAAGGGTGATCAGGAAGGCGGAAATGAGGCGAAGACGCATCGAGAGCTCCTTTGTGGCAGTGTCAGGGTGCCACGCGACGACCATCCATCCGTGCAACGTTCTATCACCACTTCCGGAACGCCGCCTGTTTATGCATTCCTTCAATCCCAAAGGATGACAAGCAGGACTACCACGCGTATGCTTTCGGCGGTCCGAAATCCCATTCACCCATTTCGACAACCTGACGAAGTTCCCGCTCGTCTCTTCAATTGATTCGGAGGACTCAGTACATGTCTCGTGTCAGACAGTCACTTTCCTTCCTTTTTGTCCTCGCGGTGGTGGCTCTCGCCCTCCCCGCCATGGCCGACAACGTGACCCTCAGCGGCACGGTCGATTTCTCCTCCATCGACGGTTCCGCGCAGGACCATGACCACGCCGTCAACGGCGTCTTCACGGTGGACGACGGGAACCTCACCATTTCCGGAAAGGTCAACTGCAACGACGACGGCCCCGGCAACGCCAGCGCCTGCGCCATGAAGTTCGCCGTCAGCGGAAACTTCACCATGACCCCCGGCAGCGGCCTCTTCGCCGAGAACCGGAAGGGCAATGGCACCGGCGGCAATATCACGATCAATGCCGGCGGCAACGTCCTGCTCCAGGGCGCCACGGTCAGCCAACCCGGCGCGATCATCTCCAGCGGCAGCGAGAGCAGCAACGACAACGGCGGCCAGATCGCCATCACGGCGGGTGGCACGGCCAAGTTCGAGACGCTGACCATCGTCTCCGCCGGGTCGAAAGGCGGCAATTCGGGCAACATCGACGTCACCTCCGGCGGCAAGCTGGAGGCGGGCGGCTTCATCGTCTCCGGCCCCAGCACGAATCTCAGCGGCGGCTCCGGCCAGCAGAAGGGCGGCAACGTCTCGCTCGTCTCCAACGCTCACGGCGAGCCGGCCGTCACCATCACCGAGACGGCGCTCGTCGCCTCCCAGGGTGAGAACCCCGGCGCCGGCACCGTGAAGCTGGAAGGCTGCGGCATCGAAGTGCGCGGCGCGGTCAGCTCGCTCTCCAAGAAGGGGAACGCCAACGCGGTCCTCCTCCGCTCCGGCACGGCCATCACCATCGACTCCCGCGACCTCGGCAGCAGCTCCGGCAACCGCAAGGGCCTGCTCATCACCGGCACCACCAATGATGACGGCAGCGGCGACTCGATCCGCGTCTACGCCCGGGACAACGTGCAGATCTTCGGCCCCAGCGCGGCCGGCTCGGTCGCCTCGCTGACCAACGTCAGCAAGGACGATGCGGGCTCCATCACCGTCCTCTCCCTCGCCGGCACCGTCACCGGCACCGCCTACGTGGCCAAGGCCGGCGACACCTCCGCCGGCGCCGGCGGCTCGGTCACCATCGCCGCGAAGAACAACGTCACGCTCGACAACGGCACCATCCGCGCGAACGGCAAGTCCAGCTCCAGGGGCGGCGCGGTCTCCGTCCGCTCCCACTCCGGCGCGATCAGCTGGCAGCTCGGCACGGGCGACGTCCGCCCCACCGGCAGCAGCGTTCCGGCCGCCCAGCGCGGCACCATCACCCTCACCTACTGCACCACGGTCAACACCTCCGGCTCCACCTTCCCCACCAACGGCCCGCCGGTCGGTCCGTTCCCCACCACCGTCCAGACCTGCTCGCCGGCCGCTCCGTCGCTTCCGGCCGGCAACCCCGCGCTGCCCGACTGCAACGATCCTCCCGTGGCGGTCAACGACGCGTACACGGTGGCCGAGGGCGGCACGCTGAACGTGCCCGCGCCAGGCGTCCTGGCCAATGACAGCGATCCGGATGGCGATCCGATCACCGCGGTCCTGGTCACCGGCCCCGCTCACGGCACGGTCACCCTCAACCCGAACGGCAGCTTCACCTACGTCCACGACGGCAGCGAGACGCTCACCGACTCCTTCACCTACAAGGCCAACGACGGCTCGCTCGACTCGAACGTGGCCACGGTGACCATCACCGTCACGCCGGTGAACGATCCGCCGGTCGCGCACAACGACGCCTACACGGTGGCCGAGGGCGGCACGCTGAACGTCGCCGCGCCGGGCGTCCTGGCCAACGACACCGACCCCGACTCCTCCCTCACCGCTTCGGTGGTCACCGGCCCCGCGCACGGCTCGCTGGTGCTGAACCCGAACGGCTCGTTCACCTACATCCACGACGGCAGCGAGACGACCTCCGACTCCTTCACCTACCAGGCCTCGGACGGCTTCCTCACTTCGACCGCCACGGTGAACATCACCATCACGCCGGTCAACGACCCGCCGGTGGCGGTCAACGACGCATACACGGTCGCCGAGGGCGGCACGCTGAACGTCGCCGCTCCGGGCGTGCTCGGCAACGACACCGACCCCGACTCCTCCCTCACCGCCTCGCTGGTCAGCGGTCCGGCCCACGGCACGCTGACCCTCAACGCCAACGGCTCGTTCACCTACGTGCACGACGGCAGCGAGACGACCACCGACTCCTTCGTCTACAAGGCCTCGGACGGCTCGCTCTCCTCCAACGCGACGGTGAACATCACCATCACGCCGGTCAACGACCCGCCGGTAGCGAACAACGACGCGTACACGGTCGCCGAGGGCGGCACGCTGAACGTGCCCGCTCCGGGCGTGCTCGGCAATGACACCGATCCCGACTCCTCGCTCACCGCGTCGGTCGTGACCGGTCCCGCTCACGGCACGCTGACTCTCAACCCGAACGGCTCGTTCAGCTACGTCCACGACGGCAGCGAGACGACCACCGACTCCTTCGTCTATCAGGCGTCGGACGGCACCTCGACCTCGAACGCCACCGTCACCATCACCATCACGCCGGTCAACGACCCGCCGGTGGCGAACAACGACGCGTACACGGTCGCCGAGGGCGGCACGCTGAACGTGCCCGCTCCGGGCGTGCTCGGCAATGACACCGATCCCGACTCCACCATGACCGCGGTCCTGGTCAGCGGCCCGGCTCACGGCTCGCTCACCCTCAACGCGGACGGCTCCTTCAGCTACGTCCACGACGGCAGCGAGACGACCAGCGACTCGTTCACCTACAAGGCGAACGACGGCACGGTCGACTCGAACGTCGCCACCGTGACCATCACCGTCTCGCCGGTGGATGACGCGCCGGTCGCGGTCAACGACGCGTACTCGGTCGCCGAGGGCGGCACGCTGAACGTCGCCGCTCCGGGCGTGCTCGGCAACGACACCGACGTCGACACGCCGGCCGGCTCGCTCAACGCGGTGCTGGTCAGCGGCCCGGCCCACGGCACGCTCACCTTCAACGGCAACGGCTCGTTCAGCTACGCCCACGACGGCAGCGAGACCACCACCGACTCCTTCACCTACAAGGCCAACGACGGCACGAGCGACTCGAACGTCGCCACCGTGACCATCACCATCACCCCGGTCGATGACGCGCCGGTCGCCATCAACGACGCCTACGTCGTCAGCGAAGGCGGCACGCTCACCATCCCCGCTCCGGGCGTCCTGGGCAACGACACGGACGCCGACTCGCCGGCCGCCTCGCTCAGCGCGGTGCTGGTCAGCGGCCCGGCCCACGGCTCGCTCACCCTCAACGCCGACGGCTCCTTCACCTACACCCACGACGGCAGCGAGACGCTCACCGACTCGTTCACCTACAAGGTCAGCGACGGCACCTCGTTCTCGAACGTGGCCACGGTCGCCCTCGCCGTCACCCCGGTGAACGATGCGCCGGTGGCGAATCCGGACAGCTACAGCTTCCCCTCCGGCACGCACACCGTTCCCGCGCCGGGCGTCCTCGGCAATGACACGGATGTGGACAGCCCGACGCTGACCGCCATCCTGGTCAGCGGTCCCACCGCCGGCACGCTGGTCCTCAACCCGAACGGCAGCTTCACCTTCAGCTACACCGGTCCGCCGACCACCGTCACCTTCACCTACAAGGCGAATGACAGCGTGGCCGACTCGAACGTCACCACGGTCACCATCACCATCCTCAACCAGGCGCCGGTGGCGAACCCCGACAGCTTCGCGGCCGTCGGCAACACCGAGCTCCGGGTCGGCACCGGCGGCACCCTCTATCCGGCCGCCGTCGTGGCCGGCAGCGTCCTGGCCAATGACAGCGATCCGGAAGGCGACACGCTGACCGTCACCGGCGTGGCCACTCCGCCCGCCCACGGCACGGTCTCGATCAATCCGAACGGCTCGTTCAACTACCTGCCGAACGCCGGCTACATCGGGCCGGATTCGTTCCAGTACACGGTCTCGGACGGCGCGAACACCGCCACCGGCACGGTGACGCTCTCCATCTCCACGCGCGTCTGGTACGTCCGCAACGACGCGCTGGCCGGCGACGGCCGCTCGCCCTCGCCCTTCAACACGCTCGCCGCGGCCGCCTCCGCCGTCCCGCCGGGCGACATCATCTACGTCCACCGCGGCGACGGTACGCCGAACGGCCAGAACTCCGGCATCACGCTGCTGAACAACCAGCAGCTGATCGGCGAGGGCGTGGCGCTGGTGGTCGGCCCGTACACGCTCTTCCCGGCCGGCCTCAAACCGACCATCGGCAACTCCGGCGGCACGGGCGTCACCATGGGCAACGCCAGCGTCGTCCGCGGCCTGACCGTCTCGGCCAGCGGCGTCGGCATCAGCTCCAGCGCGAAGACCGGCGGCACCATCGGCACGGTCGACGTCACCGGCGGCACGGACGGCATCTCCATCAGCACCGGCGCCGGCACGTACTCCCTGACGGATGTCAACCTCACGCCGGGCGCGAACGGCCTGGTCATCAACGGCGGCACGCCGACGGTCAACGCCTCGAACCTCGACGTGACCACGACAGGCGGCAAGGGCATCTTCGGCAACGCCGGCGCGCTCAACGTGACGGCGGGCACCGACGGCTCCACCGTCACCACCACCGGCAGCACCGCGGTCGACCTGAGCAACATGGCTCTCGGCGTCAGCCTGCGCAGCGTCTCGGCGGCAGCGGACGCCAACGGCATCCTGGTGAACAACACCACCGGCAGCTTCACCGTCACCGGCAGCGGCGCGACAGCAGGCTCGGGCGGCACGATCTCCAACATGACCACCCGCGGCGCGAGCTTCACCACCGCCTCGAACGTCTCGCTCAGCAACATGCTCTTCACGGCGAACGGCACCGTGAACGGCGTCGCGGCGAACATCTGCGGCGACACGTTCAACGGCACGAACACCGGCTGCAACGCGGGCATCCACCTGGTCGGCGTGAGCGGCGTCTCGCTCTCCAACGTCCTGGTCACCGGCGGCGCGCAGATCGGCATCAACGGCAACGGCGTGTCGAACCTGACCATGACCAACGTCGAGGTGGCGAACAACGGCAACGAGACCAGCGAGCACGGCGTGCAGTTCGTGAACCTCAGCGGCACCGCCACCATCACCGGCTCCAACTTCCACAACAACTTCCACCGCCAGTTCACGGTGCAGAACTCGGCCGGCTCGCTGAACATCAACATCGCCGGCTCGAACTTCAGCAGCGTCGTGACGCCGACCGGCGCGCAGGGCGCGCTCATCAGCGGCCACGGCACGGCGTCGATCACGTCCAACGTGAGCAGTTCGACGTTCCATGACAACTTCAGCAGCGGCTACTTCTCGGACGGCGCGGACAGCGCGTCGCTGAACGTCACCGTCTCCGGCAGCACGTTCACCACGAACGCGCAGGCCGTCTTCCTCGGCACCGCCGGCGCGTCGACGCTGACCTACAACGTCAACGGCAACACGAGCATGTTCAGCCTCTCCTCTCCCTTCACCGTGCAGAAGAGCGGCACCGGCAACGTCACCGGCTCGGTGACGAACAACGTCCTCGGCGCCACCGGCGTGCCCAATTCCACCTGCTCGGTCACCTGCGATGCGATCAACCTCACCGCGACCGGCAGCGGCACGTTCCAGACCACGGTCAGCGGCAACACGGTCCGTCAGATCACCAGCCGCGGCATCACGGTGAGCGTCGGCTCCGGCAGCGTGAACGCGCTGGCCAAGATCTTCAACAACGACCTGGCCGATTCGACCGGCTCCGCCCAGAACGGCATCTTCGTTCAGTCCGGCACCGCGCCGACCGATACCACGTCCGTCTGCTCCAGCATCAACAACAACCTGATCGCCGGCGCCTACGCCAGCGGCCAGATCCGCGTCCGCAACCGCTTCCCCACCACCACTTTCCGTATCCCGGGCTACCCCGGTGCCGGCAACGACACCACCGCGGTACAGAACTACCTGATCTCGCAGAACCCGGGCGTCACCACGGCGACGGCGACCATCAACGGCAACATCTTCGGCGGCGGGCCGGCCTGCTTCTGATCCCACCCTTCACGCGGTAACGAAAAGGGCGCTCTCCGGAGCGCCCTTTTTCGTGCCCTGACACAGCCTTTGCACAGAGCGCAGCCGTGACCGACGTGCGCGTGAGCAGCTGGCTGGAGCTGGAGGAGGTGGTCTTCCAGAGCTCCTGGCAGGAGGACATCCGCCGCCACCGCTCGAACTTCCTCTTCCGCGGCGTCCCCCGCTCCGAGCACGCGCTGGAGACCAGCCTGCAGACGGGCGGCTTCGAGCCGGTGGAGCGCCACCTCCTGACCAGCTTCCGCAAGTACGCCCTGCGCAGCGCCGTGCACGGCGACTCGATCTGGAACTGGCTGTCCCTGGCCAAGCACCACGGCCTCCCCACCCGCCTGCTCGACTGGTCGTACTCGCCGTACGTGGCCATGCACTTCGCCACCCACGACTTCCGCCACTTCGACTCCGACGGCGCGCTCTGGTGCGTCGACTACCGCCGCACCAACGACCTCCTCCCCCGCCGCCTGCGCAACCTCCTCGGCGAGGAGACGAACATCTTCACCACCGAGATGCTGCACGAGGTGGCCGGCAGCCTGGAGGAGTTCGACGCCCTCTCCAGGCACGACTTCGTGGTGTTCTTCGAGCCGCCCTCCCTCGACGAGCGCATCGTCAATCAGTTCGCGCTCTTCTCCCTCCCCTCCAGCTCCCGCCTCCGCCTGGAAGACCTCCTTCTCCGCCGCGAGTCCCTCTACCGCCGGGTCATCATCCCCGCCGAGCTGAAGTGGGAAGTGCGCGACAAGCTCGATCAGGCCAACATCACCGAGCGCGTGCTTTTCCCCGGCCTGGACGGCCTCTCCCAATGGCTCAAGCGCTACTTCACTACGCGCAAATAGCCCCAGCGCCGCCGCGCGCGCGACCACGGACGAAGACCCGGCCGGGATGGTCATCGACGCCGGACGGCAAGCGCGCCTTGATCCGCTGCGGCCAGGGTCGAGGCGCTCGACCTGGCCACGCTGAAGATCACCGGCTCGGTGGCGACGGGGAATCAGCCGGATGGGCCGGCGTACGCGGTCGGGCCGTGAGCGAGGCGAGGAAGAGCCAGATCACGCCGGCCGTGATGGCCACGTCCGCCACGTTGAACACCCCCGTGTGCAGCGGCCCGGCCTCCATGTAGATGAAGTCCGTGACCCGCCCGCCGCGGGCCACGCGGTCGATCAGGTTCCCGATGCCGCCGCCCACCACCAGCGACACGGCATACGCCTCCCCCGCCCGCACCCGCCCGGTGACGAGCGCATACGCCGCGAACGCCAGGGTGAGGCCGACGAACACGCCGAACAGGATGGTGCGCGCCATGGGCGGCAGGTTCGCGCCGAGGCTGAGGAAGGCGCCGGAGTTCTCGGTGACGAAGAGCGCGACCAGCCCGCCCAGCCACTCCCGCGGCGTCTCCAGGTGGACCCGGGCCCAGACCTTCGTCCACTGATCGACGATGATGACGAGCGCAACGATGCTGACGATGAGAAGCCGGCGGCGCATGGGCGGCGAATGATATGCGAACGGCGAGCGGCGAGCAGCGGGCAGGAACACGGAGGAACCGCAGCAGGTGCCGGGTCCTCCTGCTCGCCGCTCGCCGCGCGCTGTTCGCTAATTCACCGTCTCCGTCCCCCGCTCCCGCTCTGACCACGTACGGATCGTGGTCACGCTCTGGAAGCCGCGCGGCAGCTTCAAGCCGCGCTGCGCCCGTTTGCCGAGGTAGGGGTCGAGGTCGGCGCCTTTGAGGTTCGTGTAGCGCTTGCCCGCCGTCACCACCAGCGTCCCCCCCTCCGGCACCACCGCCACCGCCACCACCTTCTCCGGCGCGATCGGCGTCTTGTGGATCTTGATCGTCTGCACGCCCTTGCCGCGCGCGAGCAGCGGCAGGTCGACCGCGGCGAAGAGCAGCAGCTTCCCTTCCGTGGTCGCCGCCGCGATGCGATCCGTCTCGTGGGTGAACACCCGCTGCGGCCGCAGCAGGGCGGCGCCTTCGCCCACGTTCACCACGGCCTTCCCCGCCTTGCGGTCGGTGAGCAGGTCCTCGAAGCGGACCACAAAGCCGTAGCCGTCATCCGTCGTCATCAGCCAGAGGTCATCCGGCTCACCCATCATCACCGCCAGGAACGAGGCGCCCGGTGGCGGCTGCAGCGACGAGGTCAGCGGCTCGCCATGCCCCTTGGCCGACGGCAGCTCGTGAGCGGGCAGCGCATACGTG
>DASYMJ010000325.1:0-23129 GCA_036009105.1 Thermoanaerobaculia bacterium | reverse complement strand
CAGCCGGCCCAGCAATCCGTTGATGACGGGCCGGCTGGAGAGCCGGCCCCACGTTTACACTCCCGGTGTGCGACGCTTCGCGTTCCTGCTCTTCGTTCTGATGCTCGCCTGCAAAGGGGAGAGCCCCACCGACCCCACCCCCACCCTCCACGGCCGGCTCTCGGGTCTGGTCACCATCACCCCGGCGCCGCGGCCCTCGGAGTTCGCGGCGAGGAAGGTGCTGGTGTACGACGAGGCGAAGTCGCGGCTGCTCTTCACCGTCGACCTCGACTCGCGCGGCTTCTTCTTCATCGACCTCGCGCCGGCGAAGTACACCATCGACCTGCAGAAGGCGGCGGGCGATCAGACAGGCGACGTGCCGGCCACGGTGGAGATCCTGGCCAACGTCGTGACGAGGCACGACATCAACATCACGCGGCAATGAAAAAGGCCGGCGCGGAGCCGGCCCTTCGTGGTGCGGTGAACCTCGCGTTACGACAGGTGCTTGTTGACCAGCGCGGTCATCTCGAACATCGACACCTGCTTCTTCCCGCCGAAGATCTTCTTCAGGTTGTCGTCCGCGTTGATCATGCGCTTGTTGGTCTGGTCCTGCAGGCCGTTGGCCTTGATGTAGTCCCACACCTTCTTCGTCACTTCGCTGCGCGGGATGGGCGTGCTGCCCACGATCGCCGAGAGATCAGCACTGGGCTGCACTTCGGCGGCCAGACCCTTGCCGCCACCTTTGGAACCGGAACTCTTTTTCGTCGCCATCTTGATGTCGTCCCCTTCGTCGACGCTGGATTTCGGCGGATTTTGTGCCGAGAAGCGCTCGCGCGTCAAACCCGCAATTTCGGGCGATCCGCCGTGGAGCGCGCTTTCAGCCTGCCTGGGCCGGCCAGGGCGGCCCCACCGTTTGTCACTCCGGCGCGTCGAGCAGCGTCTGATATTGCTCGTGCCGGCCGATGTAAGAGCTGATGAACTCGCACACCGGAACCACGCGCAACTGCTCCCGCCGCGCATGTTCGAGGCCGGCTTCGGCCAGCTTGTTCGCCACGCCGCGCCCGGCCGCCGCCTTCGGTACCTCGGTGTGCGTGAAGATGATCTTGCCCGGCTGCAGCGAGTATTCGCAGACGCAGAGCGCACCGTTCACGGTCGCCTCGAAACGTCCTTCCCGCGGGTTGTTCGTCACCTTCACTTCATCATCGTTCGTCGTCATGCTCCTCGCTCTCACTCAACCTTCATGCCCGCGCGGCTGCGCCCGCACGTCTGGCGGACTTCCTGCTTCGTACGTATCATCAAACCTTCGGAGGGCCCCTTGCCACGGATTACGCGTTTCGCAATCGCGTCGTTCCTGTTTCTTGCGTCCAGCGCATTCGCCGCGCCGCTCTTCGGACCGCCGGAACGGCTCAACGTCTACCTGGCCAGCGGCCGGAGCATCCAGAGCATGCACGGGCAGGCCAGCATCGAGTCGCTGCAGCTGGAGCTGGTGCGCAGCTGGTCGCCTCGCACGGAGGTTGGCTTCATCCTGGCGCCGATGAACGTGCAGGAGCCGCGCAGCTGGTTCGGCAACCACTACGGCGATCCGGATGAGACCGCGCGCGGCGCCGCGCTCTCCCCGATGATCCGCCGCCGCCTCTTCCGCGAGTCGCCGTCGTACGAGCCGTTCGTGGAGCTCTCCACCGGCCCGATGTGGACCACCCGCCGCGTCCCCGCCGCGACGTCGCATTTCAACTTCATCTCCCAGGTCGGCGGCGGCGCGGTGCTCTTCCCGCGGAGGCCGCTGGCGATGGTGGTCGGCTACCGCTTCGCGCACATCTCCAACGGCGGCCTCGCCTCGCGCAACCCCGGCCTGAACGTGCACACGCTGCTGATCGGCACGCGCTTCCGCCCGTGAGCGGCGACGACCTCGTCACGCTCGACAGCTTCGTCTTTCTCGGCGAGGCCGAGCTGGCCCGCGCGACGCTTGAGGCGGCCGGCATCCCCGCCGTCCTGGCGGACGACAACGTCGCGCGCCTCGGCTCGGGCGGCGCGCACGCGCACGGCGGCGTGCGCCTCCGCGTACGGCGCCGCGACGTGGACGAAGCGCGCGACCTGCTCGACTCCGCCGTCGAGGAGACCGCCGAAGAACCGTCGCGCGAGCTCACGCCCTCGGCCGGCCGCTGCCGCCGCTGCTTCTCCGACGAGGTGTACCCGGTCTCGAACCGGCTGCGGCTTTACGCCGGCTGGCTGCTGACGTGGGTCCTCTTCTCGACGCTCGTGGCCGGCCTGCGCCACTACCTGGTGCGGCCCGCGCTTCTCGGCCTGGTGCTGCTCGCACCGCTGGTGATGCTGGTGGCGATGCTCATCCCGCCGAAGAAGAAATGCCGCGGTTGCGGGCTGGAATGGCGCTGAGCGCTTCCTTCAGGCTCTCCGCTTCCTCGAATCCGAGGATGCGCAGCGCGCCGATCAAGGTCTCCTTCACGCGCCGGTCATCGAGCGTCGGCAGCGGCAGCGCGCCATCGCGTTTGCCGAGCTTCGCGCCGTCCGCGTTCGTGACGAGCGGCAGATGCGCGTACGCCGGAGTCGGCAGCGACAACGCGCGCTGCAGCGCAATCTGGCGCGCGGTGGAGGAGAGCAGATCGCCGCCGCGCACGACCTGGTTCACCCCCTGCTCCGCATCGTCCACGACGACGGCGAGCTGATACGCGAAGAGACCGTCGGCGCGCTTGATGACGAAGTCGCCGGTGCGCGCCTCCACATCCTCCTCGATGCGGCCATGCAGGAGATCGTCGAACGCGACGACGCCCGGAGGCACGCGGAAGCGGACGGCGCGGGGCGGGCGGTGGGGTGGGAGGCCGCGGCGGCAGGTGCCGGGATAGACCGGCTCGGCACCGAGCGGGGCGGAGGCGGCGCGCTGCAGCTCGGCGCGGGAACAGGCGCAGTCGTAGGCGAGGCCGCGAGCGCGAAGCGTGGCGAGAGCGTCTTCGTACAGAGCGGTGCGAGCGGATTGGTAGACGACCTCGCCGTCCCATTCCAGGCCGTATCGGCGCAGAGCCGCCAGAATCTCCTCGGCCGAGCCGGGCACGACGCGCGGCGCATCGAGGTCCTCCATCCGCACCAGCCACCGCCCTCCCGCCCCGCGCGCGAAGAGCCACGAGCCGACCGCGGCCACGAGGCTGCCCAGATGGAGCGGGCCGGTCGGCGACGGCGCGAAACGGCCCGTGACCAAAGCAGGGGTCACGACAGCGCGGCGGTCACGGTGCCGCGGCACTCGCCGAAGCCGATGCGCGTGGCGCCTTCCCGCGCGCAATGGCCGCGCAGGATCACCTCGTCGCCGTCCTCCAGAAAGCGGCGCGTCTCGCCGGACGGCAGCTCCAGCGGCTCGGTGCCGCGCCAGGTCCGCTCCAGCAGGCACCCGCGCGCATCCTTCTCCGCGCCGGAGACCGTGCCGCTGCCGAGCAGGTCGCCCGGGCGCAGGTTGCAGCCGTTCGACGAGTGATGCGCGACGAGCTGCGCCACCGTCCAGTACATCTCCCGGAAGTTGCCGCGGCTGATGCGCACCGGCTGCGTCATCTTCGCGGTCTTGATCCACACCTCGAGGGTGATGTCGTACGCCTCGCCGCCGGCCAGATGCGGCAGCGGCGCCGGATCCCCCTCCGCCCGCGCAGGCGGAGGCAACCGGAAAGGTTCCAGCGCCTCGGCCATCACCACCCACGGCGAGATGGAGGTGGCGAAGCTCTTGGCCAGGAACGGGCCCAGCGGCTGGTACTCCCACGTCTGGATGTCGCGCGCCGACCAGTCGTTGAGGAGGCAGAAGCCGAAGACGTGCTCGCCCGCCTCGCCGATCGGGATCGAGTGGCCGAGCGCGTTGCCGCGCGCGATGAACGCGCCGACTTCCAGCTCGTAGTCGAGCCGCCGCGACGGCGCGAGCTCGGGCGGCTTCGCGGCATCGTCGCGCAGCTGGCCCCAGGGCCGGCGCACCGGCGTGCCGCTCACCACGATGGAGGAGGCGCGGCCGTGGTAGCCGATCGGAATCCATTTGTAGTTCGGCAGCAGCGGGTTGTCCGGCCGCATCATCGTTCCGACGTTCGTGGCATGTTGCAGCGACGCGTAAAAGTCGGTGTAGTCGCCGATGGCCGCCGGCAGGAGCAGCTCCGCGCTCTGCCGCGGCAGCAGATGCTTCGCCGTCCGATGCCGGTCAGGCGAGCCCTCGGAGAGCAGCTCGATGAGGCGCGCCCGAAGCGTGCGCGAGGCTTCCCGGCCGCGCGCCATAAGGTCGTTCAGCGTGTCGCGCGTGCAGGCCTCCTCGTGAATGAGGCCGTCCTCGAACGCGCCGCCGAGGTCGAGGATGCGGTCGCCGATGGCAACGCCGATGCGCGCGCGGCGGCCGGCGCGGAAGACGCCGAGCGGCAGGTTCTCCAGCGGAAACTCCTGGCTGATGTTCGCCGAATCGATCCAGCTGACTAAAGCCACCCCAGCTCCTTGAGATCGGCCACCGGCTCTTCGAAGGAGCAGGAGCCGAACGAGATTGCGAACCGTTGCCGCACGTCGCGCAGCGTCTCCGTGGCCACGCGGTTGCCGCGCCACGACGCGGCGTCGTCATCAAAGGCGAACGCGCGCGGGTCGGCCTCCAGCAGAATCTCTTCCGCCCGTACGGGTAGCGCCGCGGCCATGAAGACGTTCACGAAGCCATGCATCGTACCGCGCGGCGCGTCCGCCTCGTAGGTCAGCGCCTTCACGCAGCGGACGGGATGATGCAGACCGGCCGTCGCCTTGAAGGCCACGCCGCGCTCGCCACAGGCGCGGATGAAGTTCGCGATCGCCTCGGCGGCGGGGAACGCGTCCGCGGTGACGCCGCCCGTGCGCAGCTTCGCGCGCAACCGATGTTCGGCCACGGCATCCAGCAGCGACAGATCGGTCAGCTCGATGTAGACTGTCTTGCCGGCGGTGCGCTCCGCGATGGCCGCCACTTCATCCGCATTGCAGGCTTTCACCTCGATGGTGTCGGCGTCCGGATGGATGCCGAGGACGGAGAGCCCGGTCATCCTGAGGCCCGGAGAGGCCGAAGGATCTCCCGGCAAGATCGATGGGGATCCTTCAGCCTCTCCGGGCCTCAGGATGACACTGAGTTCCTCCAGCCGCTGCGCGGTCACCACGAAGCGGCCCAGCATCCAGGCGTGCTCGCCGCGGCGGTACGCCTCGTAGTTGCGCACCGCCTCCTCCATCGACAGAGCGGCCGGCGGAAAGAGGCCGGCGTAGTCGATCAATCCGGCGAAAAGCGCTTCTGCAGACCTTGCCAGCATGTCCAGTACTCGCGCTGCAGTTGCGGCGCGTCGAGGGCGAATTGGGTGGGGCGCAACACGAAGCGCGACTCGAACATGAACGCCAGCGTGTCGCCCAGGAATTGAGGCTCCAGTTGCGCGGAGGAGGCGCGATCGAACGTGGCCGCGTCCGGACCGTGCGCGGACATGCAGTTGTGCAGGCTCGCCCCGCCCGGGACGAAGCCCTCCGCCTTCGCGTCGTACGTGCCGAAGATGAGGCCCATGTACTCGTTCATGAAGTTGCGATGAAAGTACGGCGGACGGAAGGTGTGCTCCGCCACCATCCAGCGCGGCGGGAAGATCACGAAGTCGACGTTCGCCGTCCCGACGACCTCCGACGGCGAGGTGAGGACGGTGAAGATGGAGGGGTCGGGATGATCGAAGGAGACGCTGTTGATCACGTTGAAGCGGCGGAGGTCGTACTTGTACGGCGCGTAGTTGCCGTGCCACGCCACCACGTCCAGCGGCGAGTGAGCGATGGCGGCGCGCCAGAGGCGGCCCTGGAACTTGGCGATCAGCTCGAAGGCGCCTTCCCGGTCCTCGTACGCGGCGAGCGGCGTGAGAAAGTCGCGCGAGTTGGCCAGGCCGTTCGCGCCGATGGGACCGAGGTCGGGCGGGCGGAGCAGGGCGCCGTAGTTCTCGCAGAGGTAGCCGCGCGCGCCGCCTTCCGGCACTTCCACCCGGAAGCGGATGCCGCGCTGGATGACCGCGATCTCGCCCGGCTCGGCCTCGATGATGCCGAATTCGGTGCGGATGGTCAGCGTCCCCTGCTGGGGCACGAGGAGCAGCTCGCCGTCCGCGCTGTAGAAGAAGCGCTCCGTCATCGGCCGGCCGGCCGCGTAGACGTACACCGCCATGCCGCTGGTCATCGCTGCCTCGCCGTTCGCGGCGATGGGCAGCAGGCCGTCCACGAAGTCAGCATCGGAGACGATGGGAAAGGGATCCCAGCGCAGCTGATTCGGCGTCGCGTCGCCGAGCGGCGCGGCATCGCGGAAAGGGGCGAACGGCTCGTGCATCACGCTGGGGCGGATGCGGTAGAGCCACGAGCGCCGGTTCGCCGCGCGCGGCGCGGTGAACGGCGTGCCGCTCAGCTGCTCCGCGTACAGCCCGTGCGCCACCCGTTGCGGCGAGTTCTGGCCGGCCGGCAACGCGCCGGGGATCGCCTCCGTGGCGAAGTCATTGCCGAAGCCGGACTGGTACCCGCTCACAGATTGCCGCGCTTGGCCTGCTCCGCCTCGATCGACTCGAACAGCGCCTTGAAGTTCCCCTTGCCGAAGCCGCGCGAGCCCTTGCGCTGGATGATCTCGAAGAACACGGTCGGCCGGTCCTCCACCGGCTTGGTGAAGAGCTGCAGCAGATACCCCTCCTCGTCCCGGTCGACCAGGATGTGCAGCCGGCGCAGGACGTCCATCGGCTCTTCGATCTCGCCGATGCGGCCCGTCATCTCTTCGTAATAGGAGTCCGGCACGCTGAGAAACTCCACGCCGTTCGCGCGCAGCTTCGTCACCGTCTCGATGATGTCGCCGGTCTGCAGCGCGAGGTGCTGCACCCCCGGGCCGTGGTACCAGTCGAGGTACTCGTCGATCTGGCTCTTCTTGCGGCCGGGCGCCGGCTCGTTGATGGGGAACTTGACCACCCGGTTGTCGTCCGACATCACGATCGACATCAGCGCGCTGTACTCGGTGGAGATGTCCTTGTCGTCGAAGGTGATGTAGCGGGAGAAGCCCATCACCTTCGAGTAGAACTCGGCCCACTCGTTCATCTTCCCCAGCTCGACGTTGCCGACCACGTGATCGACGATGAGCAGCCCGGCGCTCTCGCTCGGGATCTCCGCCGCCTGATAGCCGGGCAGGAAGGGACCCAGGTAGTCTTTGTAGGAGATGAAGGAGTGGATGGTATCGCCGTAGGTGTGGATGGCCGAGCGGCGGATGACGCCGTGCTCGTCGCGCACGTCGTGCGGCTCGATGGCCGGCTTCGCGCCGCGCCTGACCGCCTCCTGGAAGGCGAAGTCGGCGTCTTCCACGTGCAGCGCGATGTCCACCACGCCGTCGCCATGCCTGCGGATGTGCTCGGCCGCCGGGTGGGCGGGGGTGAGGGGCGAGGTGATGACCAGGCGGATCTTGCCCTGGGAGAGGACGTACGACGCGGCCTGCCGGTTGCCCGTCTCCAGGCCGGAGTAGGCCAGCTGGGAGAAGCCGAATGCCTTGCGGTAGAAGAAGGAGGACTGCTTCGCGTTGCCGGCCCACAGCTCGACGTGATGGATCCTTTTGAGCTTGAGCGGGTTCTCGCCGCGCCTGGCCTGGCGCAGGGTGACGTCGGTTTCGATGGTGACGGACATTGAGCCTCCGGCAGTTGCTGGTTGCTGGGTACTGGTTGTCGGTTGTCAGTTATCGGTTGTCAGCAGATGCTGCTACCGACAACTGCTTCCGTTCTATCAGCATCTACCAGTAACCAGCAACCGGTAACCAGGAACTCCAGGTATTTGGCATCATGTCCCATATAAGACCTCAGTTGAAACGCGCCTTTCTCATCGCCCTCCTCCTCGCCGGCTGCGGCGGGCGTGAGCCGGCGCGCACACCGCCGGCGCCCGCCCCCCCGCCCAGGCCGGTCGCGCTCGATACGGCGCCGGTGCCTCGTCCGGCCGAGGGGGCGCCGGCGAAGCCGCCCGCGCTGCCTCCCATCGATCGCGATCTCGCGGCCCTGCGCGAGGCGAAGTCGCTGCACGTGCTCTTCACCTTCAACTCCACCGGCTACTTCCTCTACCGCGGCGACACCCTGGGCTACGAGTACGAGTTGCTCAACGCCTTCGCCCGCGAGAACGGCCTGCGTCTGACGCCGGTGGTGGTGCGGGACAGCGGGGAGCTCTTCAACAAGCTCAACTCCGGCGAGGGAGACGTCGTCGCGGCGCAGCTGGCGGCGACCACGGATCAATCGGAGGTGGCGCTGACCGCCGGCCTGTACGAAACCACGCCGGTGGTGGTGCAGCGCGGCAACGAGAATCCGGCCGCGGGCACCACGCCGACCGTGGCGAAGTCGATCGCGCGGGAGGACCGGGCCAGCGGCCCCGACATGACCATCAAGGCGCGCCTCATCACCTCGCCGCGGGAGCTGGCCGGCTCGCGCGTGCACGTGCCGCGGACCTCGCCGTATCTGCGCCGCCTGGTCGAATTGCGGGGCGAGCTTTCGGATGACATCGAGGTGGTGGAGGTCGACGAGTCGAGCGACCGGCTGATCCAGCGACTGGCCGAGGGGGAGATCGCGTACACCGTGGCGGCGGAGAACCTCGCCTCGCTCAAGGCCGGCGAATACACGAACCTCGTGGTCAAGCCGGCCATCGGGCCGGCCCAGCCGGTGGTGTGGGCCGTCCGCCGCAACGCGCCGCAACTGCTCGACGCGCTGAACAAGTTCATCGCCGGGAAGCGCAAGTCGGGCCTGCTGGCCGTGCTGTATCGCAAGTACTTCCTCGACCGGCGCGGCTTCCAGCGGCGGGGCGGCAATCTCACCGCCGAGACCGGCATCCTCTCCCCGTTCGACGAGTGGTTCCGCGAGTACGCCAGGATCCCGGGGTGGGACTGGCGCCTCGTCGCGGCGCAGGCCTATCAGGAATCGCGCTTCGACGTGAAGGCGCACTCGTGGGCCGGCGCGGTCGGCCTGATGCAGATCATGCCCAGCACGGCGCGCGAGATGCGCGTCAATCCCGGCAATCCGCAGCAGAGCATCGAGGGGGCCTGCCGGTATCTGTGGAAGCTGGACGACAGCTGGAAGGACTCCGTCACGAACGAGGACGAGCGGCTCAAGTTCATCCTCGCCTCCTACAACGTCGGCCTGGGGCACGTGCAGGATGCGGTCAGGCTGGCGCGCAAGCATGGCGACGATCCGGCGTCGTGGAACGACGTGGCGTACTGGCTGATCCGCAAGTCGAAGCGCAGCGTGTACGACGATCCGGTGGTGAAGCACGGCTTCGCCCGCGGCACCGAGCCGGTGGCCTACGTCGACCAGATCCTGGGGCGCTTCGAGAACTACCGGCAGTTCGTCGGCGATAATCCGCCCCATGCAGAACCGATGGGCGGAGACGCCCGCAACTGAGCTCGATCAGCTCGTCCAGCAGTCGCGCCTCGTGGGGGCGGAGGAAGCGCTCGTGCTCTGGGGCGGCGGCAACAACAGCCTCAAGTCCCGCGCCACCGACCTCCTGGGGCGCGCCATCGAGGTGATGTACATCAAGAGCAGCGGCAGCGACATGAAGTCGATCGTGCCGAAGCAGTTTCCCGCCGTCCGTCTCGACTACATCGCGCCGCTGCGGCAGCGGAAAGAGGAGATGTCCGACCAGGAGATGGTCGACTACCTCGCCCGCTGCCTCACCGATCCCGGCGGCGCGCGCCCCTCCATCGAGACGCTGCTCCACGCCTTCCTCCCCCCGCGCGCCGTGCTGCACACCCACGCCGACGCGATCCTCGCCATCACGAACACGGTTGGCCGCGAGGCTACCGTACGGGCATGCTTTGGCTCCTCGGTCGTCACGGTGCCGTATCGCCGTCCCGGATTTCGCCTCAGCCAGGAAGTCGCGGAGGCGTTCGATGCGCTGCCGGACGCGGAGGGGATCGTGCTGATGAACCACGGGCTGATCACGTGGGGGGCCAGCGCCGAAGAAGCCTACGCGAAGCACATCGAGCTGGTGACTCGCGCAGAGGAGTACGTGGGGGCCGGCTTCAGCCGGCCCGGGCGGGCTGAAGCCCGCCCCCGCATTTTTTCCCCTCCCCAGCTCCGCGGTCTCCTCGGCAGCCGCATTCTCGAGTTGGATGACTCCGAGGAGGTGCTCGCCTTCGTGAACCGGGAGGATGCGGCGCGCATCGCCGATATCGGCGCGGCCACGCCCGACCACATCCTCCACACCAAGCGGCTGCCGCTGTTCGTCAGCGGCAATGTGCGCGAGCAGCTCGGCGAGTACGTGCAGCGTTACGAGGCGTGGTACCGCGAGCATCCATCCGAGTTCCCCATGCTCGATCCACTGCCGCGCGTCGTGCTCGTGCCGGGCGTCGGCATGTTCACGGCCGGAAAGGACGCGCGGGCGGCGCGCATCGTGCGCGACATCTACCGCCACACCATCCGCATCGTCACCGGCGCGGAGGGCGCGGGCGGCTACCAGACGCTGGACGATCACGACGCCTTCCACGCCGAGTACTGGCCGCTGGAGCTCTACAAGCTGACCCTGCTGCCGAAGGAGAAGGAGCTGGCCGGCAAGGTGGCGCTCATCACCGGCGCGGCGAGCGGGATCGGGCGGGCGGTGGCGGAGCGCTTCGCCGACGAAGGAGCGCACGTGGTGGTCACCGATCTCGATGTCGTCGTCGCGCGCGAGGTGGCGAAAGCGATCGTGGAGCGCAACGGCCTGCGGCGCGCGGTCGCGCTGCGCATGGACGTGGCGGACGAGGCGAGCGTGGAGCACGCCTTCGACCAGGCGGTGCGCGCGTATGGCGGCGTCGACATCCTGGTCAGCAACGCCGGCATCTCCTCGTTCGGCGCGCTCGACCAGCTGCCGGTGGAGGAGTGGGATCGCGCCTTCGCCGTGAACGCGCGGGGCCACTTTCTGGCCGTGCGGGCGGCGATGCGCATCATGAAGGAGCAGGGCAATGGCGGCGCCATCGTCTTCAACGCCTCGAAGAACGTGACCGCGCCGGGGAAGGAGTTCGGCGCGTACTCGGTGAGCAAGGCGGCCGAGGCGCAGCTTTGCCGGATCGTGGCCCTGGAGGGGGGCGAGTACGGCATCCGGGCCAACATGCTCAATCCCGACGCCATCTTCGACTCCCGCTTCTGGACGGCGGAGATGCGCGCCATGCGCGCCGCCGCGTACGGCCTCGAGGCGGCCGACCTGCCGTCGTACTACCGCAACCGGACGCTGCTCAAGGTGGAGGTGACGGCGGCGGACGTCGCCGAGGCCGCGCTGTTTCTGGCCTCGGCCCGCTCGGGGAAGACCACGGGGGCGATGCTGCCGGTGGATGGCGGGGTGAAGGAGGCCTTCCCGCGGTGAGGGAAAATGTAGGGCCGGCTCTCAGCCGGCCCATCTATCCGTTGATGCTGGGCCGGCTGGAGAGCCGGCCCTACATTTTTCAGCTGGCCCGCGAGTAGTACGTCTGCGTGTTCCCGCACTGGCGACACCAGTAATGCACCGAGTCCCGGCGCGACCAGGGGTTCGGCGCGTCGCACACCGGGCATTGCGTCTCGGCGGGAGGGAAGGGGCGCTCGCAGTGGTCGCAGGCGAGGGGGAGCCCGGCCGAGTTCACATCGTCTTCGCAGCTGATCTCGCTACATTGAGGACAACGCCAGCAAATCGCCATCTCGCTAAAAACACCTCACCAATTCGGACACGGAAATAGTACACGAAAAAGAGATGTGGCGAGTCAATGCGAGAGGTGGATCTGCGTCACGTTCACCCCGACCGTGATCGCGCCGACAGCTTTGCCGCCGTCCAGCACCGGCACGGAGATCTGGGCGAGCGGCGCCTTGGCGCTGTCGTCGTAGCGCGGACGGTCGATGAACACCGCCCCCTTGCCATCCCGGTACGAGCGCTGCCACTTCGACTCGTCGCCCTGCCAGTAGTCGGAGGTACGCGCGTTCGCGCAGACGAGCGCGCCTTGGTCGTCCATCACGAAGGCCTCGCCGTAGCCGGGATGCGCCGCCACCAGCGCGCGCAGACGATCCGCGCACGCTCCGCTCGTGACGCGCTTCACCACCTCCCCGCCCTGACCCGCCATCCACTCGGCATCGACCCGCTTGATCTCCGCCAGCGAGACCTTCTTCGCGTTCTGCGCCTTCACCGCGTCGACGAACACCTTGTCGCTTCCCCACGCCGCCAGCGCCGCCGCCTCGTTCGAAAGTGCCTTCTGGATCGCCTCGGCCGACTGGCCGAACGCGGCAGCCGCCACGGCGAATGCCGCAATCGTCATCATCAATGTCCGCATGGCGCCAACCTTAGCATGGATGGGGCCGCCTACTTGGTCTCCTTCAGCGTCACCGTGCGGTTGAACACCGGCGCGTCGCCGGTCGAGTCGGCGTCGACGCAGAAGTACCCCAAACGCTCGAACTGATAGCGGGTCAGCGGCTTCGCTCCGCGAACGGAAGGCTCCAGCTTGGCATGCCTCACCGTCTGCAGCGACCGCGGGTCGAGCTGGGCCAGAAAGTCGCCGTCCGCCTCCGGATCGGCCACGCTGAAAAGGCGGTCATACAGCCGGACCTCGCAATCGACGGCCTGCTCGGCGGAGACCCAGTGCAGCGTCGCCTTCGGCTTCCGGCCATCGGGCGAGTCGCCGCCGCGCGTGGCCGGATCGTACGTCGCGCGCAGCTCGGTCACGTTGCCCGCCTCGTCCTTCACCACGCCGGTGCAGGTGATGAAGTACGCCGAGCGGAGGCGCACCTCGCGGCCGGGCGCGAGGCGGAAGAACTTCTTCGGCGGATCTTCCAGGAAATCCTCCTGCTCGATGTAGAGCACGCGCGAGAACGGCACCTTCCGCGTGCCGAGCGATGGGTCCTCCGGATGGTTCGCCGTCTCCAGCTCCTCCCACTGCCCTTCCGGATAGTTCTCGATCACCACGCGCAGCGGATGGAGCACGCCCATCACCCGCTTCGCCGTCCTGTTGAGATCCTCCCGGATGGAGAACTCGAGCAGGTTGACCTCGATCACATTCTCGCGCTTGGCCACGCCGATACGCTCGGCGAAGTTGCGGATGGAGGCCGGCGTGTAGCCGCGGCGGCGGAGGCCGGCGATGGTCGGCATGCGCGGGTCGTCCCAGCCGCTCACGTGCTTCTCCTCGACCAGCCGGAGCAGCTTGCGCTTCGACATCACCGTGTAGTTGAGGTTGAGTCGCGCGAACTCGTACTGCCGCGGCCGCGACGGCACGCGCACGTTCTCGATCAGCCAGTCGTAGAGCGGGCGGTGATCCTCGAACTCCAGCGTGCAGAGCGAGTGGGTGATGTGCTCGATGGCGTCGGAGAGCGGATGCGCGTAGTCGTACAGCGGATAGATGCACCAGGCGTCGCCGGTGCGGTGATGCGTCTCGTGGCGGATGCGGTAGAGCGCCGGATCGCGCAGGTTGATGTTCGGCGAGGCCATGTCGATTTTCGCCCGCAACAGGTGCGCGCCGTCCGGGAACTCGCCGGCCTTCATGCGACGAAACAGATCGAGGTTTTCGTCGACGGAGCGGTTGCGGTACGGCGACTCCTTCCCCGGCTCGGTGAGCGTGCCGCGGTACTGGCGGATCTCTTCCGCCGAGAGGCTGTCCACGTAAGCCTTGCCATCCCGAATCAGATCCTCGGCCCAGCCGTAGAGCTGCTGGAAGTAGTCGGAGGCGTGGTAGTGATGCTCGCCCCACTCGAAACCGAGCCAGCGCACGTCCTGCTCGATGGCTCGCGCGTATTCGACGTCTTCCTTGAGCGGATTCGTGTCGTCGAAGCGGAGGTTGCAGCGCCCGCCGTATTCGTTGGCGATGCCGAAGTTGAGGCAGATCGATTTCGCGTGGCCGATGTGGAGGTACCCGTTCGGCTCGGGCGGGAAGCGGGTGACGACGGTCTCGTAGCGGCCGTGGCGCAGGTCGTCTTCCACGATCTCGCGGATGAAGTCGAGCGGTTTGGCTGGCGTTTCGGTGGCGGTCATGAATGTCTCCGGAAAACAGAAAAGCGACCCGATGGGGGCCGCTTCGCGTGGGGATCGAGGGGGAGAAGACGGCCTACGCGCGCGGAGCTCCGGCGTCGATACGCTGTCGGATCTGCAGCCGGCGGCTGGTCATGGTCGCGACGTTATAACAGAGGAGGCGCCGCGTGTCAGCCCGGCGCGACCATCACCTCGGCGTCTGGGGCGGGGTCCGGCGATTGGCCGCTTCCAGCTTGGCGACCCGGTCGCTGAGGTTCTGAATGGTCCGTCCGAGCGCTTCCAGTTTCGAGACCCGGTCGTTCAACCTCTGCACCGTCGCGTCCACTCCGGACAGCCGCGTCGAGAGGCCGCCGGTCTGCGCATCCACGTCGCTGAAGAGCTTCGGCAGCCGTTTCAAATCCGGCTCGTACGCCCGGAACGCAGCCACATCCTGCCTGACCGCCGTCAGCTCTCCGTTGATTTGGCCGACCGCCGAGGTCACGTCCGCGCGCAGCTGCGGCACCTCCGCGGTGATCTTGCGAAATTCGGCCGCGTCCGTCTGTACCGCCGCCACGGATGAGGAGAGATTCGTCTGCTGTTCGGCGAACCGGGCCAGCGAGGGTTGCACCTGCGCCTGGAACTCCGATCGCACCACGGCCGGCGCTTCCGCACGAACCCTGCTGTCGACCCGCTGATCCAGATCCTGCGCGACGCGGCTGGTCACCTCCGGCAGGACCTCCTGGGCAACCGCCGCCTGCTGGGAGAGGCCGTACAGCACCGCGTAAACGGCAGCGGCCACCGGGAGCGCGAGCAGCGCGACATAGATGAGCGACACGCGCCGGCGCCGCCGCCACTCCGCGGCCACGGCTTTTTCCACGCTCGGCCTGGGAGGAGTTTGCCCTGTGTCGACGGTCATCACCATCCTCCTCTGGACTTCAAAGCTTCAGGTTCCGGAAAAACACGAGGCTGAACATGCAGAGCAGCCCCGTTCCCGCCACGATGAGCAGCGTCCCCTGAGCAGTTCCGCGCACGGCGAGCCAGGCCGTCGCCCCGACGGTGAAGAGACTGATGCCCGCCGCCGCGATGGTGAAGAGACGGTCACGCCACGGACCGCGCACCGGCTCGAGGAGCTCGTAATTCGATTTGCACTCTTCCCTCCACGCCTCGATCCCGTTCACGACCGTGTCGCACAGCTCCTCGGGCGTAGCGAACATCACCGACCAGTGGCCCTGCTCAAAGTCGCAGACCCGGCGGATGAACGCCTCCTGGCGGTTGTCGATCAGCACGCCCGACCCGGGAGGGAACTGCTTGCGATACGTCTGCAGATCGGCCGAGCGATGCTTCTTGGCCAGCTCGTACTCCCACTCCACGATCGACATCGGCTGGCCGGGGAAAAGCGATCCGTATGCGGCGCCGAGGAGCAGGAGGAAGACGTTCGAGTTGCGGATCTGGCGCTCACATTCATCCTTCGGCGAGGCCCGCCGCGCGGTGTGGACGAGGTAGTCGAAAGGGCGGCAGGGCGGCGTCATCCCCCGGATCGCTTTGGAGACGGCCCGCCGCTCCGGCGTCAGCTCACTGGTCGAACTGATGAAAATCTGCGGTTGCTCGAAGCCGCCCATGCCCCTGCTGAGGAGTGACCGCGCCGCGGGTTTCCCTACCTCGGATGATCGTCACGGCACGTCGAGGGCCGTCTCCGCATGTGCACCCAGCCGCGCGTGGGGCCAGCGGAGACGGCTGATCGACGTCGAGAGCGAGGTCGAGCGATGGTGAGTGCCATCGCTTCCTCATTTGATGAACGGGATCTTCGGCGTCACGTCCGCCCGCACCGGGTAGGTGTCGTTGGTCAGCCACAACATCAGCAGGTTCACTGAGAGCGGATCGCCGATCCTGCCGCTCACGCCACCCGGCAGGGACGACTCGCCGCGGATGCCGTCCTTCGCCATGTCGCCCACGTAGCGCCGGTTCGGGCCGCTGCTGAACATGAAACCGTCCGGCGTCGAGGCGCGCGCGTTGTGCGTCGCGGCGTCGACGGTGCCGAAGCCGCCGTCCGTGGCCACGCCGGTGAGCGTGGATACAGAGGGGAAGGGCGGCTGGCCGGCCGTGCCGCCGGGCGAGAAGGCCGAGCCGAGGAGGTGGGCGAAGACGACGCGGTGCAGCTTGCCCCAGCGCCAGTCGGTGAACCTGCCGGAGCGGTTGAAGGCGGGGACGAACGCATCGCTCTGCAGCATGGCCAGCCCCTCGATCATGCTGGTCAGAATGATTGCATCGCGCCGCTCGGCCGCGGTGGTGCAGCAGGTCGAGTTGAAGAAGTTGACGCCGGAGGCGCCGCGCCCGCCGGTCGTGGCGAAGTTCTCCAGCTGGAAGCGCAGCGCCGCGAGCGTCTGCTGCGCGGGCGGCAGCGGCACGGTCAGTTGCTTCATCACCGCGTCGATGGTGTTCGCCAGGAAGCGGCTGCGCCACGCGGCGTACACCGTAGCCGCGATGCTGTTGTCGATCTCCGCCTGCGACGGCGCGCTGAGCACGCCGTTCACATCCGCCGCGTCGTAGCCGGTGTCGATGCCGGTGGGCGTGGTGAAGTTCCACCTGCCCAGCCGGTCGACCGCTTCGGTCACGTCCGCATTTACGGCCAGTCCGGCCAGCACCGAGCCGGGCGTCTTCGCATTCGCATAGGCTTTCGTGATGAACGGCACGAACACCTCGGCGTCGATGAGCGCCGTGTCCGCCTGGATGGCCTTCATGTCGTCCGGCGACATCTTCCCGCCGCCGGCCAGCTTCGCCCGCACCAGCTCCGTGATCCGCCCGGCGCGCAGGCCGTCGTAGCCGGGATTGAGATAGAGGATGCCGCCGCCCGCCCGCGGCGTGTTGAGCGGATCGTTATCCAAGGTCTGCCCCGTGGGATCGTTGTTCGCGTTCACGAACCACCCATTGGAGGGGTTCTGCACCTGCGGCATCTCCGCGTACGGCAGGATGGCGAAGGGCAGCGCCTGATCGGCCGGCCGCGCGCCGGTGGCCGGGATCCACTCGTTGCCGCCCTGGCCGTTGCGGATGAAGTACGGCGGCACGCCGGTCACCTTGCCGGCCTGCAGGTCCTCCCGCAGCGGCAGCTCGCCACTGGTGAAGTAGGCGATGTTGCCGTCGACGTCCGCCACCGCGAAGTTTTGCGAGCCGACGTCGAACAGCTGCAGCGCGCTCTTGAACTCGTCAATCGTCTTCGCCTCGTCGATCTTCATGAACGACTCGAGCTCGTGGGTCGGATAGAAGCCGGCGTACTGCACCGTCACGGCCACGCCGGTCGCGGCGCTGAGCTGGATGACCGGCCCGTGCCGCGGCACGACCAGCGTCGCGACCGGGATCGAGGCCGACGCCGGCACGATCGCGAGGTCATCCATCACACCGTTGCCGCGCGCATTCACCCGGAACACCTGGGGGATGGCCTGCACCGTCTCCTTCGCGCCTTTGTAGAGTGATGAGAAGCCGCTGGGCGAGGCCGCGTCCGGCACGAGTTGCTCCTGATAGAGGTCCGTCACGTCCATCGGATGGACGGTCGAGCCCCAGGCCAGCCGCTCGTTCTGCCCCTGAATCACGAACGGCGCGCCGGGGAAGCCCATGCCGGCCACGTTGATGCCGCCGCCGCGGAGCGAGATCGGATAGAACGTGGAGGGGGCGGTGAGCGCGAGATGCGGATCGTTCGCGATGAGCGCGTTGCCTGTGGTCGACTTGGCGGGCGAGACGGCCCACTCGTTCGAGCCGGCGTGCCGCTCCGGATTCAGGGACGAGGCGAGCACTTCCACCTCGCTCGCGCGGTTGCGCAGCTCGCGCAGCATGTCCAGCGTCTCCGGTTTGACGAATGAGGTGTCGAACCGCGGCCCATCGAGGATGGGCAACTTCGAGCCGGTGCCGGTGGCGTCCGGAATCGTGGCCGCGGCGGTGAACGGCGCGACGCGCCACGTGTCGGTGAAGAGCTTCGCGCCGTCGAAGCCGACGATGGCTCCCGCCGTCTGGTACGAGATCAGCCCCACGGTTGCATCGAGGTCGAGATCGAAGGAGAGCCCGAACGCGATGAGCTTGCCCACCACGAGCGAGTCGACCGGCGTCCAGGGCGGCACCTTGGACTGCTCCAGCAGGCCGTACTCCGCCGGCAGGAAATGGGTGGCGGTGTACGCGTTCACCCCTTCGGCGTAGGCATCGAGCGCCGCGCGCGTATCCGCCGAAAGCAGCGGCAGCGCCGCCTCCGCCGCGCGGCGCAGGCCGAACGTCCGCAGCTGGACGTCGTTGGAGAGGGCGGAGCTGCCCAGCAGCTCGCCCGCGGTGCCGCTGGCGATGCGGCGCGAGGTGTCCATCTGGAACAGGCGGTCCTGCGCGTGCAGCCAGCCGTTGAGGAACACCAGGTCGTGCCGGTTGAGGGCGAAGACGTGGGGGATGCCGTTCGCCTCGCGGGTGATCATGCCAGGCTGGAGCATGCCCGGCATTTTCGCGAACCGGCCGTTGGGCAGGTCCTGCCCGAGCAGCGCGGCGGCGGAGAGGAGGACGCTGGCCAGGAAAAGGACGCGTTTCATGAAATGCCCCCTTGTGCACATCCTTATACGTCGGCGATAGAATCCGCCGCAAGGAGCCCAGGTATGCGCAAGCGCCTCATTTTCGCTGCCCTCATCCTCGTCGCCGCCCTCCCCCTCGCCGCGCAGTCGAACGACGTCGGCCTCTGGATCGCCGCCGCGCGCATCCACGACACCACCGACCTGACCGCGACGCTCGGCTTCGACGATGCGCGCGGCTTCGGCGCCAGCATCAATCATTACTGGACCTCGCACCTCTCCACCGAGCTCGCCGCCACGGCGCTGAAGAGCAAGCGCGGCCGGATCTCCGTCGACGGCGTGGACATCCTCGACCTCGGCGAGCTGAGGCTGACGCCGATCACGGCCGCTTTGCAGTTCCACCTCGCCCGTTCGTCACGCTTCGACGTCTACGCCGGCGGCGGCGCGGCCTACGTGCTGACCGATGACCTCAGCAGCAGCGATCTCGACCTCTCCGGCATCGGCACCGTGCACGTGGAGGATGGCGCGACCTGGATGGCCAACGCCGGCGCGACGTTCGGCTTCAGCGAGCGGTGGGGCGTGGCCGTCGACGCGAAGTACATCGCCTTCCGCCCCGACTCGACCGTGGACGCGCCGGAATCGATGCGGCTGGACCTCAAGCCGCTGGTGCTCAGCGCCGGCGTGCGGATCCGGTTCTAGGGTGTCATCCTGAGCCCCGCAGAGGGCGAATGGATCCCACGGCGCTTGCGAGGAGATCCGTTCGGCGTCTGCGCGCCTCAGGATGACACGTAGAATCCTCCCCATGAAGCGCCTCCTGCTCCTCCTCGCTCTGGCCTTTCCCCTCCTCGCCGACGACCTCGAGCGCACCGTGGCCATGATGGCCAAGGTCGGCTTCGCCACCGCGCCGTCGTTCTCGCCGGACGGGAAGCGCATCGCCTTCCTCACCAACATCAGCGGCGTGCCGCAGGCGTGGACGATCGCCTCGAGCGGCGGCTGGCCCGATCAGGTGACGGCGCTGGACGACCCGGTGTCGCGCGTGCTCTGGTCGCCGGCGGGCGACTGGCTGGCCCTGGAAGTGGCGCCGGGCGGCGGATTGAACACGCAGGTATACGTCGTCCGGCCGGACGGCACCGGCCTGCGGCGCCTCACCGAAGGCGGCAAGGAGAACAACAGCCTCGACGCCTGGACCCACGACGGCAAGGCGCTCCTCATCGACTCCAACCGCCGCTCCGCCGACGCGCTCGACGCCTGGTTGGTCGACGTCGCCAGCGGCAAGATGCGCCTCGTCGCCCAAACGCAGGGCATCGGCTCCATCAACGCGGTCTCGCGCGACGACAAGTACGCGCTGCTCTCCCGCCTGGCCAACCGCGGCGACGACGACATCTACCGCATCGCCCTGGACGGCTCCAGCGACGTGCTGATCACCAAACACGATCCGCCCGCCACGTTCGGCTCCTCCTACTTTGCGGGAGCGAAGGACGACGTGGTCTACCTCACCGGCGATCCCGCGCGCGACCGCAGCGCGTTCGGCCGGGTGACCATCAAGGACGGCAAGGCCTCGCCGCTGGAAGTGCTCGCCGCGCGCGACGACGCGGAGCTGGGCGGCTTCGAGATCGACGACCGCGGCGAGACGGCCCTCCTCGCCTGGAACGTCGGCGGCCGCGCCGAGCTGGCTCTGTTCGACCTGAAAACCGGCAAGTCCCGCCCCCTCTCCAGGCTCCCCGCCGACATCCTCGGCGCCGCGGCGTTCTCACCGGACGGGAAGAAGATCGCGCTCGCGCTCTCCGGCTCCGCCGCGCCGCAGGACCTCTGGCTCCTCGACGTCGCCACCGGCACGCTGCAGCAGCTCACGCGCAGCGCGCATCCCGGCATCGATCTGGCGCAGCTCGTCCGTCCCGAGCTCGTGCAGTACACCGCCGCGGACGGCCTGCCGCTCAGCGGCTGGCTCTACCGGCCGAAAGAGGCGAAGCCGCCCTACGCCACGGTGTTCAGTTTCCACGGCGGCCCGGAGAGCCAGGAGCGGCCGACGTTCAACACCCAATACCAGGCGCTCGTGGCGAACGGCATCGCCGTCTTCGCGCCGAACGTGCGCGGCTCGGCAGGCTTCGGCAAGAAGTTCGTCAACCTCGACAACGGCGCGCTGCGCGTCGGCTCGGTGCAGGACATCAAGGCCTCCGTCGACGCGCTGGTCAGCCGCAACCTGGCCGATCCGAAACGCCTCGGCATCATGGGCGGCTCCTACGGCGGCTACATGGTGATGGCCGGCGTGACCGAGTTCCCCGATCTGTTCGCCGCCGGCGCGAACCTCTTCGGCGTGGTCAACTTCGAGACCTTCTTCGCCCACAGCGAGCCGTGGATGGCCGTGATCTCCAAGAGCGAGTACGGCGACCCGGAGACGCAGCGGGAGATGATCCGCTCCATCTCGCCGGTGCACAAGCTGGATCGGGTGAAGACGCCGCTCATCGTGCTGCACGGCGCGAACGACACGAACGTGCCGGTGGTGGAAGCGGAGCAGGTGGTGAACACGCTCAAGGCGCGAGGCGTGCCGGTGGAGTACGTGCTCTTCCCCGACGAGGGCCACGGCTGGCGCAAGACGGCGAACCGCATCAAGTCCGCCGTGGCGGTGACCCGCTTTTTCGTGGAGCACTTGAAATGAGACAGTTGCTCGTTGCTGGTTGCTGGTTACTTGCGCCTCGTCGTCCCGACCAGCAACCAGTAACCAGCAACCAGTAACTCGGCTGTACCCTATCTCCACATGCCACCGCTCACGGCCTCCGATCCGCGGCAGTGCGGCGACTACGATGTCGAGTCGCTGCTGGGCAAAGGCTCGATCGGAAAGGTGTACCTGGCCAGGCATCGCCGCTTCGGCCGCTACGTCGCGCTGAAGGTCGTGCAGGGCGACCAGCGCTTCGAGGACGACGAGGATCAAAGCGACTTCTACAAGCGCCTGCAGCGCGAGGCCGAGCTGTGCGGCGCGCTGCAGCATCCGAACATCGTCACGCTGTACGACGTCGGCTACGCCGGCGAGCGCGTGGAGTTCCTGGCCACGGAGTACGTGGACGGCGAGACGCTCCTGGCCCGCCTCAAGCGGACCCGCCCCCTGCCGCTCGCCGAGGCGCTGTCGATCGGGGCGGACATCCTGCGGGCGCTGGCGTACGCGCACGCGAAAGGGATCATCCATCGAGACATCAAGCCGGCGAACATCCTGCTGACCTCCGAGGGGCAGGCCAAGATCGCGGACTTCGGCATCGCCCGGCGGCTGGAGTCGAGCCTGACCGGAATCAACCTGCTGGTCGGCACGCCGAACTACATGTCGCCGGAGCAGGTGCGCTCCGCGCCGGTGACCACGCGCTCCGATCTCTTCTCGGCCGGGGTGGTGCTGTACGAGATGCTCACCGGCGCGAAGCCGTTCGCCTCGCAGGAGCTGAGCAGCGTGCTGTACAACGTGGTGAACCTCGACCCGCCGCTGGCCAGCGAGGCCGCGCCGCACGTGCCGGAGCCGGTCGCGCGCGCGGTGCAGAAGCTGATGGCGAAGGCGCCGGCCGACCGCTACGCGACGGCGGCCGAGGCGCTGGACGATCTTGTCCATGACGGCGCGGGCATGCCGGAGCCGGAGCTGGTGACCGATCCGCTCGATGTGGAGACGCTGGCCGTCGACCGCGCGCGGCACATCGATACGACGCCGCTGCCGACGTACCGCGAGCTCTTCGCGCCCGAGCCGTCGCTGCTGCGGCGGCCCATCCCGCTGGCCATCGCCATGGCGGTGATCATCAGCATCGCCCTCGTCGCCGGCGCCTCGCTGCTCGTGCTGCGCCAGCGCGTGACGCGCGAACAGGCCCTGCCCGTCGCCCGCGCGCCGGTGGCGGAGCTGCAGGAGAAGCGCGCCACCCTCGACGCCGCCCGCGCCGCCGCCAACTCCGGCAACCACGACGACGCCATCCGTCTCTACGACGCCTATCTCTCCCGCTGGCCGAACAGCAGCGTGGCCCGCGACGAGCGCGCCTCGGTGCAGACCTCGCTGTCGTCGCAGAAGATCACCGTCTCCGCGCCGAAGCGCCGCGTGCCCGCCACCACCGCCGCCGCGAAGGAAGAGACGCCGCAGCAACCGGCCAAGAAACCGTCGCGCTGGCAACGCTTGAAAAGCTGGTTCAAAGGATCGTGAAAACGTAGGGCCGGCTCTCCAGCCGGCCCAATCGCGGCATAGCGGATCGGCCACCAGTAGGCCGGCTGGAGAGCCGGCCCAACGTTTCCCGCCTACAATCGCGCCCATGTGGATGATCTACGGCGCCAACGGCTACACCGGCGAGCTGATCGCGCGCGAGGCGGCGCGGCGCGGCGAGCGGCCCATCCTCGCGGGGCGCGACCGCACCGCGGTGGAGGCGCTGGCGAAAGAGCTCGGCCTCCAGTGGCGCGCTTTTCCGCTCGACGCGCCTGATCTGCGCGACATCCAGCTGGTCCTCCATTGCGCCGGCCCCTTCATGTACACCTCGGCGCCGATGGTGCGCGCCTGCCTCGACGCCGGCGCGCACTACCTCGACATCACGGGCGAGATCGTGGTCTTCGAGGCCGTGATGCGGAAGGACGGGGAGGCGAAGCAGCGCGGCGTCACGCTGCTGCCCGGCGTCGGCTTCGACGTCGTGCCGACCGATTGCCTCGCCGCGCAACTTGCGCAGCGCCTGCCCGATGCGGACGAGCTGTGGC
>DASYMJ010000324.1:0-2814 GCA_036009105.1 Thermoanaerobaculia bacterium | reverse complement strand
CGCCGGAGCGAAGTAGACAAAGCCGGAGCGACGAGGCTATCATCCGCGCCGATTCGGCGCGGCTGCTGGCTGCAATCCCCGATCGCGGGTACACCGTGGTGCTCGACGAGAGGGGCCAACCCCTTGATTCTTTGAAGTTTGCACGGTGGCTCGAGAGGTTGACGATCGACAGCCCGCATGGCGTCAACTTTGTGATGGGGGGAGATGTCGGCCTGGACGAAACCATCCGGCAACGCGCCGATAAACTGCTGAGCCTCTCAGCGATGACTCTCCCGCATCAGATCGCTCGGGTCGTCCTGCTGGAACAGATTTATCGAGCGTGCACATTGATGCGCAACATCGCCTACCACAAGTAAGGAGAGCCGGCTTCCATGGCCAAGACGAAAACGAAGGTCAATCCCTACCAGCAGTACGAGGACGCGCTTCGCCAGAAGCAGAACGAGCTCCTCGACTCGTACGAGCGCGACAAGGCCGCCGGCAACGCCCAGCCCGACGACGGCATCCAGGATCTCGCCGACAAGGCAGCGAGCGCCTACTCCAAGGAGCTCAACTTCTCCCTCTCGGACGCCGAGCGCAACCTGCTCATGCTCATCGAAGAGGCGTTCACCCGCATGAACAACGGCTCCTACGCGGTCTGCACGAACTGCAACGCCACCATCGGCGAGAAGCGCCTGCAGGCCGTCCCCTGGACGCCGTTCTGCATCGACTGCCAGGAGCTGCAGGAAAAGGGTCTTCTCTCGTAAGGTCGTAGGCTGATGCCGCGACCGCTCGCTACCGTCCTCACCCAGATCACCAACGGAAAGCCGCCCGCCGCCATCCTGGTGGGCGGCTCTTCCGAGTACCTCGCCGAATCCGCCTTCCACGACCTGCGCGACGCCCTCGTCGCCGCGAATCCCGGCATCGCCCTCGAGACGTACGAAGCCGGCGCCGAGCTGGCGCGCGTCCTCGATTCCTACCGCACCATGTCCCTCTTCGGCGGCAAGCGCCTGCTCGTGCTCAACGAGCTGAACGCGTTCGTCTCCGCGAAGGAGCTCACGTCGCTCTACGACAAGGCGGTCAGCGACTGGAAGAGCGCGAAGACGGACAAGAAGCGCGCTTCATCTGCAGCGAAGCTGCTCCACGTGCTCGGCCTGGTGGGGGTCGATCTGGAGATGACGGACCGCCAGATCGGCGAGGCGCTCGGCGTCGCGGACGCGACTCTCGCGGAGATGCTCGCCTTCTGCCGCACCACCGGCAAGAAGGTCGGCGCGGGCGAAGGGGACGCCGCGATCCTGATGGAAGCCATCTCACGCGGCGGCGCGCCCGGCTCGCTCCTGCTGATGCGCACCGGCGAGATCCCGCGCGACTCCGCCACGGTGGAGCTGATCGACAAGCACGGCGCGGTGGTGGTGACCGACCTCACGCGGGAGAGCTTCAACAGCGCGCTCGAAGCCGCCATCAACGCCGCGGCCGCCGAGGCCGAGGTCAAGTTCGAGTCGCGTGCCATCGCGAAGCTGCGCGAGCGCCTCGGCCTGGAGCGGATGCTGGCCGACAAGTTCTCCAAGGAAGTTCCCGAGCTGCGCGGCATCCTCGGCGAAGCGGAGCGCTTGATCACCCTGGCCGGCAGCGGCGGCCGCGTGACGCCGGAACTGGTCGACAAGGAGATCGCCGCCGTGGAAGGCGGTGCGCGCTACGAGCTCGGCTCGCTCTTCACCGAGGGCAAGATCCTGGAGGCGGTTGCGAAGTTGCGCGATCTCGTAGCCCAGGCGCGGCGCGAAGACGCCCGCGCGGCGCTGGAGATCCACTACGGCCGCTTCCTCTTTCCCATCGCGGACGAGCTGCGCCAGATGATCGGCATCGTGTCGTTCGCCCGGGTGCACAACGTCGACCTGCGCCAGTCGATGAATTACAACCGCTTCAAGGACATGCTGGCCGACCGCGTAGGCGACTACCTCAAGCAGCACGGCCTCGTGCGCCAGCGCCCCCATCCCTTCCCCCTGCACAAGAAGTGGGAGGCCGCTCGCGGCTGGAAGGAGGAGGACCTCTTCCGCGCCCTGGCAACGGTGGCGGACCTGGAGGTGAAGCGCAAGAGCGGCGGCCTGCCGGTGGACGTGGGGCTGGAGACGTTTCTCCTCTCCCGCCTGCGCTGACCGTGTCATCCTGAGTCGACCAGACGACGAAGGATCCGCATCTTCAGGCGCTACACTTTCCCCCTCATGTTGTTGCCCAACGTCGACCGCCGCGCGTGGCGAGCCCTCTACGCTGCGCAAGCCGGCTGGATGCTCGACGCGATGGACTTCCTCCTCTTCACCTTCGCCCTGCTCCCCATCCAGAAAGAGTTCGGCCTGACCAGCGCGCAGATGGGCGGCCTGGCCGGCGTCGCGCTCGTCGCCAGCGCAATCGGGGGCATGGTCTTCGGCCGCTTCGCCGATCGCATCGGCCGCGTGCGCGCGCTCACCATCAGCATCCTCCTCTACTCCGGCGCGACCGCGGGCCTGGCGACCTCACACGCGGTGTGGCAGCTCGTGGCGTGGCGCATCCTGGTCGGCTTCGGGATGGGCGGCGAGTGGTCGTGCGGCTCGGTGCTCGTGGCGGAGACGTGGCCGGCGGAGCATCGCGGCAAGGCGATGGGGATGATGCAGTCCGGCTGGGCCATCGGCGCGCTCTTCGCCGCGGCGCTCTCGGCATTGCTGCTCGACCGCTTCGGCTGGCGCGTGCTCTTCCTCACCGGCCTTGCGCCGGCAATGCTCGCCCTGTGGATCCGAAAAAGCGTGCCCGAGCCACCGCTATGGAAAGCCCGCCCCGCCGGAGGCTCCTTCGGTCAGATTTTCCGCC
>DASYMJ010000323.1:0-5369 GCA_036009105.1 Thermoanaerobaculia bacterium | reverse complement strand
TCCGCCGCGCGGTGGGATCGTGCACCACGCCCTTGAGGCCATTCTCCGTCACGGCGATCCGGTCCTTCTTGCGGGGGTTGAAGCCGGTGTCTTTCATGCCCAGAGGCCGGAAGATCTCGCGCTGGGCGAAGACGTCGAGAGGCATGCCGCTGACGCGGTGCACCACTTCGCCCAGGAGCTCGAAGTTGATGTCGCTGTAGCGGAAGGTCTCGCCGGGGCGGTTGCGCGGCCGCTCCTGCATCACCAGGCGCATGGCCGTGTCGTAGCCTTCCCACGGCTGGTCCAGATCGAGGTCGGGACGGAGGCCGGAGGTGTGGGTGAGCAGGTGGCGGATGGTGATGCCGTACTCGGGGAGCTCTGTGATGTAGCGGGTGACCGGCGCGTCGAGCCCGACCTTTCCGCGCTCGATGAGCAGCCAGATGGACGGCGCGGTGGCGGTGACCTTGGTCAGTGAGGCGACATCGAAGATCGTGTCGTTCTTCGCCGTGCCCCAGGCCTTCTGCTGATGCCGGCCGTTCTGCTCCAGCCAGATCACGCCGCCGGGGATGCGGCCGTCCGCGACCGCTTTGTTGACCGCGGTGTCGATCTTCGCGGTGAGGAGGAGGGCGGCGAGGATCATCATTGCGTCACCGTCACGGGGAGGCGTCCGGTCATGGGCCGCTCGCCGAAGAGCGCGCGCAACGCGGCCCGCTGCATCACCGGCTGGATGCCGTAGGCGGCGATGAAGGTGGGGATGGCCGGCAGCTCGCGCACGATGTACGGCGAGCCGAAGCTGATGGCCACGCACTTGGCCGCGTCGAGCTGTGCGATGGTTCTGCGCGCCAGCTCCGGCAACGCGATGGTTCCCGCGCCGGACTTTGCTCTCACCGCCAACGCCAGCAGCACGACCTCGGCATCGCGAGCTGCCGCGAGGAAGGCGTCGGCATTCGTCGCGTTCGCATCGAGAAGGAAGGACTGGCCCAGCTCGGCGAGTGGATTCACCTCCTCCGCATATTCGCTGATGACCGCCGTGACCATCTTTGCGCTCCTCGGGACCGGCCCGCCGCGCACGAGGGTGATGGCCTTCTCCGCCACCTCTTCCGCAAGAGCCGATGTAGGGCCGGCTCTCCAGCCGGCCCAATCGCGGCAAACCGGATCAGCCCCATTCCGGGCCGGCTGGAGAGCCGGCCCTACGTTTCGCTTCCCCGCGAGAATGCGGCGCACCGACTCATCGATCCGCGCTTCCGGCACGCCCGCCTTGATCGCCTTGATGGCCTCCCCCACATCCACCGGCATCACGATCTGATCGACCCCCGCCTCGATGGCCCGCACCGCCGCTTCGGCCGGCGGCAGCACCTCCGTGATGCCGCCCATGTTGAACGCATCCGTCACCACCAGCCGGTCGAAGCCGAGCTCGCGCCGCAGCAGGCCGTCCACGATCCGCCTGGAGATGGTGGCCGGCGCATCGTCGAGCCCGGGGACGAGCAGGTGGCCGATCATCACCGAGGCCACGCCCGCCTGAATCGCCGCGCGAAAGGGTCCCAGCTCGACGGTGTCCACCGTGGGGAGGGAACGGTGCGAATCGACATGCGTGTCGCCGTGACCGGGGAAATGCTTCGCCGTCGCCAGCACCCCTTCCGACTGCACGCCGCGGATGAACGCCGTCACGAACTCGGCGACGCGCAAAGGGTCTTCGCCGAAGCTCCGCGTATTGATCACCGGGTTGTCCGGATTGACATTCACGTCCGCCACCGGCGCGAAGATGTGGTTCACCCCGATGGCCCGCGCCTCGCGAGCCGTCACCCGCCCCACCGCCTCGGCATAAGCGGGATCGCCGGCCGCCGCTATGGCCATGGGCCACGGATACCACATCGTGTCCGTGAAGCGCATGCCCATCCCCGACTCCAGATCGGCGCTGATCAGCAGCGGCACCCTCGATGCGGCCTGCAGCCGCCGGTTCCACTCCGCCGTCTCCGCCGCCGTCTGCTGGAACCAGATCACCCCGCCGATGTGCCGCTCGCGCACGAGCCGCAGCAGCTCGTCGCCCGTGCCCGCGGCGACGATGAGTTGTCCTGCTTTCTCGTTGAGATTCATGCCCGGCGGATGGTAAGCGATCAGCGACCGGCGATCAGCGATCAGCGATCAAAGGCCGGTTCTCCCGATCGCCGATCGCTGATCGCCGGTCGATATACTCCGCGCATGTACGACGCCCGCCGCATCCTCCGCGACCTCGCCGACGCCGACCGCCGCAAGCGCATCCTGGCCGACTTCTGGCGCTTCGGCGAGGCGCAGTCGAAGGCCATGGCCATCATCCAGCTCTCCCGCGCCCTCCACTTCCGCGAGGAGACCCTCCGCAAGCTCCCCGCCGACAAGAAAGGCGAGCTCCTCGGCGCAAGGGCCGGCGCGCCGGAGTTCGAGCAGTTCCTGGAGATGGCCCTCATGCAGTACCACACCCACGAGCAGAAGGAGATGATGTCCGCCTTCCTCGACCTCTGGAACATCCCCCACGAGGAGGGCTCCATCGAGACGGACGACTACAAGGCGCCGAACGCCGAGCAGGTGCGCACCGCCGTCCATCAGATGGCGGACCGCTACGACAGGAAGGACATCGCGCTGTACCTCGCCACCGCCGGCCTGCTCATGGGACCGGACTGGCGGGAGGGGGTGTGGCCCGTGGTCGACGAATTGGGGGCTACCATGTAGCCACACCGATGCTCCTCGTCGTCGACGACAACCCGTACAACCGCGAGATCCTGGCGGAACAGCTCACCGCGCGCGGCCACCAGGTCCTGCAGGTGGAAGGGGGCGCCGAGGCGCTGGCGGCGCTCGATGAGCAGACCTTCGAGGCGGTGATCCTCGACGTGATGATGCCCGGCGTGGACGGTCTCACCGTCCTGCGCCGCATCCGCCAGCGCTTCTCCCTCACCGAGCTGCCCGTGGTGATGGCCACCGCGCGCGACGACCGGCTCGACATCATCGAGGCGCTGCGCCAGGGCGCCAACGATTACGTCACCAAGCCGCTCGACTTCGCCGTGGTCTACGCCCGCCTGCAGACGCAGCTCGCGCTCAAGCACGCCACGGACGAGATCCGCGAGCTGAACGCGCAGCTGGAAGCGGCGCAGGAGCGGATCGCGCGCTTGTCGGCGTCGTCATCCGACGCGCTAAGAGACGTCGGCAGCTGGTCGCGCGCCATCGCCGAGGAGATCGCCAGCGTGGTGGGGGCGACATCGATCGGCGTGTGGCTGCTGGAAGGCACCGCCCTCTGGTCGACCGGCGAGCTGCCGCCCACTTCGGTCGACTTCGCGGAGACGATGGAGCGGAAGCTCTACGTCCGCGGCGACGACACGCTCTTCGCGATCACTTCCATCGGCGGCGACGTCTACGGCGCGCTGGTCGTCTCCGGCCGCACCGCCTGGCGCGTGCCGGAGCGGCAGCTGCTGGACAGCTTCGCCCGCCAGCTGGGCAGCGCGCTGGAGGTGCAGCGCATGCGCGGCGAGCTCGCCTCCGCCCAGACCCGCCTGCAGCTGCGGCGGCAGGAGATGCTCGACCGCGGCATCGACATCCTGCACGTCTGCCCCAAGTGCGGGCGCTGCTACGACCACCGCCGGGAGCGCTGCGGCTCGGACGGCGCCATGCTGGAGTGCCCCCGCCTGCTGCCGCTGCGCATCCGCGGCCGCTACCGCTTCGTCCGCGCCCTCAGCTCGGGCGGCATGGCCAAGGTCTTCGAGGCCGCCGACGAGAAGCTCGGCCGCGCCGTGGCGGTGAAGATCATCAAGCCGGAGCACTTCGACAACGCGGAGATGCGCATCCGCTTCGAGCAGGAAGCGCGCGCCGTGGCCCGTATCGATCATCCCGGCGTGATCGGCGTCTATGACTCCGGCGAGCTGGAGGAAGGCTCGCTCTTCTTCATCATGGAGCTCCTCCGCGGCCTGAACCTCGGGCAGGCGCTGCAGCGTCACGGCCGCGGCACGCCGCGGCAGGTGGCCGCATTGGTGAGGCAGATGGGCGGCGCTTTGTCGGCCGCCCACCGCGCGGGTTTCATCCACCGCGACATCAAGCCGGAGAACATCTTCCTGGTCGACGGCCCGGACGGCTTCCGGGTGAAGCTCCTCGACTTCGGCATCGCCAAGGCCATCGACGGGGACAGCCGCCTGACCCAGACCGGCGCCTTCATCGGCACTCCCGGCTACATGGCCCCCGAGCAGCTCCTCGGACTAGCCGTGGACGCCCGGACGGATCTCTACTCGTTCGGCGCCGTCGTCTACGAGGCGCTCACCGGCCGCCGAGCCGCCGAGGCGCTGCGCACGGTGAAACCGGAGCTCGAACTGCTCGCCGCCGCGCTGCAGGAGGAGCCCGCGCAGCGGGCCAGCGACGTCGACCGCTGGTCGCTCGCGCTGGCCGAGGAGCTGGAGCGGATGCCGGCCGCGGTGGCCGGCTGGCCGGCGCGCCTGGGCGACGCGCCGCCGCCCATGACCCGCGGCGAGGCCGCCACGTTGCCGGGGTGATTCGCCCTTCGCGCCACAACCACATACCTCTGCGCCCCCCCGCCTGTCACCGCATCGAACGGCCAGCAGGTGATGAGCGTGAGCACCGGCGCGCCGCGGTCCTGGGCGATCCAGCCGTCGTGCCGGTCCACGATCCGCGTCTCCTCCACGTCGTACGCGAAGCGCCGGCCGTCCCGCCGCTGCACCACGATGCGCTCGCCGCGCTGCACATCCTGCAAGACCGTAAAGTGCGTGTCGCGATGCGCGCTCATCACGCAGTTGCCATCCTCGCCCGGCATGGCGGAGCGCTCCAGATGGGAAGGGGCGAAGGCGAGGTTCCGTCCGTTCGCCCCTTCCAGCACCACGAAATCGCGGCCGCGGAGCGTCAAAATCGCCATCGGCGTCGTGTCTGCCCACGGCCACGGGCGGGCGCTGGCCTCGCCCGCCAGGGTCCGGGTCCACGCGCGGCGCAGGAGGATTTGCGCCAGCCGTGCCTTGGCGAAGATGTACGCCCCGCGGCTCACGAAGAGGAGACCCAGGGCGGCCAGGATGATGGCCGCGCGTTTCATCGGAAGATCACCACCGCCGCGGCGAGGAGGAAGAAGAGGCCGATGATCAGCATCAGGCGCGCGGAGGTGCCGGTCTGCGGCAGCGTCCCCGCTTCCATGCCGCCCCAGCCGGCCGGCAGGTTCACCGGCACGAGCTCGGAGGTGCACGACTTGCTGTCGACGCCGGCCGGCGTCACGTCCACCGCGACGAGACTGGTCTCCGACGTCACGAGGTGATGCTCCAGGGCGAGCGCGGCGATCTCCTTCTTGTTGTCATCATTCCGCAGGTCTTCCAGCGCCTCGATCTTCTGCCGCGCCCACAGTTTGGCGATGCCGGGCCGGGAGTCATCCGCGGGGA
>DASYMJ010000322.1:0-13686 GCA_036009105.1 Thermoanaerobaculia bacterium | reverse complement strand
GGACTATCGCAAGCCGGCGGCCGAGGTGGATCTGTCGGAGATCTATCCGGCGGTGGGGGAGGCCAAGCACGCCATCCGCCATCTGCGGCGCTGGATGCGGCCGCGCCGCGTCTCGACGCCCCTTGCCCTGCTCGGCAGCAGCTCGCGCATCGTGTACCAGCCGAAAGGCGTCGTGCTGATCATCTCCCCCTGGAACTTCCCCTTCAATCTGACCCTCGGGCCGCTCGTCTCGGCCATCGCGGCCGGCAACGTGGCGATGATCAAACCGTCCGAGCTGACCCCGAACGCCAGCGCCTGCATGAAGCGCATCCTGGCCGACCTCTTCGAGGAGAGCGAGGTCGCGGTCATCGAAGGGGATGCCGAGGTGGCGGAGGCGTTGCTGCGCAAGCGCTTCGATCACATCTTCTTCACCGGCAGCCCCGCGGTGGGGAAGGTCGTGATGAAAGCCGCGGCCGAGCACCTGACCTCCGTCACGCTGGAGCTGGGCGGCAAGTCGCCGGTGATCGTGGAGAAGACGGCGGACCTCGACGCGGCAGCCAAGCGCGTGGTGTGGGGCAAGTTCTTCAACTCCGGCCAGATCTGCATCGCGCCGGACTATCTGCTCGTCGACGAGAGCATCCGCGCGCCGTTCGTGGAGAAGCTGCAGGCGGCCATCACGGAGATGTCCGCGGAAGGCTCGCGCGGCATGATCGTGAACGAGCGCCACGCGCAGCGCGTGCGCGGCCTGGTGGACGCCGCGGTGCGCGATGGCGCCGAGGTGCTGGCCGGAGGGAGCGGTCCCGATGCGCGCGGCCTCGCGCCGACGGTGCTGGCGAACGTGAAGCCCGATGCCTCGGTGATGCGCGAGGAGATCTTCGGGCCGGTGCTGCCGCTGGTGACCTATCGCAACCTCGACGACGCGTTGCGCACCATCGACGAGCGCGAAAAGCCGCTGGTCCTCTACCTCTTCACCAGGAGCCGGCGCGTCATCAAAGAGGTGTTGGCCAAAACGCGCGCCGGCGGCACGGTGATCAACCACACGCTGATCCATTTCTATCAGCTCGACCTGCCGTTCGGCGGCGTCGGCAACAGCGGGATGGGGAAAGGTCACGGCTTCTTCGGCTTCGAGGCCTTCTCCAACGCGCGCGGCGTGCTGCGCCAGGTCGTGCCGTTCAGCACCATCCAGCTGATGTTCCCGCCGTACACGAAGCTCAAGCAGAAGCTGATCGACCTGACCCTGCGCTGGTTCTGATCGCGACGTCGACCGTGTCGATGCTCAGGCTGGCCGCTCCTTCCACCTGCAGGAGGAGCGTGATCCCGATGCGATGCACGCCGGCCGTCAGCTCGAAGGACGCCTCGCGCAGCAGCGCCTCGTCGCGGAGGTCGTCGAAGGCGATGGCGATGCGCCACGGGCCGATCGTGGCGAAGAGCGTCGCCCGGGCCGGCGGCGCGGTGCGCACCCACCCCCGCAATTGCGCGATCGCCTGGCACGCCGCGTCGGTCGTGACCGGCAGCACGACGGAGCCAAGCCAGAGATCGCTGCGGTACGGATCGGAGCCGAGCGTCTGCGCGCGGGCGTCGTCGAACAGGACCGAGCCGTGCGTGACCGCCATCCGCTGACTGCCGGACAAACGGGGGACGTGGTACTCCGGAATACCCCACACGGCCGCCATACCAATCTCTCTCGCTGATGAGAGAGACGCACGGCGGCGATTCCCTGTTAGCTTTGCGTCCTATGTTTTCCATCCGCCGCGCCGGGCCTGCCGACGCCGCTCCGCTCGCCGAGCTGGCCGCGCGCACGTTCGCCGAGGCCTTTGCGGCGGGAAACACGGCTGAGGATCTGGCCGCGTTCCTGGCGGCGACGTACGGCGAGGCGCAGCAGCGGCGGGAGATCCTCGATCAGGATGTGATCACGCTGTTGGTGGAGGAGGGCGGCACCCTGATCGCCTTCGCCCAACTCCGGCGCGGCGAGGCGCCGCAGTGCGTCGAAGGCCCCGATCCGGTGGAGCTGGCGCGTTTCTACGTCGACCGTCCGTGGCATGGCCGCGGCGTCGCGCAACAGCTGATGGAGGCCGCCCGCGCCGCCGCCCAGAACCTCGGCGCGCGCACGTTCTGGCTCGGCGTCTGGGAGCGCAATCCGCGCGCGATCGCCTTCTACGAAAAGTGCGGCTTCCGCGACGTCGGCTCGCACCTGTTCCTGGTGGGGAGCGACCTGCAGACCGACCGGGTGATGGTCCACGCTGGGGCGTGATTCGGCTGGCGATCCTGCCGGCCGGCATCGACCACATCCTCCTCGGCGTCCCCGATCTCCCCTGGCGTGAAGGCCTTCCAGCCGGCGCCCGGCGCGCGCCTCACGCCATCCGGCCAGCGGCTGGAGTGGACCAGCTCGAGCCGGAGAGCTCGGCCGCTCACCGTTCTTCATCCGGTGAGCGCCTCGACCGTCCACTACTCGCAGTGAACTTCCTGCAACTCGGAAGTGCAATCCGCATCCGCCCGTGTTATGACGCGCCGTCATGAAAAAGATCATCAGCGTGCTCATCCTGCTGGCAACGGCCGCCATGGCTGATGCGCAGGAAAATCTCACCAGACTGCTTCGCCAGCCGGACATCGCCGGCGACAAGATCGCCTTCGTCTACGGCGGCGACATCTGGGTCGTCTCCGCCACCGGCGGCGAAGCCCGCCGCCTCACCTCGGACGACGGCGTCGAGCTCTTCCCCAAGTTCTCGCCGGACGGCAAATGGATCGCCTACTGCGGCGAGTACGGCGGCAACCGGCAGGTCTACGTCATCAGCGCCGAGGGGGGGCAGCCGCGGCAGCTGACGTTCTATAACGACATCGGCAACAACATCCCCCCGCGCGGCGGCGTCGACAACCGCGTGGTCGACTGGTCGCCGGACGGGAAGAACATCCTCTTCCTGCCCCATCGCCTGCCGTGGAGCGACCGCATGCCGCGGCCGTACGTCATCCCGGTGGCGGGCGGCATGGAGACGCCGCTGGCCATCCCCGAGGGGAGCGGCGGGTCGTATTCGCCGGACGGCACGAAGCTCGTCTACACCCCCATCGAGCGCGAGTTCCGCACCTGGAAACGCTACCGCGGCGGCCGGGCCCAGGACGTCTGGATCTACGACCTGCAGACGAACAAGGCCGAGCAGCTGACCAACGACAAGGCCACGGACAACCAGCCGATGTGGGTCGGCAACACGATCTACTTCACCTCCGATCGGGAGGGGGGCAAGCTCAATCTCTATTCGTACGACCTGGCCACCAGGCAGACCAGGAAGGTGACGACGCACAAGGAGTGGGACGTCCTCTGGCCGTCCAGCGACCAGACCCAGGTCGTGTACGAGAACGCCGGCTACATCTGGCGCTACGACACCAAGAGCGGCCGCGACGAGCGGGTGCCCATCCGCGTCTTCGGCGACTTCAAGAACACCGTGCCGCAGTTCAGCAACGTGAAGGAAGGCATCGAGTCGTGGGACGTCTCCCCCACCGGCGCCCGCGGCGTCTTCACCGCGCGCGGCGACGTCTTCACCGTGCCGGCCAAGAACGGCGAGGTGCGCAACCTCACCCAGACGCCCGGCGTGCGGGAGATGGACGCCAGCTGGTCGCCGGACGGCAAGTGGATCGCCTATCTCTCCGACCGCACCGGCGAGGAGTACGAGATCTACGTCCGCCCCGCGGACGGCTCGGGCGAGGAGCGCCGCATCACTTCCAACGGCAAGTCGTGGCGCTTCCCGCCGCGCTGGTCGCCGGACAGCAGGTCGCTGGCATACTCCGATAAAGACCACGATCTACACATCGTGGACGTCGCCTCGGGCAAGCTCACGAGCGTCGACCACGGCGATTACGGCGACATCAACTGGTACCGCTGGTCGCCCGACTCGAAGTGGCTGACCTACAGCAAGAACAACCAGGTCCGCTTCTCGGTCATCTACGTGTACAACACCGCGGACGGGAAAGCCTCCGCTCTCACCAGCGGCATGACCGACGACAACGAGCCGACCTTCGATCCGAAGGGCCGCTACCTCTACTTCAACTCCAACCGCGACTTCAACCTGACCTTCAGCGCCTTCGAGTTCAACTACGTCTACACGAACCCGCTGCGCGTCTACGTCGGCGTGCTGGCCAACGACGGGCCGGCGCTCTTCCTCCCCCAGTCGGACGAGGAGAAGGGGGCCGCCGAGAAGACGGCCTCTTCGACGCCGGCGGCGCCCACGCCCGCCCCGGCCGCCGCGGACGACAAGGAGAAGAAGGACGAGAAGAAGCCGGCCGCCGTCAACGTCAAGATCGATGTGGCCGGCTTCGAGCAGCGCGTGCGGGCCATCCCCGGCCCCTCCGGCAATTACCGCAACCTGAACGCGACGCCGAACGGCGTCCTCTACATCGCCGGCGATCAGGGGAAGACCTCGCTCCGCTTCTACAACCTGGAGGACCGCAAGGAGGAGACGATCCTGGAAGGCGCCCGCGCCTACGAGCTCTCCGCGGACGGCACGAAGGTGCTGGCCCGCACCGGCAACGACTACACCATCGTGCCGGTCAAGCCGGGGCAGAAGGCCGGCGACGGCACGCTCAACCTCGACCGGATGGAGATGAAGATCGATCCGCGCGAGGAGTGGGCCCAGGAGTTCACCGACGCCTGGCGCATCCTGCGCGACTGGTTCTACGACCCGAACATGCACGGCGTGAACTGGGCCGCCATCCGCGCCCGCTACGGCGAGCTGGTCCCCTACATTTCCCACCGCTCGGACCTCGACTACATCCTCGGCGAGATCGCCGGCGAGGTGAACTCCGGCCACGTCTACGTCGAGACCACGGACGACTGGAAAGTCAAGCGCGTGGAGCACGGTCTACTCGGCGCGGAGATCGTCAGCGATCCGTCTGGCTACTTCCGGGTGCGCAAGATCTACCCCGGCGAGAACTGGCACGAGTCGTTCCGCTCGCCCTTCACCGAGCCGGGCGTGAAGGTGAAGGAAGGCGACTACATCCTCTCCGTCGACGGGGTCCCCACCAGGGGCGTCGACAACTTCTACCGCCTGATGGAGAACAAGGCCGGCCGCGTCGTGGCGCTGCTGGTCAACAGCAGCGCCAGCACCGCCGGCGCGCATGAGGAGCGGGTCCGCCCCATCGCGAAGGAGACGAACGTCCGCTATCTCGACTGGGTGCGCTCCCGCCGGGAACTGGTGGACCGCCTCTCCGGCGGCCGCATCGGCTACATCCATCTGCCGAACACCGGCGCGGAGGGGAACCGGGAGCTGTTCAAGTTCTTCTACCCGCAGGTGGACAAGGACGCGCTGATCATCGACGACCGCTACAACGGCGGCGGCTTCATCCCCGACCGGATGATCGAGCTGCTCGACCGCCCGCTGCTCAATTACTGGGTCCGCCGCGGCGAGAAGCCGTCGATGACGCCCGCCTACGGGCATCAGGGCCCCAAGGCGATGCTGATCAACGGCTACTCCGCCTCGGGCGGCGACGCGCTGCCGTACTACTTCCGCAAGCGCCAGCTCGGCACGCTCATCGGCACGCGCACCTGGGGCGGCCTGATCGGCCTCTCCGGCAACCCCGGCCTGATGGACGGCGGCTCGATCGAGGTCCCCCAGTTCCGCTTCCTCGATGCACAGGGCATGTGGGCCATCGAAGGCACCGGCGTCACCCCCGACATCGAAGTGGTCGACCGCCCCGACCTCGTCGTGGCCGGCCACGACCCGTCGCTGGAAAAGGCGGTGGAGGTGCTCCTGCAGCAACTCAGGGAGCACCCCCCCGTGCCCGTGACGGTGCCCCCCGCCCCCAGCATCCCGTAAGACCATGTGGGGCCGGCTCTCAGCCGGCCCTTTTTTCGTTTCACGATCACCTGGAAGTAGTGGTCTCGCGGCGAGCCGTCAAAGCGTCCGGAGTGCATGCAGCGCAGGTAGACGGCTGCTACTACTGCGCGAACGAGTGCCACAAGCAGTGAGGCGGCGCCGCCGCCGCTCAGCCGCGTGGCGCAGCCACGTCAGCTGCAGCGGGTTTCGATGGACGGGCCGGGGCGGGCGGCGGCGTTTCGGAGGACGCCGCCAGCGCGCGAGGCAGGCGCACGCTGAACAGTGCGCCGCGGTCGGGGCCGTCGCTGGCCGCGGCCACCGTGCCGCCGTGCAGCTCCATCAGGTGGCGGACGATCGACAGCCCGAGTCCCATGCCGCCGAAGCGGCGGGTCAGGCCGTCGTCGCTCTGGCGGAAGCGCTCGAACACGTGCGGCAGAAAGTGCGGCTCGATGCCGATGCCGCTGTCCCGCACCTGGACCTCGATCGCATCGGCCGCCTGCAGCAGCGAGAGGGTCACCGCGCCGCCGGCGGGGGTGAACTTCACCGCGTTCGCCAGGAGGTTCCAAACCACCTGCTGCAGGCGCGTCGCGTCGCCGATCACGAAGGCCGGACCGTGCCCGAGGTCGGCGGTCAGGGTGATCGATGCGGCGCGGGCGGCGGGCTGGATCACATCGATCGCGCCGCGCACCGGCTCGGCCAGATCGAGCAGCTTGTGCTCAAGCGTCATCTTGCCGGTCACGATGCGTGAGACGTCGAGCAGATCGTCGATCAGGCGGGACTGGGTGCGGCTCGCCCGCTCGATGCTCTCGATCCCCTTCCGCTCCGCCGCGGCGTCGGCCATGCCGCTGGTGATGAATGACGCCCAGCCGAGGATCGTGGTCATCGGCGTGCGCAGCTCGTGGGAGAGGAGGGCCAGGAAGTGGTCCTTGGTCAGGCTCGCCTCGTCCGCTTCCGCGCGCAGGCGGCGCTCCCGGGCGAGCAGCTCCTCGCGCTCCAGCTCCAGCGTCTTGCGGCGGGTAATGTCGAGTGCGATGCCGGCCATGCGCGCCGGCCTGGCGCCCTCGAAGCTGACGCTCCCCTTGCCGTGGATCCAGTGCACCGTGCCGTCCGGCCAGACCGCGCGGAACTCCACCTCGTACTCCGCCGGCCCGGCACCTTCCAGCGCCGAACGGACGGCGCCATCGAGCATGGTCCGGTCCTCCGGATGGAGAGTCTCCAGGTAGCGCGCGTAGGTGGGCTTTTCGTTTTCGGGGACTCCGTGCAGGCGATGGCAGACCGGCGACCAGAACAGCTCGTCGCGCACGATGTCCCAGTACCAGTAGCCGACGCCGGCCCGCTCGCCGACGAACTGCATCCGCGCCTCGCTCTCCCGCAGCGCGATGTTCACCCGCAGCTTCTCCACCGCCGTCCAGGCCCGCTCGGCGATGCTCTGCAGCAGCGCCACGTCCTGCTCCGTCCACTGCCGCGGTACGTCGTCGCTGATCCAGAGCTCGGCCACCCAGCGGCCGTCGCGCAGGAGCGGCACGGCCACGTACGCCCGCTCGCCGTTCGGCCGGTAAGTCTTTTCGTACTCCCGCGCCGTGCGCGGATCGACCTTGGAATCGCGGTTGATGACGATGCGTCCCGCCGCCATCTCGCGCCGCGTCAGCTCCGCGTAGTCGGAGATCCTGTAGACGCCGGCCACGGACGGCACGCCGCGGCAGTAGTCGCGCCGCACCGTGCCCCGATCGTGCTCGTGATCGAGCTCGGTGAAGAGGACGCGCCGGGCGTGGAGCTGCTCGCCGACCGCGCGCGAAATCTCGTACAGCAGTTCCGCCGTGTCTTCCGATGCGCTGATCCACTCGCTGACGGTCGCGATCAGCGCCAGCCGCACCTCGGCATCGCTGGCCATGAGCCTTTATAGCAGAGCCCTCAGGTGGCCCGGTTTGCGCAAGACGCAACGCACCATGCCCAAAACCAAAGAAACGAAATCGCAGAAGACCGCGCCGCCCCGCGCATCCGCCCCCGTCAGCCGCACACCGGGCAGCGCATCGAAAGCGGATGCCGGGAAGCCGGCGCGCGCGAAGCCGCTCGCGCAGAAGGAGCGAAGCGCCAAGGTCGCCGCCCTCGACGAGCACCGCGAGAACGCCGACCAGGAGTTCCTCACCTCCGACCAGGGCGTGCGCATCGAGGACACCCAGAACACCCTCCGCGCCGGCGAGCGCGGCCCCTCGCTCCTGGAAGACTTCCACTTCCGCGAGAAGATCACCCACTTCGACCACGAGCGCATCCCGGAGCGGATCGTCCACGCCCGCGGCTCCGGCGCGCACGGCGTCTTCCGCGTCTACGACAAATCGATGTCCCGGTACACGAAGGCCGGCTTCCTCACCGATCCTTCGCGCGAGACGCCGGTGTTCGTCCGCTTCTCCACCGTGGCCGGCTCGCGCGGCTCGACCGACCTGGCCCGCGACGTGCGCGGCTTCGCCACCAAGTTCTACACCGAGGAAGGCAATTTCGACCTGGTCGGCAACAACATCCCGGTCTTCTTCATCCAGGATGCGGTCAAGTTCCCGGACGTCATCCATGCCGTGAAGCCGGAGCCGCACAACGAGATCCCCCAGGCCGCGTCGGCCCACGACACGTTCTGGGACTTCATCTCGCTCATGCCCGAGGCGGCGCACATGGTCATGTGGGTGATGTCCGACCGCGCCATCCCGCGCAGCTACCGGATGATGGAAGGCTTCGGCGTCCACACTTTCCGCTTGGTCAACGCGGCCAATCAGTCCACCTTCGTCAAGTTCCACTGGAAGCCGCTCCTCGGCATCCACTCCGTGGTGTGGGACGAGGCGCAGAAGATCTCCGGCAAAGACCCGGACTTTCATCGCCGCGATCTGTGGGACGCGATTGCCAGCGGCGACTTCCCGGAGTGGGAGCTCGGCGTGCAACTCGTCCCCGAGGCGGACGAGCACAAGTTCGATTTCGACCTGCTCGATGCCACCAAGATCATCCCCGAGGAGCTCGTGCCGGTGCAGCGCATCGGGCGGCTCACCCTGAACCGCAATCCGGACAACTTCTTCGCCGAGACCGAGCAGGTGGCCTTCCACCTCGGCAACATCGTGCCCGGCATCGACTTCACCGACGATCCGCTGCTGCAGGGCCGTCTCTTCTCCTATCTCGACACGCAGCTCATCCGCCTCGGCGGCCCGAACTTCCACGAGATCCCCATCAACCGGCCGGTCGGGCCCGTGCACAACCACCATCGCGACGGCTACATGCGCCAGACCATCAACGTCGGCCGCACCTCGTACGAGCCGAACACGCTCGGCGGCGGCTGCCCCTTCCAGGCCGGCGCGAAGAACGGCGGCTTCACCACGTATCCCAGCCCGGTGCAGGGCACCAAGCTCCGCGGCCGGCGCAGCGAGAAGTTCTTCGATCACTTCAGCCAGGCGCTCCTGTTCTGGAACAGCCAGACCGATGCGGAGAAAACGCACATCGTGCAGGCCTTGCGCTTCGAGCTCGGCAAGTGCGAGGTGGTCGCGATTCGCGAGCGGATGGTTGGCATGCTCGCCCAGATCGACCGCACCCTGGCCGAGCGCGTAGCCGTGGGTCTCGGCATGAAGAAGATCCCGAAGATCGATGGGCCGATCAACATGGGCTTCCCGGCCGATGCGAACCCGAAGGAGTGGCAGCCGAAGCCGGTGAACAAGAACGTCGGCTCGTCGCCGGCGCTGCGCATCATCGGCAATCCGAATGCGCCGAAGCCGTCCATCCGCACGCGCAAGATCGCCATCCTCTGCGCGGAGGGCAGCAGCGCGGACGCCATCAACACCATGAAGAAAGCGCTCATGGCCGCGGGGGCGATGCCGCGGCTGGTGGCAAAACATGTCGGGCCGTTCAAGCCGTTGGGCGGCGGGGAGCTGGACGCGGAGTTCAGCACGCTCACCGCGAGCTCGGTGCTGTTCGACGCCGTCTATGTGCCGGGCGGGCAGGCCGGCATCGAGATCCTCAAGCACGACCCGCCGGCCCTCGAGTTCCTCGCCGACGCGTTCAAGCACTACAAGGCGATCGCCGCCACGGGGGCGGGGGAGGAACTGCTCGAGACGGCCGGCATCCTCGATGCGCAACCGCATCCGGAAGGCGGCCCCGATGCCAACCCGTCCGCCGGCGTGATCGTCGGAATCGACAAGGAAGTGGGCCGCGTGGCGCGCGAGTTCATCGCCGCCGTGGCCCAGCATCGCGCCTGGGACCGCGGCCTGGAGCCGCCGATCCCAGGATGATGAAAATGTAGGGCCGGCTCTCAGCCGGCCCCTTGGTTGGCACGCGGTCAGGCCGGCGACGAAGCCTCGAGCATCGACGCCGCCACCACCCCCACCGGCACGTACAACACCGCCGCCGCGATGCGTTGCAGCAGCCCGCGGTAGTCGTGGATCGGCAGGCCGGTGAGGCCGGCCATGATGGGGATCATGAGCAGGAACAGGGCGAGGTTCGCGAACAGGTACGCCTTGAGCGCCGCGGCGCGCGGTCTCTTCACGACGCAGAGCGCGAAGAGGAGGGGGAGGGCGAAGGCGCCGGCGCCGAGGGCCCCGGGGTTGTGGCGGGGGTCGGGGAGGTGGAAGGTGCCGGCCCAGATCGCGCCGGCGCCCATGGAGAGCAGCGCGATGGTGGTGAGCCAGGCGAGCACCGGGTGGGTGTGGTGGCGGCGGAGGGCGGAGGGGAACGCCGTTGCCGCGATGAGGGTGGCGATGCCGGTGAGGATCGCGCCGCTGTTGAGCACCCACGGCCGGCCGGAGTGGTCGGAACCGAGCTCGCTGGCCGGTGAAGGACCGCGAGTTCACCTCGCCTTACGGAAAGTGATACTCGGCGATGAGGGGCGGATCGACGGTCCAGTCGCTGTACCGGATCCAGGTCGGCCGGCAGCGGATGTACGTGAGCCCGGGCCACTTCAGCCGCTCATGACCGTCCGGAAACCTGGCCAGGTACAGCTGCCTGAGCGCCTCCAGCTCCTCGCCTTGCGGCTCGTCGGCCACGCCTTCGTACTGCACTTCCCGCTCGTTGCCTCGCCCCCATCCGCCGATGACCAGCGCCACGCTCGGGTTCTGCCGCAGGTTCTGCACCTTGCGCGTGGAGTCGACGCTGTCGAAGACGATCTCGAACCCGTCGTTGATGGCGATCCCCACCACCGCCGCCTGCGCCTTCCCCTCCGGCGTGACGGTCGCCTGCACGGCGAGGCGATAGCCGCGCAGGAAGTCGAGCAGCTGGGAGCGGGTCATGGGAGACGAGTTTACCCGTGTCATCCTGAGGCCCGGAGACGCCGATGGATCCCGGGGCAAGATCGGCGGGGATCCTTCGGCTTCTGCGGGCCTCAGGATGACACGGAGCCGGGCTGCTAGAATACGCAGAGCCAGCCGATGTCCTTCGTTCACCTCCACCTCCACACCGAATACTCCCTTCTCGACGGCGCCTCGCGGCCGGAGCAGCTCGCCAAACGCGTGGCCCAGATGGGCATGCCGGCCTGCGCCATCACCGACCACGGCAACATGTTCGGCGCGGTCGAGTTCTACAACGCGATGAAGAAGGAGAAGGTCAAGCCGATCATCGGCTGCGAGATGTACGTCGCGTACGGCTCGCGCCGGGACAAGGCCGGCGTGGAAGACCAGGCCGCCGACGCCGGCTCGAACAACCATCTCATCGTCCTCGCCGCCAACGACAAGGGCTACAAGAACCTGGTCAAGCTCGTCTCCGCCGGCTACACCGAGGGCTTCTACTACAAGCCCCGCATCGACAAGGAGCTGCTGCGCGAGCATCGGGAAGGGCTGATCGTCCTCTCCTCCTGCTTGAAGGGGGAGGTCTCGCAGAACCTCGCCAACGGCAACTACACGAAGGCGAAAGAAGCGGCCCTGCAGTACCGCGACATCCTGGGGCCGGAGAACTTCTTCCTGGAGATCCAGGACCACGGCATCCCCGACCAGCAGAAGATCGTCCCCCTGATGGCCCGCCTGGGCGACGAGACCGGTCTACAGCTGGTAGGGACGAACGACTCGCACTACCTCTCCAAAGACGACGCGTTCGCCCACGAAGTGCTCCTCTGCATCGGCACGGGCAAGACCCTGGGCGACGAGAAGCGGATGAAGTTCTACTCCGACGACTTCTACGTCAAAGGCCCGGAGGAGATGGCGCGCGTCTTCCGCGGATATCCGGAAGCCGTCGCCAACACGCTCAAGATCGCCGACCGCATCAACCTCTCCCTCGACGTGAGCGGCCACCACCTCCCCAAGTTCCCCACGCCGAAGAACAAGGACCTCTCCGACTACTTCGCCGAGGTCGTGCGGGGGGGGCTCACCAGGCGGCTGGCGGTGATGGCGCCGCTGTTCGAAGCGAGGCGCAAGAAGCACGAGGTGGGAGCCTACTGGGAGCGGCTGGAGCGCGAGATCGAGATCATCAAGCGGATGGGCTTTCCGGGCTACTTCCTGGTGGTGTGGGACTTCATCAAATGGGCGAAAGAGCGCGGCATCCCGGTGGGGCCGGGCCGCGGCTCGGCGGCCGGCTCGCTCGTCGCGTACGCCATGGCCATCACGGACGTCGACCCGCTCGACTACGACCTCCTCTTCGAGCGCTTCCTCAACCCGGAGCGCATCTCCATGCCCGACATCGACGTCGACTTTTGCATGAACCGGCGGGGCGAGGTCATCGAGTACGTGCGCGACAAGTACGGCGCGGACAAAGTGGCGCAGATCATCACCTTCGGGACGATGGCCGCCAAGTCGGTGGTCCGCGACGTCGGCCGGGTCCTCGGCCTGCCCTACGGCCTGGTCGACAAGGTGGCGAAGACCATCCCCGGCGGGCCGGACGTCTCCCTGGAGACGGCCAAGAAGGACTCGCCGGCGCTCATCGAGGCGATGAAGAACGACGCCGAGGTGGCGAAGATCGTGGAGATCGGAATCCGGCTGGAGGGCCTGTCGCGGCATGCCGGCATGCACGCGGCGGGCGTGGTCATCACGCCGGAGCCGATCACCGAGTACGTCCCGCTCTATCGCACGAACCGCGACGAGATCGTGACCCAGTTCGACATGCGCGTGGTGGAGAAGATGGGCCTCCTCAAGATGGACTTTCTCGGTCTGAGGACCCTGACCGTCATCGACGAGGCGCTCAAGTCGCTGGAAGGTGAGAGCGGCGAGCACGTGGAGATCGACAAGCTCGATCTGGACGACGCCACCGTCTACCAGCTCTTCCAGGAGGGGCGGACCAAGGGCGTGTTCCAGTTCGAGTCGGGCGGCATGGTCGACCTGCTGCGCAAGTCGCGCCCCACCAGGTTCGAGGACCTCGCCGCGCTCAATGCTCTCTATCGGCCGGGCGCGCTCGATGCCGGCATGGTGGACGAGTACGTCCGCCGCAAGAACGGCACCTCGAAGCCGAAGTACCTCGTGCCGGCCATGAAGACCATCCTGGAGGAGACGTACGGCGTCATCGTCTACCAGGAGCAGGTGATGCAGATCGCCCAGGCCGTGGCCGGCTACTCGCTCGGGCAGGCGGATTTGTTGCGCAAGGCGATGGGCAAGAAAGACGCGGCGGTCATGGCCGCCGAGCGCGGCAAGTTCGTGGATGGCGCCGTGGCCAACGGCTACGAGAAGAAGAAGGCGAACGAGATCTTCGACTACATCGAGCCGTTCGCGCGCTACGGCTTCAACAAGTCGCACTCGGTGGCGTACGCGCTGGTCGCGTATCAGACTGCATGGCTGAAGGTGCACTACCCGCGGCACTTCATGGCCGCGCTGATGTCGTCCGAAATGGACCGCACCGACGCGGTCGTGAAGTTCATCGGCGAAGCGAAGCAGATGGGCATCGACGTGATGCCGCCGGACGTGAACGAGTCGAACATGTACTTCACGGTGGTCGGCCCGAACATCCGCTTCGGCCTCGGCGCGGTGAA
>DASYMJ010000321.1:0-8155 GCA_036009105.1 Thermoanaerobaculia bacterium | reverse complement strand
ACACGCGCCCCGAGGTCTACAACCCGGCCGCCGCGGCGGACGCGTGGAAGCGGACGCTCGAGCTCTTCCGCACGAACCTGAAGTGAAACTGGCGACGGCGCTCTTTGCCGCCTGCATCGTCTTCTGCCTCACACCGTGGGCCTCGCCGCCGCTCGCGCTGGCCCTCGGTCTGGCGCTCGCGCTGACGATCGGCAACCCCTTCGCCGCGCGCACCGGCAAGGCGACGAAGGTCCTGCTCCAGACCTCCGTCATCCTCCTCGGTTTCGGCATGAACCTGCAGACGGTCGTGAAGGCCGGGCGCACCGGCGTGCTCTTCACGCTGGCCACCATCGTCGGCACGCTGCTCCTCGGCTTCCTCGCCGGCCGTTTGCTGAACGTGCCGCATACGACCGCGCATCTGATCTCCTCCGGCACGGCCATCTGCGGCGGCAGCGCCATCGCCGCGGTCGGCCCGGTGGTCGGAGCAAGCGATGAGGAGATGTCCGTCTCGCTCGGGACCGTCTTCATCCTCAACTCCATCGCGCTGTTCGTCTTCCCCGTGATCGGCCATTCGGTCGGCCTGACCCAGCCGCAGTTCGGCGTCTGGGCGGCGATCGCCATTCACGACACCAGCTCGGTGGTCGGCGCCGCGGCGAGATACGGCGCCGAGGCGCTGCAGATCGCGACGACGGTGAAGCTGACCCGCGCGCTGTGGATCGTGCCGCTGACGCTGGTCACCGCGATGTTCTTCAAGCGGAAGCAGGCCCGCATCACCATCCCCTGGTTCATCCTCTACTTCCTCATCGCCTCGATCGTCCGGACCTACACGCCGGCGAACCCGGCGGTGTGGGACGTGCTGGTGCGCATCGCGCGCATCGGCCTGACCGTGACCCTCTTCCTGATCGGCGCCGGCCTCTCGCGCAAGTCGCTCGCCGCCGTCGGCGCCCGCCCGCTGATCCTCGGCGTGCTGCTCTGGATGGTGATCTCGGGCGTGGGGCTGTGGGCGGTGAGGGCGATGGTCTAGAACGATGAACAAAAGCGTCGCGCTCCTGCGCCCGTTCATCGTTCATCCTTCATCATTCACGTTCAATCAGCAGATCTCCCGAATGAAAGCTCCGCCCCTTGTCCTCCCGGCCGAAGAACAGGATTACGGTCAGCGTCACGATCACCACCAGCTCGAAGCCGGCCAGCGCCCAGGAGTAGCCGAAGCGGTCGCGCAGCGCGTGCTCGATGGTGCTCGTCGGCGCGGCGAAGAGGATGCCGAGCTGGTAGGCCAGGCCGGGCATGAGGCCGCGCACGGCGTCCGGCGCGAGCTCGTTGAGGTGGACGGGGATGATGCCCCACGCCCCTTGCACCCCCATCTGCATCACCACCGCGCCCGCGGCGAGCACCGCGAGTCGCGTACCGAAGGCCCAGAACGGGATGACGCACAACGACAGGGCCAGGGCCAGCATCATGCTGTAGCGGCGGCCCATCCGCTGGGAGAGCTGGCCGAAGATCACGGCGCCGATCACCGCCCCCACGTTGTAGAGGATGGCGATGTTGGGGACCATCGTCCCCGATGCGCCATGTTCCTTCAGAAAGTCGGGATAGAGGTCCTGCGTGCCGTGGGAGAGGAACATCATGAACGTCATCAGCAGCACGAGGTAGGCGAAGCCGCGCGCGTGGCCCCTGGTGGCGCGCAGCATCGCGCCGAACGAGGCGACGCGGTGCTCCTGCCACGCCTTCGACTCCGGCACCTTGGTCCGGATGTACAGCGCGAGCAGCGCCGGCAGCGCGCCGATCCAGAACATCCAGCGCCAGCCGTGAACCGGCAGGATGTAGCGCGAGGCGAGCGCGGCGAGCAGGTAGCCGATCGAGTAGCCGCTCTGCAGGATGCCGGACAGCACGCCGCGCCATTTCTTCGGCGCCTGCTCCATGGCCAGCGACGCGCCGACGCCCCACTCCCCTCCCATCCCGATCCCGAACAGCGCGCGCAGAACGAGGAACTGGGTGTAGGTCTGGGAGAAACCGGAGAGCAGCTCGATGATGGAGAAGTAGACGACGTTCGCCATCAGCGGCCCGCGCCGCCCGAAGCGGTCGGCCAGGAAGCCGAACAGCAGCGCGCCGATGGGACGGAAGAGCAGCGTCATGGTCACCGTCCAGATGATCGACTTCTTCGGCACGCCGAACTCGGCGGCGAGCTGGTCGAACATGAAGACGATGACGAAGAAATCGAAGGCGTCCAGCGTCCAGCCGAGGAAGCCGGCCAGGACGGCGTGGTGAGAGGCGGCAGGCTTGGCGGCAACAGGCTGCATCGGCCCGGCAGAATACTATGCGGGTAGAATCCCGCAGTACTCATGCCCGCCGCCGTGCTCGAAGGGAGTCTCGCCTCCTTCAAACTTCCGGAAGTGCTGACTTTTCTGCAGACCACGCGGAAGAGCGGCCGGCTGGCCCTGGAGTGCGACGGGCGCACGGCGCAGGTCTTCCTCGACGCCGGCTCCGTCGTCTTCGCCGGCTCGAATCAGGAAGACCTCCGCCTCGGCGCCATCCTGCTGCGCCGCAAGCGCATTTCGCCCGAGCAGCGCGACCGCATCGATACGCTGATGCGCGAGGAAGGCGGCCGCTTCGGCGACCTCGCCGTGCAGCAGGGCGCGATGACCGACGCGCAGCTGCAGGACTTCCTGAAAGTGCAGGTCTCGGAGATCCTCTACGACGCCTTCTTCTGGAGCGGCGGCACCTTCTCCTTCGCCGATGAGCTGGAGCTGCCCGCCCACGCCGTGACCATCACCGTCGACCTGGCGAACCTGATCATGGAAGGGGCGCGGCGCATCGAGGAGTGGGAGCAGTGCACGCGCCTCCTGCCGGACAAAAACGCCGTCTTCCGCGTCGTCTCCCGCCCGTCCGAGGACAAGGTCACGCTGACTGTCGACGAGTGGCGGATCCTGTTCCTGATCAACGGTAAGCGGACGCTGGAGGAGCTCGCCAGCGACGCGGAAGACGAGCCGCTGCAGATCTACCGCGTGGTGTACGGCCTGCTGGCCAACAAGCTGATCGAGGCCGTGCCGGCCACGGCCCGCACTGCGGTGGACGACGACACGGACGGCGTGAGCGCGACGCGTCTCGTGACGGCGCACGGCGATGCCACGGTGCGCCAGGCGCCGGCGAACTTCGGCTCGGAGTCGACGGTGCGCGAGGCGCCGGGCGACGACACGAGCCTGCTCATGGCCTCCGAGGCGCGGCTGCTTTCGTATCGCGACGTGGTGAAGCCGACCGTCGCGCAGCTGACCATCGCCAACGGCGCGGAGCAGGGCTCGGTCATCCCGCTGACGGAAGCGGAGTATCTCGTCGGCCGCCAGCGAGAGAACGCCATCAAGCTGAACGATCTCGGCGTCTCCGGCCGCCACGCTCGCATCTTCCGCGGGCCGGACGGCTACGTGATCGAGGATCTGAAGTCGCGCAACGGCACCTGGCTGAACGGCGCGCGCGTCTTTCACGCCGTGCTCAAGAACGGCGATCGCCTCCGCCTCGGCGAGACGGATTTCGACTACCAGGTGCTGTACGAGGCGACGCCCTCCACGGCGACGACGTCGCCGGCGTAGCTCACGCCGCCGTGATTACGCCTTGATGGCGCTCATGCCGCGCATGTACGGCCGCAGCACCTCGGGGACTACCACCGAGCCGTCCGCCTGCTGGTAGTTCTCCAGGATCGCCACCAGGGTGCGCCCCAGCGGCAGGCCGGAGCCGTTGAGCGTGTGCACGAAGCCCGTCCTCTTGTCCGCGCTCTTGTAGCGGATGTTCGCGCGCCGGGCCTGGTAGTCGAGGAAGTTCGTGCAGGAGCTGATCTCGCGGTACGTCTCCTGCCCGGGCAGCCACACCTCGATATCGTACGTCTTGGCCGAGCCGGCGCCCATGTCGCCCGTGGAGAGCGTCACCACGCGGTAGTGGAGATGCAGCGCCTGCAGGATCGCCTCGGCGTCCGCGGTCAGCTTCTCCAGCTCGTTCCACGACTCCTCCGGCAGGGAAAACTTCACCACTTCCACCTTCTCGAACTGGTGCTGGCGGATCAGGCCGCGCGTGTCCTTGCCGTACGAGCCGGCCTCGCTGCGGAAGCACGGCGTGTAGGCGGTGTAGGAACGGGTGAGCGTCGCCGCGTCGAGCGTCTCGTCGCGATGAAGATTCGTCACCGGCACCTCGGCCGTGGGGACGAGGTAGAGCGGCTTCTCCGTGGCCAGCTTGAAGAGATCCTCTTCGAACTTCGGCAGCTGGCCGGTGCCGCGCAGCGAGTCGGCGTTGACGATGAACGGCGGCAGGACCTCGGTGTAGCCCTGATCGGCATGGATGTCGAGCATGAGCGCCATCAGCGCGCGATTCAGCTTCGCGCCGGCGCCGTAGAGGATGGAGAAGCGCGCGCCGGTGATCTTCGCCGCGCGGTCGAAGTCGAGGATGCCGAGCGCTTCGCCGATGTCCCAGTGGTTCTTCGCCGGGAACGGGAAGGACGGCTTCTCGCCCCACGTGCGCTCCACGCGGTTGTGCGCCTCGTCCGGGCCGATGGGCACCGAGTCGTGGGGGCGGTTGGGAAAGGTGAGCTCGACCGCGCTCAGCTCTTCCTCGACCTGGGCCAGGCGCTCGTCGAGCTGCTTGATCTCCTCGCCGACGCGCTTCATGGCCTCGATCTGGGCCGAGGCGTCCTGCTTGCTCTTCTTCAGCGTCGCGATCTCCTGCGACGCCGTGTTGCGCTGGCTCTTGAGCTGCTCGACCTGGCCGATGGTGCGCCGCCGCTCGGCATCGAGCTCGAGGAAGCGGTCGAGGTCCGCCGTCTTGCCGCGGTTCTTCAGCGCGGCGCGATAGTCGTCTGTCTGTTCACGAAGGTACTCGCGGGAAAGCATGGCGCGCGATTCTACATGCGCCGGATGGCCCGGATCTTCCCCGGCCGCGCTTCCGTGAAGTCGCCGGTGACGACCAGCGCGTAGCCCTGCCTCGGACCGAGCCCGAGGCGGAGCGCGCTGATGTCGATGGTGTACGTGCCGGCGGCCGGCTGGGCGATGGTCACCACCTCGACGTTGTTCAGGCGGTCGGCCTGGCCGGGATGGAGCGAGTCGTTGCCCCAGATGCCCGCGCCGTCCGGCGAGGTAACGCGGAGGTTGAGATCGTTGACCAGCTGCGGCGTCGCATCCGTCGCGCCGGAGACCACGCCGGGCGGATCGGTCCAGACGAGCACCGCGCGGAGCTGCGTGCCCGCTTTCACGTTCAGGCGAAGCGTTGCGCTGTCGCCCTGGGCAAGGCCGCTTGCGGTCGCGACGTCCGCGATGCGCAGCTTCGAGACGTCGCCGGGGAAGAAGAGCGCGTCGTCCAGGGCGGGCATGCCGAAGCCCTGCTCGTACGAGGGGACGGGCTGCGTCGGATCGGCCCCCTGATCGGTCCACCGCCACGGCACGCGGCGCGCGGAAGCGATGAGCGTCGCTTTGAGCAGCGCGGCGCTCGGCGTCATCACGTTCCCCGGCGTGGGCACGCCGGTGGGATAGAAGCCGTCCGTGTAGTACTGCCGCGCCAGCGCCGCGGCGCCGGCAACTTCCGGCGAAGACCACGATGTGCCCGGCTGCAGCGTGGTGCCGCACGTCTTGTCTTTGATGGAAGGGATGGTATCGAGGACGACCTTCGCGTCGCCGGCCAGGACGACGGACGGCGCGACGAGCTCCGGCTTCAAACGCCCGTCGCGCGTGGGGCCGTTCAGCGTGTAGCGGGCGAGCGTGTCGTCGTCGCGGCCGGTGTCCCGCGTGCCGCCCACCTGCAGCGTGTTCTTCGCCGAGCCCGGCGCGGAGAGCGTGGAGGCGGGCGGGCTGCCGCCGCTCCCCCAGTTGCCGGTGTTGAAGACGACGAGGAGGTCGGGATGGGAGTAGACGAACGCGTCGACGTCGCGTGCCGCCTGCGGATAGTTCGCCGTCGGCGGATTGACGAACGGCGAGGCGCCCTGCCGGTCGCCCCACGAGTTGGAGTGGATGCGCACGCCCTGCTTGTAGGCCTGATCGAGGATCGGCGTGAGCGCCACCGGGCAGCCGATGCCGGGCCGCTGCGAGCAGTTGTCGCCGCCGATGTAGCCGGCGTCCTGGATCACCAGCTTCGCCGCGGGCGCGACCGCGTCGCCGAAGTCGTGCGCAATCGGCGTCTTCGAATCACCGGCCGCCGACGCCGCGGCGTGCGTGCCGTGTCCCTGATTGTCGAACGGCACGCTCTGCGTCGGCGTCTCGCAGCCCGGCGCGCCGGGATACTGATCGCAGGACCAGAGCAGGTCGTAGGCGATGACCTTCCGCCGGGCGAGGTTGATGTTCTGCCACTGCAGGCCGGTCGAGGCCGACCAGGTATTGAACGGCGGCGCGGAGCCGTTCGGCTCGGAGAAGAAGCAGCTCTGCCAGTCCAGGCCGGTGTCGAGGATGGCGATGACCTGCCCCTCGCCGTGGATGCCGTGGTCGTGCACCGGCGTGCCCCCGAAGCCCGCGCCCGACTGCAAGGCCCGATAGGCCGTCTCGTTCGCGAAGGCAGCGGTGGCCGCGAAGACAATGATTGCGAGCTTGCGCATGCGGTCGGCAGAACGCGGCGGGAGGCTCACCCCTTCCAGCGGGCCCGCTGCCCGCTGAGCCATGATAAAAACCGCCGCCATGGATCCCAAGCATCCTTCCGGCTATCGCATTGGCATCGTCAACCCTCTGACGCTCGTCGGGAACGAGGTGAAGAGCATCCTGCGCGAGCGCTCCTTCCCCTTCGACCGCGTCGCGCTGCTCGACTCCACCGGCGAAGGCGTCGGCTCGCTGACCGAGATCGACGAAGAGCCGGCCGTCGTCGCCACCATCGCCGACAGCGAGCTGGAAGACCTCGACCTGGTCTTCTTCTGCGGGTCGGCCGAGGCGAACCGGAAGTGGATCGAGCGCGCCGCGGACGACCGCTTCGTCGTCATCGACCTCTCCCAGCCCTCCAGCGCGGAAGACGGCAAGCTCGCCGTGGCCGGCGTGAACCTGGAGGGCGTCGGGGCGAGCGACGAAGTGATCATCTCGCCCCATCCGGTGGCCATCCCTCTCGCCCTGATCCTGCACCAGATCGAGTCGCTGGCGCCGGTGGAGATCTGCACCGCGACGGTGGTGCAGCCGGCGTCGGAGTTCGAGCAGGCGGGCGTGGAGGAGCTGGCCAAGCAGACCATCAGCGTCCTCAACATCGAGTCCGTGCCGCAGACGGTTTTCGACCGGCAGCTGGCCTTCAACCTCTATCCGGCCGAGGCGCGCAACGAGGAGTTCATCGTGGGGCAGGTGCGGCAGCTGATCGATCCGCGCACCGAGCTGGCGCTCCTCATTACCCAGGGGACGATCTTTCACAGCCATACGTTCTCGCTGTTCCTGCGCACGAAAGAGGAGCTGACGACCGAGCGGATCCTGCACGCGCTGCGCGGCAATCCGGCGCTCGCCTTGCCGGAAGGCGATCAGCAGTTCGGCACGACCGACGCGGCGGGCAAGGACGAGGTGCTCATCGCCGAGGTGCGCCAGGATCCGGCCATACGAGGCGGATTCTGGGTGTGGGCGGTTTGCGATAATCTGCGCCGCGGCTCGGCGCTCAACGCCGTGCTCATCGCCGAGAAGGTGCTCTTCAGCGGCGGAGGAGTGAACTGATGCAGGACTATTACGAGCCGAAGGTGGGCGACGTGGCGCCCGACTTCCGCCTCCCCTCCACCCGCGGCAAGGAAGTCTCGCTCCAGGACTACAAGGGGAGCGACGTCATCCTCTACTTCTACCCGCGGGACGATACTCCCGGCTGCACCGCGGAGGCCTGTTCCTTCCGCGACCACGAAAGCGATCTCTCCAAGGCCCACGCCGTGGTCCTCGGCGTCTCGACCGATTCGCTGGAGTCGCACGACAAGTTCCGCGACAAGTACCACCTCAACTTCCCCCTCCTCTCCGACCGCACCTCGGACGTGGCGAAGATGTACGGCGTGTGGAAGGAGAAGAACATGTACGGCCGCCGCACCTGGGGCGTGGCCCGCACGACGTTCTGGATCGGCGCGGACGGCCGGGTGAAGAAGGTGTGGAAGAAGGTGGACACGGCCAAGCACGCGGAGGAAGTGCTCGCGGCGCTCGGCGAAAAGTAAAAAATGTAGGGCCGGCTCTCAGCCGGCCCAATATCAACGGACAGCTGGGCCGGCTGAGAGCCGGCC
>DASYMJ010000320.1:0-9729 GCA_036009105.1 Thermoanaerobaculia bacterium | reverse complement strand
CGTATTCGACGCTCAGCCGCAGATGCAGCGGAGTGATGGCGATCGTCTCCGTGGTGAGAGAAAGGTCGCCGACGTCGATGTACGTGGTGAACTGCCGCAACTCGTCCGGTCCTTTGAGCAAGGCCACGTAGCGGCCCGGCTCGAGCCCTTCGAAGCGGACGGCTTTCCGCTCCTTCGCCACGTGCTCCTTGCGACAGCGACGCAGCGACCGGTCCAGCCCCCACTCCTGATACAGCTCGAGGTCGAGCGGCACCGGCTCGTCGAGCTGCGTTCTATCGATCGCGCAGGCGAGCGTGACGCCCTTCAACATCCGGATCGCTCCGAGGTCCACCGTCGCGCCGCTGCGGCTGACGTTCACGAGGCGGTCCGCGTATCCGGCGCGCGAGATGGCGATCGCCTGCGGCGCGGCGGCCACCTCGAACGCGAACAGGCCGGCGCGGTCCGAGACGGCGAGCCGCGTTCCATCAACTCCGGCGATTACGGCATCCGTGAGCGGCTGGGCCGGACGCTCCGCATTGGTGACCTTTCCGATCAGGCGGATGGAGGGCGGCAACGTGAGCACCCCGAGGTCGGCCGTCGTCGCTCCGTTGATTTGCAGCCGCGGATAGACGAGCGGCTGGTGATGCGGCGCCTGGAAGGTCAGCTTGTACGCGCCCGGCGCTACATGGACCCGCTGGACACCCGAGGCGTCGCCCTTCGGAATGGTCCACCTCCAGACGTTCGCGCCATCCGCGACTTCCACGGCCACATCGGACGGCCAATCACGGTTCTTCTGTCCTGCCACGCGGAACGTGAAGGCAGGCGGCTGCGTCGGTGGTACGAGCTTCGTCTTCCCTGCCGCGAGCGTGCCCAGGACTGTCGCGTCCGCCGTGCGCCAGGTGAAAAGGCGCGGCGTATCCGCGGGCTGTAGAGGCGCCGCTTCACTGCACACTTGGTTGATGCACAGCTGGTCCGCGGAAAGCGCGAACAACAACGCGGCGAGGACTGACGGCGTCATGAGCGCGGAAGAAGCAGCTTCCGCATACCGACCTCCTGCCATACAAATACACCTCCGGCAGGAGCCCGTCAATGGGACGGTCAGCCGACGCGCCACATCGCGCCCGCCGCCCCCTCCCGGAGCACGTGGCGGCGCAATGCGTGGTTCATCACGCTCGACTCGAGCAGGAGCAGCTCGTCATGATCGGTGGGAGCGACCAGCGCGTCCGCGACCTTCGCAACGGTCCGGTCGTGATGCTCGGCGATGGTTGCTGAAACCGGCTTCTGCGGATTCACCTCGTGCGTCACGGCGAGTGCGGCGCCGCGGAGGATGAAGGTGCTGATCCCGCGCGTGCGCAGCCACTGCAGCGCCTCAGCCAGCGTGGCCAGGTGCCAGTTGCGGTGGCGGCGATAGATCTTGCTGATGGCGCGATTGCGCTCGCCGGCCGGCTTGAAGACGTTCGGCTGCACTTCCCACAGCAGCGCGATGCGGTGCGTCGCGTCCAGCGTGCCGCTCGTCGCCCCAACGGATCCGGGCAATGTGTGCTGCTGCCCCTCGGCCAGGCCGATGGCCAGCGCATCATCGAGCTCGCGCGCCACGACGTCGAAGGAGATCGTCTCCTGCCGGCCGCCGTAATGCGCGTTGCGCCCGAGGATGACCATGCCGTCCGGCACCGGCTGGTTCTCGCCGATCCGCGCGCGCGTCTCGTCGCTCAATTCGCCGAGCGGCGTGGCCAGCCCGGAGGCACGCCCTTCCAACTCGCGGGGATGCCACAGACTCGGCGTCGGCGCGCCATCGAGCCATTGCGGATGATTGCGCCGCAGGTAGCGCTCCACAACATGCGCCCGAATGGTCAGCGTGTCCTCGGGGCGCAGAAGCGTCGCCGAAGCAACACCCTCGGCGATGTCGCCGAAGACCTCCAGCACCTCATCGCCCATGGCCACGTAAAGGTCGTAAAGAGCGGCCTTCGTATCGGCAGGGACGCCGTACGCGTCGAGGATGCGTTCGAGGTGTTGCGGGAACATAAAGACAGTTATCAGTTATCGGTTGTCGGTAGGCTGCTGATAACCGACAACCGGGCCGCTAGGCCGCGATCGTTTCCCTCGACCGGTCCAACAACCGCTGCACATCCGCCACGCTCGTGATGTCCTGCAGACCGAGGCGGATGTCTTTGCCGTGGGGGATGCCGCGGGAGAACCAGCCGATCACGGTGCGAGCCTTGTGCAGCTTCCACTTCTCGATCTGCGGCGCCCCCTCGATCTTGCCGAGGTAGCGCTGCATGGCGTCGATGCGGTGCTCCACCTCATTGCCCATGGGCGGGCGGCCGGCGGCGTAGGCGTGGATGTCGCGGAAGATGAACGGATTCTGCAGCGCCGCGCGGCCGATCATCACGCCGTCGACCTTCGTCTCCTCGAACATCCGGATGGCGTCGGCGGGCGTCTTCACGTCGCCATTGCCGAAGACGGGGATGCGCAGCTCGCTCTTCACCATGGCGATGTACTTCCAATCGCTTGCGCCGGTGTACGCCTCGCTGCGCGTGCGGCCGTGGATGGCGATGGCCGAGACGCCGATGTCCTCGAAGCGTTTGAGCAGCGGCAGCACGTCGTCGCTCTCCCACCCCTTGCGCACCTTCACCGTGACCGGGATCTTCACCCGCCTGGTGATCTTGTCGACGGTGCGCGCGGCGCGGTCGAAGTCCCTCAGCATCCCGGAGCCGGCGCCGGTATTGACGATCTTCTTCACCGGGCAGCCCATGTTGATGTCGACGATGTCGACGCCCTGCGCCTCGACGATGGCCGCGGCGTCGTCCATCCGGCTCGGATCGCCGCCGTAGATCTGGATGGAGACCGGCCGCTCGTTCTCGGCAAACGCCAGCATCTGATGGCTGCGGTCATTCTTCCGGGTCAGCCCCTCGGCCGAAATGAATTCGGACACGACGAGCCCTGCCCCGCCCAGCTCTTTGATGAGCGAGCGGTAGTAGGTGTCGGTGACTTCCGCCATCGGCGCGAGCGCCAGCGGCGGGTCGATGAGCACGCTGCCGATGCGGAATGATCGGGCCAGAGAATCCGTCATTGCAGCGACTCTAACAGCTGATGGGGAGAGGCATTCCGGCGCCTCACTGGCCGATGTCTTCGTTCCAGAGCTCCGGGTGCTGGCGGATGAAATCCGTCATCAGCCCGATGCACGCCGCGTCCTGCAGCACCTCGACGACGACGCCTCGCGCGCGCAGCAGCTCCTCATCACCCATGAACGTGACGTTCTCCCCGACGACGACCCGCGGAATGCCATAAAGCAGGATGGCGCCGCTGCACATCGAACAGGGCGAGAGGGTGGTGTAGATCACCGACTGGCCATAGATGCGCGCGGGCAGCCGGCCGGCGTTCTCCAGCGCGTCCATCTCGCCGTGCAGGGTCGGGCTGCCCCGCTGGATGCGGCGGTTGTGGCCGCGGCCGACGATCTTCCCCTCGTGCACGAGCACGGATCCGATCGGAATGCCCCCCTCGGCGAGACCCTGGCGCGCTTCGGCGATGGCGGCTTCCATGAACGAGTCGGACATGCGCAGCAACTCTACTTCACCGCCGGAAACCGCGGTCGCGCGCGAACACCACCGCCTGCGAGCGGTTCCAGACGCCGAGCTTGTCATACAGCCTGGAGAGGTGATTGCGGACCGTCTTCTCGCTGATGGAGAGGCGCTCGCCGATCTGCGCGTTGGCCAGGCCCTCGCTGAGGAGGGAGAGGACTTCGCGCTCGCGCGGCGAGAGGGCGTCGAAAGCGCCGGCGGCCGGCGTCTGCAGCCCGGCGAAGTCGAGCACCGCCTCCTGAAATTGCGGCCAGGCCGGCTCGTCCTCCAGCAGGACGTGATTCTTGCCGGCGAGCTCGATGAACTGCGCGCCGGGGATGGACGAGGCGAGGAGCCGCCCTTCCGCGAACGGCACCACGTTGTCCTCGCGCGCGTGGATGACCAGCGTCGGCACGCGCACCAGCGGCAGCAGGTCGACCACGTTCATCTCGGCCCGCATCCGCAGCAGCTCCGCCGCCATGTCCGGCGTGGTCGTCTTCTGACAGAGCTCGTTGAACCAGGCCAGTTGCTCGGCGCTGCCGTCCGGGATGAAGCGGGAGGTGAAGAGCTGGCGGAAGGAGGGATTGGCTTTCCCCCAGCCGATGCGGAGCACCTCGAGAATGGCCCGGTATTCGCGCTCCGCGTCCGGCTTTCCGCGGTGATAGTGGCCGCGCGCGTAGCCGCCGTACAGGATCATCCCGGAGACGCGCTCCGGATGCCGCACCGCGTAGCCGATGCAGGCCACGGCGCCCTGGGAGATGCCGAGGAGGGTGAAGGGGGCGGCCGGCGCGGCGGCGTCGATCACTTCCTCCAGGTCGTCCGTCCAGCGGGTGGCGGACAGCTCGCCGGCCTCCCAGTCGCTCATGCCGCAGCCCCGCTCGTCGTAGCGGACCAAGCGGAAGTGGTCGGTGAAGAAGCGCATCCAGTGGCGCCACACCGGGCTGTCCCAGTCGTACTGGAGGTGAGTCAGCCAGGTGGCGGCCTTGATCAGCAGCGGCCCGCTTCCCGCCTCCGCCCAGGCGAGCTGCACGCCATCGCTGGTGCGCAAGAATCGGATTCGCTGTGGCGTCTGGGACATTTGTCCTGCCTGGAACGGCCGATTCTACCGGCTCCCGGGACAATGCACTCATGGCGGCGCCGGGCGGCTGGCCCGAACTTGTCGCCCATGCTCAAACGAATTGCGTTCTTCGCCTACGGGGTCCTCTGTTACGCCATCTTCTTCGCCACGTTCCTCTACGCGGTCGGCTTCATCGGCGGCTTCGCCGTGCCGACCACGCTGGACGGCGCGCCGCGCCTCCCGCTCGCGCGCGGGATGGCCATCGACGCCGGCCTGCTGGCGCTCTTCGCCGTGCAGCACAGCGTGATGGCGCGGCGCTGGTTCAAGGAACGCTGGACGCGGGTCGTCGCGCCGGCGCTGGAGCGCTCCACGTACGTGCTGCTCTCCAGCCTCGCGCTGATCGTGCTGTTCTGGCAGTGGCAGCCGCTGGGCGGCGTGGTCTGGTCGGTGAGCGATCCGTTCGGCCGCTTCGTGCTGCGCACGCTCTTCGCCTTCGGATTCACCCTGGTGCTCGTCTCCACGTTCCTCATCAACCACTTCGACCTCTTCGGCCTGCGCCAGGTCTGGCTGTTCCTCCGCGGCAAGCCATACACCTTCCTGAAGTTCGGCACGCCCGGCCCGTATCGGCTGGTGCGGCACCCGCTCTACGTCGGCTGGTTCTTCGCCTTCTGGATGACGCCGCTGATGACGTATGCGCACCTGCTGTTCGCCATCGCCACCGCGGCGTACATCCTGCTGGCCATCCGGTTCGAGGAGCGCGACCTGGTGCGCGAGCACGGCAGCGCGTACGAGGATTACCGGCGCCAGGTGCCGATGCTCGTGCCGTTCCTGCGCGGGTCGGCGGGGCGGGGAAAGGTGCAGCGCGCCGACGCTTAGTACCCAGCGCGTGCCGGCCTGTCCGGTTTCTCCTTTCCCATTCGTCATGAGTGGGAAAGGAGAAACAATATGGACAAAATGCACGCGCGAATGAAGAACATCGCGCTCGTCCTTCCCGACACCGTCCCGGCCCTGCAGGCGCTCAAGGCGGTGGCCCTGAAGGCCGGCCTCGCGCCGCGCCTCTGCGAGCTCGTGGAGCTGCGGGCCAGCCAGATCAACGGCTGCAGCGTCTGCGTCGACATGCACTCGCGGCAGCTCAAGAAAAGCGGCGAAGCGGACGAGCGCATCCTCACCGTGGCCGCCTGGCGCGACACGCCCTACTTCACCGATGCCGAGCGGGCGGCGCTCGCGCTGGCCGAGGCGGTGACCCGGCTGAGCGACCGCGAAGATCCCGTCCCCGACCCGGTCTGGAACGAAGCCGCCCGTCACTACGACGAAGGCGCGCTCGCCGCGCTCATCCTGGTCATCGCGAACATCAACGTCTGGAACCGGCTCAACGTCGCCACGAGGCAGCTGTCGGGCGCGTGGACCGGCTCGTACTGAAGAGAAAAGGAGCAGCCCATGACAAAATTCATGTACCTCTTTCGCAGCAACCCCGGCCTCTATCGCACCATGTCGCCCGAGGAGATGCAGCAGCACGCGCAGAAGTGGATCGAGTGGAAAGACGCCCTCGAAAAGGGGGGCAACCTCGTGCAGCTCGGCGAGCGGCTGGATGGATCGGGGAAGGTCGTCCGCGGCAAGGCGAAGGCCGTCACCGACGGGCCGTACGTCGAGACGAAGGACGCAATCCAGGGCTACGTCATGGTCCAGGCGCGCGACGTGGAGCACGCGACGGAGCTGGCCAAGGGGTGTCCCGTCCTCGATGCGGACGGCACCGTGGAGGTCCGCCCCTTCTTCGCGATGTAGGGAGAACCGTTTGACGAACGACGTATCAGGACTGGTCGACCATTTTTTCCGCCGCGAGGCGGGAAAGATGGTCGCCTTCCTGAGCCGGATGGTCGGTCTGGCCCGCCTGGATCTGGCCGAGGATGTGGTGCAGGACACGCTCTGCCGCGCGCTGGAGAGCTGGTCGATGCAGGGCCTGCCGGACAATCCGTCGGCCTGGCTGATGCGGGTGGCGCGCAACCGGGCCATCGATCTGCTCCGCCGCGATCATCAATTCCGCGACTTCAGCCCCGAGCTCGTCCATCGTCTGCGCCTTCGCGAGAGTCTCCCCGAAGACGAGGCGGTGTTCGAGCAGGAGATCCGCGATGACCAGCTCCGGATGATGGTGGCCTGCTGTCATCCGGAGCTCTCCACCGCGGCGCAGGTGACGCTGATCCTGAAGACGCTTTGCGGGTTCAGCGTCCCGGAGATCGCCCACGCCCTGCTCGTCAGCGAGGACTCCATCGAGAAGCGCCTCGGCCGCGCCCGCAAGCTCTTTCGCGTCTCGGGCGCATTCATCGAGCTGACCCATCCGTCCGAGATCCCGAAGCGGCTGGAGGCCGTCCAGCAAGCCATCTATCTCCTCTTCAGCGAGGGCTACCACGGCAGCACGTCGGAGGCGACGGTGCGGGAGGATCTCTGCTTCGAGGCCATCCATCTGACGCTGCTCCTCAGCGAGCATCCGGCCGGCGATGGCCCGAAGACGCACGCGCTGCTGGCGCTCCTCTGCTTCCACGCCGCCCGCCTGGCCGGCCGCGTGGACGACGACGGCACGCTGATCCAGCTGGAGATGCAGGACCGCTCCCGCTGGGACCACGAGCTGATCGGGCGCGGTTTCGCCGCTCTGGCTCGTTCCGCCACGGGAACGGATTTGAGCGAGTACCACCTCGAGGCCGCCATCGCGTCACTGCATTGCGCGGCGCCCTCATTTGCCGCCACTGACTGGCCGCAGATCCTCGACCTGTATGACTCCCTCTACCGCCTGAAACCGTCCCCCATCGTCGCCCTCAACCGCGCCATCGCCTTGGGCCACGCCCGCGGTCCCGAGGAAGGACTCGCCGCTTTGGCCACGCTGCGCGATGCGGACCGCCTGCGCGACTACCCGTTCCACGCCGCCGCCCAGGGCGAGTTCCATCTCCTCGCCGGGCGCCCGGGCGCCGCTGTGTCGCATTTCGAGCGCGCGATCGCATTGGCGCGCAGCCGTACGGAAGCGGCGTTCTTCGAGCGCAAGTTGGAGAGCTGCCGGGAACCTATCGCCGGGTCTTGATGGCCCGGAACGCGTTGACGAACTTCGCGGCGTCCGCCGTCGCGAGATCGTGAGTGACGTTCTCGCCGTTCACTTTCAGATCTGCGAACACCGGCTTGCCATCATCATTCGTCAGCACGAGCATCCCATTGCGGATCTCCGCGCTCCGAATGTTCGCCACCGGATATTCGACCGCTTTGCGCACCGCCACCCCCACCCCCGCCGCAACCAGCTCCTCGATGAAGTTCGCGTCGCTCTTCGGCTCGATCCTGGCGAGAACGGCATCGGTCAACTGCACCGCGACGACATCATTCGTGAGCAACACCACCGCCGCCCCATTCCTCGTCCCCACCGCCAACTTCGCGTCCCGAGCCACGTGCCTCGCCGCAATCTTCGTCCGCGCATCATTACTGTCGAAGGAGATGGAGATGCCCTGCTTCTTTTCGGCCGCGAGCGCGGCGGTGGCGGAGAGGAGCAACACGAGAGCGACCAAGGGTTTCATGTGGGTGGATACGGGCGGGCGGGAGGGCGGGAGGGCGGGTTGCGCGTCAGGCGTGCGACTGGAATGTGGTGCGATGTCGAGCGTGCGCTGTCTATGGCACCATAACGGGTGCTGCGCAGCAACAACTCACGGGCGGAGGACAGTAGCATAGAAAGAGCTCAGTTATTAATAGCGCCATCATTTTTTGCAACCTTCTAGTCGTCGCCGGCGCGTCCCGCGAGCCTGTCGGTGCTGGTGTGGGCAATCGCAAGTTCATCGCTCGAATATCAGAGCGACCTTACGGCCGCGAGGTCGACGCCTTTTTCACCGCCTCCAGGCTCTCCGTCACCGTCTCAATTCCGATCTCCCACGGGATCGAGGCTTCAACGACGTCGACCAGGTTTCGGTCACAAAAGATGCGAATCTTTCCAGCCGTTTGTAGCAGAGCGCCCGCGTATTGCTTCCATACGTCAGATTCCTGAATACCGCCAGCTACCTTATCGTCCTTTCGAAGTTGCCGACGCTGTCCCTCTAGAACATAGTAAAGGCCAACCTCAGCGCCGGGTCTTGATTCCGGAATGTCAACAAGAAGCCAAGGAGCGCGCTGCGATTGCCGCTCGTGTATGGTTTCCCTAACTCCCTCTACTGAAAAACCGGTGATAGCTTTCGGATTCCCCGTCAGCTTCGCTGCAACCTGCCTTTCCACTTCGATAGAGAGACGATGTTTTTTCTCACGCGTTAGGTCCGACCACGCCTTCACGATCTCGTCCCAGCGGCCCTGCTGCATATCACGGCTGACCACCCACAGCCGCTTATACAGTTTACGTTTCAGTATCCCGGAAATCAGAGCGGCTTCAGGCCGGTCGCGCTCCATCAACTGATGCTCGAGCCACCTTAGGACGGCAACATCAGTGGCTGCCAACTGAGGGACGTCCGCAACTGAACTTGTGCCCGTTGGCGGTACAGCACCGCTCGCAAAAAGCGGCTTCTGCGGCGCACCGGAAGCAAAAATGCTCTCCGGCAGACTGAAGGCCAGCTCCATGAACTTTTCCTGAAGCGACTCCCTAGCATCATCTGATGCCTCGGCTACAAGGGCGCGAACGGCGCGCGCAAGCATCGCTTTCATCGATCTGACGGTATGATGCCAGTATCCTTGTGAGAACATCGCGTACCGGGCAATACTCACAAATTCCGCTGCCACTTTGCCTTTCGCATGAACAGCAATGACCGGCACGTCTCTCGCGCCGCTCGCGACCTTTTCGATGGCAACCGTAGTCAGACTCCTTAACACACGGTCTATGTCGATACCTTTGGGATACGGTAATCGCATTCGATCACCGTCACGAAGCAAGTAGTCGATCTTGTCAGCGTCGATCGGACCACTAATAATAGACAACAAGAGTTTTGCTTTGGGCGCTATCGACTGCGATGTAGAGTTTGCCTTCGCCGACAGTATCGCGAGCACTCGATCAACGGTCGTACCCCAGTCCGCAAGTACGGCATCGAGTTTCTCCATCTGAAGCTTCGACGATCGCCGCTTGAATGTTCCCTTCAGCCATGCGGCCGTCATTTCCGAATGATCGAAGAGTTCGTCGTCGATATCTTCCAG
>DASYMJ010000319.1:0-9002 GCA_036009105.1 Thermoanaerobaculia bacterium | reverse complement strand
GCGAGCCACTTCTGCACGTAAAACGTCACGGCTGACTGGGGGACTGCAAGTCTGTTGCCGATTGGGAGCGGAGTTGTCAGTTGTCGGTTGCCGGCAGGCCGGATCTACTGACAACCGACAACCGACAACTAACGCGCGATCGCCCCCCACGGCGCCCCACCCAGCGGAATCGTTCCCACCACCTTCAACGTGGCAGCATCCACCACCGACACATCCTTCGAGATGCCGTTCGCGGTGTACAGCCTGCGGCCGTCCGGGGTGATGGCGATGCCCCAGGGGCGTTGGCCTACCGGGACGGTGCGGATGACGGTGAGGGTGGCGGTGTCGATCACGGCGATGCTGTTGCCGCGGCCGGTGGCGACGTAGAGGCGCTTCTCATCGGGGGAGAGGACGAGGCCCACCGGCTTGTCGGTTTTGCCGAGGCGGAGCTTGCTGATGATGCGGTGCTGGCGGGCGTCGAGGACGTCGACGGCGCCGCCCACCTCGCAGGTCACGTAGGCGCGGGAGGAGTCGCGGGTGAAGAGGACGCCGCGCGGGCGGGCGTCGACCAGCACGTTCGTCTTCACCCCGCTGGCCTTCGCGTCCAGCACGGTGATGGTGTTGCTCGACTCGCCCGTCACGTAGACCCACCGCCCGTCCGGACTGGCCGCGACCCCCTCCGGCTCGGTGCCGACCACCAGCGCCGCGACGCTCTTCCCGCTCTTCGTCTCCACGATCGAGGCATAGCCGGCGTCTTCGTTGGCGAGGTAGATGCGCTTGCCATCGGGTGCGATGGCGATGCCTTCCGGATCGGTCCCGACGTCGTACCGCTGCACGATCTTGCGCGAGGCCACATCAATGGCGATCCCCTCATCGCGCGTCCTGGAAGGCTCTCCTCGGAAGTGGCTGACCGCGACGTAGAGACGCTTGCCGTCGGGAGAAAGCGCCATGCCGCGGGGGCGGGTGCCGACCGGGATGGTGGCCGTGACTTTGTTGCTGGAAGAGTCGATGAGCGCGACCGTCCCCGCGCGCTCGTTGCTGATGAAGACGGTGGCGAGGAGCAGGGCGATCATTGCAGGGTGGAGAGGTAGGCGGCCATGTCCCGCGCGTCGTTCGCGGTGACGCCGAGGTTCGGCATCGCGTTCCGCGGGTCGAGCGACTGCGGGTTCTGCAGCCACTGAGACATGGTGGGCGGCGTGTTCGGGAACTTGCCGGCGATGAACTGCCGGCCGGCCATGTGATCGAGCGGCGGGCCGACCATGCCGCGCGGGCCGGACACGCCGGGGATGAGGTGGCAGGAGTTGCAGCCGTAGTGCGTCATCAGCTGCTGGCCGCGCTTGGCGTCGCCGGCCGGCGTGGCCGGCGTCTCCGGCTGCTTGCAGGCGGCGGCGAGCAGGACGAGCATCACCAGCGAACGCTTCATCATCTCTGCTTGAGCCTCTCGCTGCGGGTGAAAGCCACGCGGCGCTCGGCCTCCTCCAGCCAGCCGAGGAACATCGCCACGCCGAGGACGACCAGGATCACCCCGGCCGGGATCCACATGATGAGGCCGGCCAGCTGCTGGTCCTCCAGCGCGTCGAGGCCCCACTTGGCGGTGGTGGGGCCGTAGATGGGATACCAGAGGTTGGGCGAGAACGTGAGCAGCGCGCCGAGGGCGCCGCTGTGGATGGTGGTGAAGAAGACGTAGACCACGGCGATGCCGTAGCCGATGCGGCCGGCGCGGCCGTGGAGGAGGGACCACCAGAAGAGCGCCGCGGTGAGGAGGAAGCTGGCGTGCTGGGCGGCGTGGACGGCGTCGCTGGCCAGGGTGGCCTGGTAGAGCGACGGCAGGTGCCAGGTCCAGAGAGCGAGGCCGTGCAGCACGGTGGCGGCCAGGGGGGAGGTGAGGCGGCGCCAGGCGGCGGTCAGCGGCCGGTTGCGGGCCATGGCGGCGAGCGCCGGCACGGCCCACACGAAGGCGACGAACGGCCGGCCGAGGACGAGCAGCGGCGCGGCGACGAGCATCAGCAGCTCGTGCTGCACCATGTGGGCGGAGAAGAGGATGCCGCCCAGGGTATCGACGGGCGAGATCAGGGCGACCACCAGCGAGGCGACGGCGGCGCCGTAGCTCGCCGCCTGCCAGCCGGTGATGCCGTGCCTTGCCCCCGCGCTGCGCCACAGTCTGGCCACGCCGACGGCGTAGAGCACGGTGCTGATCACGAGCAGGGCCACCACCCACGGCTCCCACGACCACCAGCGGAGGACCTGCGGCACGGTCAGATGGGAGTGCCCGGCGTGCAGCAGGAAAGCGATCACTGGCATGGCGCGAAGTAAAAGTCGGGGATGGTGAGGGCGATGATGGAGAGGGCGAAGGCGGCGTTGAGCATCGCGCCGAGGATGGCGACGAGATCGTGTTTCGTCCGCCGCGCGGCCGCCAGCGAGGCGGCCAGGCCGAGGAGGGCCACTACGAGCAGCGGCGCGGAGATCCAGGTGATGGCCCAGCGCTGGCCGGTCCGGCAAGCCCAGGGTACAAGCGCATATCTCAGCTGGAAGTCGAGAGCGAAGGCGAGCGGCCCGGCCGCGATGCCGAACCAGCGCATCAGCTCTTCCTCGACAGATGCGGCAGCAGCCAGACGATGACGTAGAAGGGCAGCCAGCTGATGGTGACGAAGTACCAGTAGACGGCCGTGCAGCGGAAGTCGAGGAGCTGCTTTTTCTCCACCTTCCGCACCAGGCTGTAGATGAGCAGCAGCAGCGCCTCGCCGGTGGCGGCGATCATGTGAAAGGTGTGCATCCCCACGCTGGTCCAGATCACCGAGCCGTAGGCGTGGCTGCTCCATTTGAAGCCGATCATCGACATGGCCATGGCCCGCAGCACCAGGAAGGCGATGCCGACCAGGACGCAGACGGCGAAGCCGATGCGCACCAGCGTCACGTTCCCGCGCAGAGCGGCCCGGTCGGCCATGAGCATGACGCCGCAGCTGAGGACGAGCATGACCAGGTTGATGGTGGGCAGCAGCAGGTCGGGCATCGGCACCGAGGCGGGCGGCCAGTCGAGGTTGACCATCCGCAGGTAGAGGTAGGTGGCGAGGAGGAGGGCGAACATCGTCCCCTCGATGGCCATCATGCCGAGGTTGCCCCACCAGAGCAGGGCCCGGCTGTCGGCGGTGCCGACCGGGAGGTCGGAGACGTCGAGGACTCTCATCACGACGCCTCCGGGAGCGGCTCGCGCTTCGGCCAGAACCAGCCGATGAGCGCGAACGCGGTCAGCACCGTCCCCATGGTGAACCACCAGGCGTAGAAGATCGCGCCGCAGAGGGTGATGCCGGTGGTCAGGGCCACGAGGAACGGCCAGATGCTGGGCGAGGGCAGCTCCTCCCGATGCGACGGCTCCGCGTCGACCGCCTTCGTCACCAGCACCTCGCGGTGATCGGTGCGCATGCCGACCACCACCGGCTGGTCGGGCGCCGCATCCCACAGCGCATGTCCGCCGGCCACGGTGGGGACGTGCAGGTAGTTGTAAGGAGGAGGCGGCGAGCTGACCGACCACTCCAGCGTATCGGCGTCCCAGGGGTTGGGGCCGGCCGGAGCGCCGCGGCGGCGGCTGAGCGCGAAGTTGACGAACATCAGGAGAATGCCGAGGGCGAGGGGGAGCACGCCGAGGGTGGCCAGCTGGTTGAGGCCCCCCCAGCCGAGCTGGGGCTGGTAGGTGTAGACGCGGCGGGGCATGCCGATCATGCCGAGGATGTGCATGGGGAAAAAGACGAGATTGAAGCCGATGAAGACCAGCCAGAAGGCGACGCGGGAGAGCCCCTCGCCGTACATCCGTCCGGTCCACTTGGGGAACCAGAAGTGGAGCGCGCCGAAGAGGGGGAAGACCGCGCCGGCGATGAGCACGTAGTGGAAGTGGGCCACCACGAAGTAGGTGTCGTGCACCTGCCAGTTGATCGGCACCGAGGCGAGCATCACGCCGGTCAGGCCGCCGATCAGGAAGTCGAAGAAGAAGGCGAGCACGTAGAGCATCGGCGTGCGGATGGTCAGCCGCCCGTGCCAGATGGTGCCGATCCAGCAGAAGATCTGCACACCGGTGGGGATGGAGATCATCATCGAGGCCGCGGTGAAGAAGCTCTGCCCCAGCTGGGGGAGGCCGGTGGCGAACATGTGGTGCACCCAGAGGCCGAAGCCCATGAAGCCGGTAAAGACCAGCGAGGCCACCATCACGGAGTAGCCGAAGACTTTCCGCTTCGTGAAGGCCGTCACGATGCTGGAGATGAACCCCAGGGCGGGGATGAAGATGATGTAGACCTCCGGGTGGCCGAAGAACCAGAAGAGGTGCTGATAGAAGATCGGGTCGCCCCCTTCCGGCCGGTTGAAGAAGTGGGTGGCCACCAGACGGTCCAGGGCGAGGTAGCCGCTGTCGACCATCACGGCCGGCATGGCGAACATGATCATGAAGGAGGTCACCACCATCGACCAGACGAAGAGCGGCACCCGGTTGAGCGACATCCCCGGCGCGCGCTGCTTGAACGCGGTGACGGTGATCTCCACCGAGACGACCAGGGCGGAGAGCTCCGTGTAGGTGATCATCTGCGACCAGGTGTCGATCCGCTTGCCGGGGGAGAACTGGGGGCCGGAGAGCGGCGTGTAGGCGAACCAGCCGGCGTCCGGCCCGGCCCCGCAGAAGAACATGGTGTAGAGAAAGAGGCCGCCGAACAGGTAGATGAAGTAGCCGAAGGCGTTCAGCTTGGGGAAGGCCACGTTGCGCGTGCCGACCATCAGCGGGACGAGGTAGATGGCAATGCCCTCCATGACCGGCACCGCGAAGAGGAACATCATGGTGGAGCCGTGTACGGTGAAGAGCTGGTTGTAAAAGTCGGGGCCGACGACGTGGCGCTCCGGCCCGGCCAGCTGCAGGCGCATGATGGCCGCCTCGATGCCGCCCAGGGTGAAGAAGCAGAGCGCCGTGACGATATAGCGCAGCCCGATCCGCTTGTGATCCACCTCGGTGAACCAGCCGAGGAAGCCGCGGGCCGGGGCCCAGGTCGCTTCCATGGCTGCTTCCGTCTGGCCGCGCTCCTCCGTCATTTCAGGTTCTCCAGATAGGCGAGGAGGTCCTGCAGCTCGGGGCCGTTCATCGGAATGGGAGGCATCTGCGCGCCGGGCTTGATCGCGGCCGCGTTGCTCACCCAGCCGGCGAGGTTGCCGTGGTTGTTGATCAGCGTCCCGGCGGCGAGCGTCTTGCGGCTGGCCACGTGCGTGAGGTCGGGGCCGAGGGTGGCGTAGGCGTCGGTGCCGGTGACGGCGTGGCAGTTGATGCACGGCAGGTCGAGGAACAGCTCGCGGCCGTGCGCCTGCTGCGGCGTGGCAGGATCGTTCGCCGGCGCCTGCTGGTGGATCTTCCACTGCATGAAGTCGCCCGGCGTCTGGGCGATGACGACGAGCGACATGTGCGCGTGCTGCAGGCCGCAGAACTCGGCGCACTGAGCGCGGAAGACGCCCGGCGCGTCGGCCTGGATGTAGATCTTGTTGATCCGGCCGGGGATGAGATCGCGCTTGCCGTGCAGGCGGGGGATCCAGAGAGAGTGGATGACGTCGCGCGTGGCGAGCCGCAGCAGGATCGGCTGGCCGGTGGGGATGTGGATCTCGTTCGCGGTGCGGACGGTGTTGCTGGCCTGGGGGTCGGGATAGGTCACTTCCCACCACCACTGGTGTCCGGTGACGACGATCTCCATCTGGTCCGGGTTGCCGCCGCCGAACGTCCCCACCGCCCGGCCGGTGGCGACGCTGGTCACGAGGAGGGTGATCAGCGCGGCGATGGTGAGCACCGCACCGGTGCCGACGGCGAGCTTCATCCCGCGCGTGTCTTCTCCGATGGCCTCTCTCCGCCTGCGCCCCTTGACCACCGCGGCGACCGTCAGCACGACCACGATCACGAAGACGACGGTGGTGACGATGAGGAAGACGTCGAACAGGTCGAGGATGCGTTGCGCCTGGGGACCGGCCGGGTGAAGCGTGCTCTGGATGCCCGGCAACCCGAGTGTCATCCTGAGCTGCGCAGACAGCGAAGGATCTCCCGGCAAGTGCGAGGAGATCCTTCGCCGTCTGCGCGCCTCAGGATGACAGTGACTCGCCGTCACTTCGGCTCCTCCGCCCTGCGCGCCTGCATCTCCTCCGCGCGGGGCTGCGTCGCCCCGCTCGGCTCGAGGCCTCCCAGGGCGCGCACGTAGGTCACCAGCTGCCAGACCTGCTGCTCCGGGATGTGGCCGCCGAAGGAGGGCATGCCGTTCGGGCGCCCTTCCACGATGGAGGTGTAGATGTTCGCCGGCGTGCTGCCGTAGAGCCACTCGCTGTCCATCAGCGGCGGGCCGATGCCGCCGCCGCCGTGGAAATGGCAGCCGGCGCAGTTGTACGAGCTGTAGAGGCGCTGCCCTTCGCTGACCGCCCAGGCGTTCCCCTCGTACGGGTTCTTCATCGCCGTGACGGCCGGCTGGGGGCGGCCGGGCTGGAGGTCGCTCACCCGCACCGGCGTGGTGCGCCGCGCGTCCGCGGCGCGGGGGACGAGGGAGCGCTGCTCGCGGTGGCAGGCCAGCAGCGAGCAGGCGGCGAGCAGGATGGCGAGGCGCTTCATACGCGCGGCACTCCGTACTGGTCGAGGATGCGCTCGATGTCCGGACGGCGTCGCTCCAGCTCCTGATCGAGCCGGTCGCGCAGCGCCTTGTCCTCCCGGCGCACGCCCATGGAGATGTCGAAGACGAAGGGGAGGAAGGGGGGGTCGATCTGGGGCGTCACCGGCACCACCTCGAGCTGCTGCCCCTTCGCGAAGAAGCCGGCCTGCGGCCCCCACACCACCGCGAGATCGACCTCGCCGCGGGTCACCGCATCGACGATGTTGCGCGCCGGCTCCGGCTGCGAGTAGTCGGAGGCGACCAGATACCCCTCGAGGTTCCTGGCCAGACCGCGGTTGGAGAGCGCATAGATGGCGGGCGAGCCCTCGTCGCCCACCAGCTGCACGCCGATCTTCAGCGCGCGCAGCTTCTGGTCGTCCAGCGAAGTGATGCCGAGGTGGCGGTCGCGGCGGGAGACGAAAACGAAGGATGAGCGGTAGTACGGTGCGGTAGGGAGGGCCAGCTCATAGTTGCTGGGGATGCCCATCACCATGTCGCAGCGGCCGGCGCGGAGCGTGTTGCGGATGAAGCCGGGCCGCTGGACGAGCCAGGTGTATTCGACCCGCGCGCCGAAGTCGCGGGCGATGAGCGAGGCGATGCGGTTCTCGAAGCCCTGCTGGCGCTGGTTGGAGAACGGCAGGTTGTTCGGATCGGCGCAGACGCGCAGCACGCGCTCCGGCTGCCGCGGCGCGCGGGCGCAGCCGGCCAGCAGCAGGATGATGATCAGCGCGCGTTTCATGGCAGTGCGAAGGTGTAGAGCGTGCCGCCCTTGGTGGTGTACTTCGGCAGGTCGCTCATCGCATTGACGAAGCCCAGGGCGGCGGTGCCGTCGCGCGGATCGAGGTTGCCGGCCACCACCGCCCCCGCCCAGCCGCCCACCCCGGAGAGGATGGAGACGTACTGCTTCCCATCCGGCCCGCGGTAGCTGATGGGCTGGCCGATGATCCCGGAGCCGACCTTGAACTGCCACAGCGGCGCGCCGCTGCGGGCGTCGACCGCCTTGAACCAGCCGTCCATCGTCCCGTAGAAGGCGACGTTGCCCGCCGTGACCAGCGCGCCGCTCCACACGGGGAAGAACTCCTTGACCGACCAGACCTTCCTGCCGTTGACCGGATCCCACGCGTCGAACTCGCCCCGATGGCCCCCCGGCCCGGCGTACATCTTCACGTTCACCCCGACGTATGGCGTCCCGGCGATGTAGTTGGCCTGCACGCCCTCCTCGTCCTGGCACAGGTTCGCGTGGGGGATGTAGACGAAGCCGGTCAGGGGCGAATAAGCGGACGGCTCCCAATCCTTCATCCCCGGCGCGGGGGGGCAGATCTCCCGCACCACCCGCCCGAAGCCGGGCGACTTCTCCTCGTTCGGGATGATCCGCCCGGTCTTGAGGTCGACCCCCTTGTGCGAGGTGATGTAGCCGAAGGCATCGGCCCGCAGCACCTGGCCGGTCAGGCGGTCCATCACGTAGACGTAGCCGTTGCGCTCGGGCCGGACGAGCACCTTGCGCTGCTGTCCATTGATGGGGAGGTCGAGCAGGATCGACTCGTTGATGGCATCGTGGTCGAAGAGGTCGTGGGGGCTGAACTGGTAGAACCAGACCGCCTCGCCCGTGTCCGGCCGCCGCGCGAACATGCCGCAGGTCCACTTGTTGTCGCCCGGCCGCATCTCCGGGTTCCAGGGGCCGGGATTGGCCGTGCCGTAGTAGATGAGGTCGAGCTCCGGGTCGTAGGAGATCCACCCCCATGCCGTGCCGCCGCCGATCTTCCAGGCGTCGGGCGGCCATGTCTTGACGCCCAGGTCGGGGCCTTTGTCGCTGTCGTAGAAGGGCTTGAAGTTGGGGCCGATCAGGACGTCCTTGTCCGGGCCGGTGTGGTAGGCGCGCCAGACGATCTTGCCGCTCTCGGTATCGAGGGCGGTGAGCCAGCCGCGCACGCCGAACTCGCCGCCGCTGTTGCCCACCAGCACCTTGTTCTTCACCACCAGCGGGGCCATGGTGATCGACTCCCCGCGGTTGATGTCCGCAATCTCGGAGATCCACACTTGCTGGCCGTTCTCCGCGTTGACGGCGCAGGTGCGGCCGTCGAGGGTGTTGAAGAAGATCTTCCCGTTGGCGTAGGCGCAGCCGCGGTTGACCCAGTCGCAGCAGGCCACGCCCTTGGCCGCGTTCTTCGGGTCCTTCGGCTTGTAGCTCCACTTCATCGGCGCGCCCGGCCTGGTGAGGTCGAGGGCGAAGAGGGTGTTGGGGAAGGGGGAGACGATGTACATCGTGCTGCCGACCACGAGCGGCGCCGCCTCTTCCCCCCGGTCGCTGCCCATGGAGAAGGTCCACGCCACTTTCAGGTTGCGGACGTTCGCCGCGTTGATCTCATTCAGGCCGGAGAA
>DASYMJ010000318.1:0-18766 GCA_036009105.1 Thermoanaerobaculia bacterium | reverse complement strand
GTGTACGAGCACTTCAAGAAGTCGCGCTTCTTCGAGAACACGATCATCGTCTTCACCTCCGATCATGGGGAGATGCTCGGCGCGCACGGCGGGATGCATCAGAAGTGGTACCAAGGCTACGAGGAGACGATCCACGTGCCGATGGTGTTCGCCGGCCCGCTCATCCCGAATACGCCGCGCCACACGGACGTCATCACCTCGCACGCCGACCTCATTCCCACCCTCCTCGGGCTGGCCGGCATCGACGTCGACGCGGCGCATGAGGAGCTGGAGCAGACGCACAACGAGGTGCGGCGGCTGGTGGGCCGCGACCTCTCCCGGGTGGTGATGGGTACCGGCACGATCCCGCCCGGCGAGCCGGTCTTCTTCATGACCACGGACGACGTGGCGCAGGGCCTCAAGCAGGTGACCGGACAAAAGCACTGGCACAACGTGCTGCCACCGAGCTGTGTGGAGACGATCGTGGTGGAGCTGGAAGGGGCGGTGTGGAAGTACTCGCGCTACTACGTCGATCCGCAGACCTACTCGGCCATCACCAACCCGACGCTGGTGAACGCGCGCGACGCTGTGCAGTCCATCCCCGACCAGTACGAGATGTACAAGCTGACCGACGACCGGCTGGAGACGACGAACCTGGTCCACGCCGGCAACGAGACGCGCGAGTCTCTGATCATGCGCCCGCGGCTGCAGCGGATGCTGGACGAGCAGCGCGCATCGAAGGCGCTCACGCCGCGCGAGCAGGGCGTGACCCGGGCGGACGGGGAGGGGGTGCTGGCGACGGCGTAGGGGAAGACCCAGCATGCCGCTGATCGCTCGACTGGTGCCTCTTCTCAGGCCTCGATGCGGGCCTGCAGCGGCGGGTCATGCCGCGCTCCGTTCAGGCATGGAGGACGATCGGCAGCAGCCTGGCGAAATGACGGAAGTCGTCATCCGTCGTGAAGATCGGGAAGGCATGACGAACGGAGACGGCGCAGATGAGAAAGTCCGTATTCGAGCCCTGGACGCCCTTTTCGCGACAGCGGTTGAAGAAGGACGCCGCCTCTTCGTAATCGTCGGTCGTGAGCTCGAGGTCCTGAAACGCGCGCAGATGTTCCCTCAGCCGATCGAAGTGTGCGCGCTCCTTGACGCCGGACAGCAGCTCCTGCCGGATCGGGCCGATGATCGCCACCCGTCCGTCTTCCACCAGGGAGGCAAGAGCAGACGCTACGTCTTCATTCGCGGGGCGGCTCCTGCGGCGCAGTGCCAGGGACCACACCGAGGTGTCGACCAGTACTTTCACGACTTGCTGCGCTGTTTCTTGTAGTTGTACCTGGAGTCGAATCGCACCGCTCCGAACAGCTCGAGAATCCTGGCCTGCTTGCGGCGCTGGATGTACTCCTCCAGCGCTTCTGTCACCGTGGCCTTTTTCGTACGGTGGCCGCCGATTTTCTTCGCCTCTTCCAGCAAGCGGTCATCGATTGCGAGGTTCGTAGGCATCGCGGTATTTTACACACTCTGCTGTGTGGCAGCACGCACGGCAGATCACCCTGCCAACGTAGCGCGCTCGCGGCCGCGGAGACCGCAAGCCGGCCAGGAGCGAGGAGACATGGCCGCCGACGGCCGCGAGAAGTGGCAGAACCGGCGCCGACATCCCTACAATCTCCCAGTGCGCTTCCTCGGCATCGGCAAAGGCAACGACCTGGCCGACATCTACCTCCGTCTCCAGACCGCCGGCCAGGAGGTGCGCGTGTACGTCGGCGACCCGGAGGCGCATGACATCGCGGCGGGGATGCTCGACTTCACGCCGGACTGGGAGCGCGAGCTCGACTGGGCCCGCGAGGGCATCCTCATCTTCGAGGGGATCGGGTGGGGGGAGACGCAGGACCGCCTCCGCCGGGAAGGCTTCCGCGTCATCGGCGGCAGCGCCCTGGGGGACCGGCTGGAGACCGACCGCGCCTTCGGGCAGGACGTGTTGCGCCGCATGGGTCTGCAGACCGCGGCGGTGCACGAGTTCGACGACTTCGATCGCGCCATCTCCTTCGTGGAGCGCAACCGCGGCCGCTACGTGCTGAAGTTCAGCGGCCAGGGCTTCGCCTCCACGCGCAACTACGTGGGCGACATGGACGAGGGCGAAGACGTGCTCGCCGTGCTGCGCCTGCAGCGCAGCCGCTGGAAGTATGACGAGGCGCCGAACTTCATCCTGATGGAGCACCTGCGCGGGGTGGAGGTCGGCACCGGCGCGTTCTTCAACGGCCGCACCTTCCTCCGCCCGGCGAACCTGGACTGGGAGCACAAACGCTTCTTCCCCGGCAACCTGGGCGAGCTGACCGGCGAGATGGGCACGCTGGCCACCTACCGCGGCGCGGAGCGGCTGTTCGACCGATCGCTGGCCCGCATCGAGCCGCTGCTGCGCGAGTCCGGCTACGTCGGCTACATCAACCTGAACACCATCGTCAACGAACGGGGCATCTTCCCTCTCGAGCTGACCTGCCGCTTCGGCTATCCCGGCTTCGCCATCCTCGATGCGCTGCACGTTGGCGGGTGGCAGACGATCTTCCCCCAGCTGGTCGAACGCAGCGACGCGAAGCTGCAGACGCACGACGGCTGGGCCATTTGCGTCGTGCTCACCGTGCCGACGTTTCCCTACTACCACGGCTACGAGGAGCTGTCGAAAGGGGCGCCGATCCTGTTCCGCTCCGCCATCGAGCCCGAGCATCTGCACTACGCCGAGGTGGCCATGGAGAACGGGCACCTGGTGACGGCGGGCTCGGTCGGCTACGTGATGGTGGTGACGGGGCGGGGGGCGACGGTGGAGGCCGCGCGCGAGGACGCGTATGCGCGCGCCGGGCAGGTGGTGATCCCGAACGTGCGCTACAGACGGGACATCGGGGAGCAGTTCATCAACGCGGATCGGGCGACGATGGTGAAACTCGGTTTGCTGTAAATGTGGGGCCGGCTCTCCAGCCGGCCCATCGTCGACGGAGAGCTGGGCCGGCTGAGAGCCGGCCCTACGTTTTCAGTCCTGGCGATGAATCGCGCGCAGATGGTGAAACTCGGCCTGCTGTAAATGTGGGGCCGGCTCTCCAGCCGGCCCCTCGTCGACGGATAGCTGGGCCGGCTGAGAGCCGGCCCTACGTTTTGAGCTCCTGGCGATAGCGCTCGAAGCACCGCTCCCCCGCGCGCAGCCGCATCAGCGCCCCCTCCGCCATGGCCCGGGCCGCGCGCGGCTCGGCCGCGACCAGGGGGACGATCACCTCCGCGTTCCAGGCGAAGGAGTGGCGCACATCGAGCGTCGCGTGCAGGGCGTAGTACTGCCGGGTCCTGGCCGGGACGCCGAGGCGTTGCATGGCGAGGTTGACCTGCTCGGCGCGGCCGGGGGCGGTCAGCTCGATGACGCCCAGCGCGCCGATGGCGTGGTAGGCATAGCGACGGTTCGCGGCGAGGCCGGCCAGCAGGTTGCCGAGGGCGACCGCTTCCCAGACGATGTCGAAGCCGCGCTCGCGGACGTTCAGCTCGGCGGCGAGGCGGTCCAGCATCGGGCCATGCATGCCGCCCTCCTTGCCCCGTCCCATCTCGTCCCAGTAGTTGCGCGCCAGCTCCAGCTTGGCGCGGGTGGGCATCTTGAGCTGGGTCAGGGCGACGAGATCGTCGAAGCCGGCCTCGCCCGCCACCTCCTGGGCCAGGAACCAGGCGAGCTGCTCCATCGTCGCCTCATTTGCGAGCCATGCAAAGAGCGGATCGTGCTGGCCGGGGCCGTTTTCGCGCAGCGCCTCGTACCATTCGAGGAACGCCCGCGGCTCGTCCGGCGCCGATGCGGCGCGCGTCGCGACCGCCGCCCGCTCCGCTTCCAGGAAGGAGAGCTCCAGCGCGCGGAGCTCCATTTCCGCTTCCAGGGTCAGGGCCGCATCGAGACGGGGACGCAGACGCGCGTCATTGAGACGGCTCAATCGCCGCTGCAATTCGCCCGGAAGGCTGGCAACGTCCGAAACGGCCGCCATCGCTGTCATACGCCTGACTCGACTGCACATTATGGGCCGAGCTCGAGTGCTACGACCGCCAATCGCTCGACCGACGCGTATGCGTTCCGCTCCAGCTCCTCACCAAAAACATCCGGATCGAGCTCCTCGTAGCGCAACCGCCGCCCGGCCGCCAGCGGCTCGATGGCGGCGCGAAACGTGTCGCATCCATCGACCACCGCGGTAGCAGTATAAAGAATGAGACGCGTCCCTGTGGATTGACGGACGATTTCCACCGACAGCCCCTCCCCGAACCGCCCGCCGCCATCGCGGTAAAGGCGGGCCGCGTCGTCCACCAGGTAGGGGGGGTTGGAGACGATGAGGTCGTAGTCATCTTGCACGCCGCGCAAGACGTCGCTTTCCACGACCTCGATGTTCTCCACGCCGTTGATGGCGGCGTTGATCTCCGCGAAGCGCAGGGCCTGCCGGTTGATGTCCGCCAGCACGACGCTGCCGCAGTTGCGCGCGATGAGGATGCCGCCCGCGCCGCTGCCGCAGCCGACGTCCACCGCACGCCTGGCCCGCGGGCTGATCCGCCGCAGCAACTGCAGGTAGCGGTAGGTGTCCGGCCCGAAGAAGACGGAGTCGCCCTCGGCGGTGGGGAACGCGGAGTGGACGAAGAGCAGGTCGCCATCCGTGGAGAAGCGCACCCGGCTCTTCATCGCGCCGTCGGCGTCGGCTACCGCATCGGCATCGAGGAGCAGCTCCAGCATCTCCGTCGGCAGCACGTCCGCGGAGAAGGGCCGGCTCCAGCCGAACACGTCGCGAACGGTGCGCCCCTCGGCGTTTTCGGAACGGGCGTTGACGCGCGCGTGAGAGGAGGGGGTGATGGTGGTGAAGCGGTAGCCGCTCTCGCGCAGCAGCCGGCCGAGGCGGATCAGGGCGTTGTCGGACTCTTGCACGGGCGGGAGGCTAACATGTGGCCGTGAAGCGCCGCCTGCTCATCGCCCTGTGCGTCATCGTGGCCGCGTACGGGCTGCTCGTGGTCATCATCCGGCCGTCGAACGACCGCGACTGGGCGGTCGACCAGTCGCGGCTCGCCTCCGCCGAATTCAACGGGCCGGTGGTCACCATCCAAAACGTGCGCAACTTCCGCTACGCATCGGCCGACCGGTACGACGCGAAGTGGGGACAGCGCACCTACGACCTGCGGCGATTGGAGTCCGCCTGGTTCGTCGTCGAGCCGTTCGGCGGCTTCGAGGGGGCGGCGCACACCTTCGTCAGCTTCGGCTTCGGCGGCGGCGAGTTCGTTGCGGTCTCCATCGAGATCCGCAAGGAGAAAGGGGAGTCGTTCTCCGCCCTGAAGGGCCTGCTGCGGCAGTACGAGCTGATGTACCTGGTGGGCGACGAGCGCGATCTGATCGGCCTGCGCGCGAACTACCGGCACGATCCGGTCTTCCTCTATCCGATCCGCACCACGCCCGAGCGGCGGCGGGCCATGTTCGTCGACATGCTCACCCGCGCGAACGAGCTGGTCGACCGCCCGGAGATGTACAACACGCTGACCAACACCTGCACGACGAACCTGGTGGATCACGTGAACACGATCGTGCCCGGCCGCGTGCCGCTCCGCGCCGGCGTGATCTTCCCCGGCTACTCCGACCGCCTCGCGTACGACGTCGGCCTGATCGAGACCACGCTGCCCTTCGACGCGGCGCGCGCGCATTTCCGGATCAACGAGCGGGCGCAGCGCTACGCGGACGATCCGCAGTTCTCGCTGCGCATCCGCGACTCACTCCTGCAGCACGCGGTGCACGAATGAGACGGCGATGGAGCCCTCGCCGACCGCGGACGCGACGCGCTTGACGTTGCCGCTGCGGACGTCGCCCACGGCGAACACTCCGGGCTGATTCGTCTCCAGCAGATGCGGCGGCCTGGGAAGCGGCCACTCCGCCAGCTCCTCCGGCGTCAGGTCCGGGCCGGTCTTGATGAAGCCTTTCTCATCGAGGGCCAGGCAGGTATCGAGCCAGCCCGTCGCCGGCACGGCGCCCGTCATCACGAACACGTGCCTGATCGGCAGCGTCGCCGTTGACCCGGTGCGGAGGTCGCGCACGTCGACCCGCTCCAGATGATCCTCGCCGGCCAGCCCGACGATCTCGCTGCTGGTGCGCAGGTCGATGTCCGGACTGTCTTCGATCCTCCGCACCAGATACCGCGACATGGTGTCGGCCAGCGCCTCGCCGCGGACCAGCACGTGGACGCGGCGGGCCGATTGCGCGAGGTAGACGGCAGCCTGGCCGGCCGAGTTGCCGCCGCCCACGATGATGACCTCCTCGCCGCGGCACAGCTGCGACTCCATCGGCGTCGCGCCGTAGTAGACGCCCATCCCCTCGTACCGCGCCACGTTTTCGACGGAGAGCTTCCGGTACTCCGCGCCGGTGGCGATGATGACGCTCCGCGCCGCCACGGACTGCCCGTTCTCCATCTCGATGCGGAACGGCCTGCGGCTGCAGAGGAGCCGCGTCGCGCCGCGGGCGATCATCACCTGGGCGCCGAACTTCTCCGCCTGCGTATAGGCCCGGCCGGCGAGGTCGTGGCCGGAGATGCCGGTGGGAAAGCCGAGGTAGTTCTCGATCTTGGAGCTGGAGGCGGCCTGCCCGCCCGGCGCGTTGGCCTCGAGCACGAGCACATCCAGCCCTTCCGAGGCACCGTAAACGGCGGCCGCCAGACCGGCAGGTCCGCCGCCGATGATGATCAGATCGCGGACCTGCAGCGCGTCGATGGCGACGTTGAACCCGAGGCACTCCGCGAGGGCCTGGTTGGTCGGGTTCTTCAACACGACCTCGCCGCGGCAGAGCACCACCGGCACGTCGTCAATGCCGACGTGGAAGCGGTCGAGCAGCTCCTGCACGTCGGCGTCCCGGTCGAGATCGATGTAGGCGTAGGGATGTCCGTTGCGGGTCAGGAAGTCTTTCAGGCGCAGCGTGTCGCTGCAGTACATGGAGCCGATGAGGACCACGTCCCCGGCGCCCTGCGCGATCAGCTCCACCCGGCGGGTGATGAACGCGCGCATCAGGATCTCGCTCAGGTCGCTGTCGGTCTGCACGAGCGCGAGCAGCGTCTCCCGGTCCACTTCGATGACTTCACCCCCCTCGGTGGCCCGCGCCGCCGCCAGCGCGCGACGGCCGGAGAGCATGTTGACGTCTCCGGTGAACTGGCCCGGCCCGTGATGCGCGACGACCGTGTCCTGGGCCGCGGTGTGCACCGTCATCTCCAGCTGCCCTTCGATCACCACCACGAAGGGAACCACCGCCGCTCCGCTCTCCCACAGCACTTCCCCGCTCTGCACGCGCCGCCGCCGGCCGCGCGATGCGAGCCGTTCCAGCTGCGCCGCATTCAGACGGGGAAAGGCCTGCTCCTCGCGCGCCGCGCTCGACATGTGGATCTCGCGAGTGGCCATCGCGCGGATGATACGCTGCCCGTCCATGCAGCATCGACGCTGGATCCTCGCCTCCACGATCCTCGGCTCTTCGATGGCGTTCATCGACTCCACCGTCATCAACATCGCCCTCCCGGTCCTGCAGACGGACCTCGGCGCGGGGGTGGACGACGTGCAGTGGGTGGTCGATTCGTACCTGCTCGTCCTCTCCTCGCTCATCCTGGCCGGCGGCTCGCTGGGCGACCGGCTGGGCCGGGTGCGCGTGTTCGGCGCGGGCGTGGCGCTCTTCGCGCTCGCCTCGCTCTGGTGCGGCCTCGCGCCGAACGTGGCGCAGCTGATCGCCGCCCGCGCGCTGCAGGGCGCCGGCGCGGCGATGCTCGTGCCGGGCAGCCTGGCCATCATCGCGGCGGCGTTTCCGCAGAACGAGCGCGGCCGGGCCATCGGCACCTGGTCCGCCCTCACCGCGCTCTCCATCCTGGCCGGCCCGCTCCTCGGCGGCGTGCTGGTGCAGGCCATCTCCTGGCGCGCCGTCTTCTTCATCAACCTGCCCATCGCCGCGGCCGTGCTGTGGATGGTGTGGCGGCGCGTGCCGGCCATGAAAGGAGAGGCGGGCGGGCCGGTCGACTGGATGGGCTCCGTGGTCGTGACCATCGGCCTGATCGGCGTGACGTTCGCCCTGATCGAGGCGCCGACGCGCGGCTGGACCTCGGCGACGATCCTCACCGCGGCGATGGTCGGCGCCGGCTCGCTGATCGCGTTCGTCTTCGTGGAGCGGCAGGCGACGAATCCGATCGTGCCGCTGACGCTGTTCAGATCGCGGCAGTTCACCGGCGCGAACGTGCTGACCCTGCTCCTCTACGCCGCGCTTTCCGGCGCGATGTTCCTGCTGCCGTTCCAGCTGATCCAGGTGCGGCACTACTCGCCGGCGGAGGCGGGGGCGGCGTTCCTGCCGTTCGTGGGGACGATGTCGCTGCTCTCGCGCTTCACCGGGGCGCTGGCGGACCGCATCGGCGCGCGCGTGTTGCTGATGGTGGGGCCGGTGCTCGCCGGCTGCGGCTTCCTGCTGCTCGCTTTCCTGTCCGACCGCCCGACGTACTGGAGCGCGTTCTTCCCCGGCATCGTCACCCTCGGCATCGGCATGGCCATCACCGTGGCGCCGCTGACGACGGTGGTGATGACGTCGATCGATGAAGAGCGCCACGCCGGCGCCGCGTCCGGCATCAACAACGCCGTGGCGCGGGTGGCGGGGCTGCTGGCCATCGCCGTGTTCGGCGCCCTGGCGATCGTCATCTTCGGCCGCGAGCTGGAGCGCCGGCTCCCCCCGCCCCTCCGCGCGCCGATGCTCGCCCAGCGCACGCACCTCGCCGCCGCCCAACTCCCGCGCGACCTCCCGCCCCCCGCCCGCGAGGCCGCCGCACGGGTGGTGGCGGAGGCGTTCGGGAAGGCGTATCGCCTCGACCTGATCGTCGGCGCGGCACTGGCGATGGGGAGCGCGGCGGGGGCGGCGATGATGGGTGGGGTGAAGCGCGAAGGCGCGTGATGCGCGCGAGCCGCCTGGACGCGGGGGCCGCCATGGGGATCTGGCGGCGCGGCTGGCGATGGCGATCAGCTGATCGCCGGCATCATGGGTTCGTCTTCGGGGTGAGGACGGGCACGTGGCGAGCCGAGAACTCGTCCGCGGGCCAGACGTTCAGCGGCATCGACCGGCCATTTACCTCGTAAGTCTCGACGCCGCTGTCCGCGAGAATCTCAAGGGAGCCGGAGCTCGGGATCGTGTAGGCCACCTTCGGCTTCCCGTACCGGAACGTAGTCCCTGGCTGGCCGGAGAAGACGATCAGGGTGGTGGAGATACCGCAGGTGACGGGCGGCGATTCGGTCGGGTATCTGCGGTGGAGGTGCGCGCTCAGGTTGATAGTCAGTGCGAACGCCGTGAGGAGGGATGCCGCCGCGTGTCGCGGCCAGATGATCAGGTGCTCGGGATCGTGAGAGGGGGCCACCAGGATGTCGCCCGCCTGGTGCACCGCCGCCGGTTCCATCAGCTCCGTGGTGAAGCCGATCACGCCCTCGGCGGCGGTGATCTCGAGCTCAATGTCGTGAAGGTCATGCGCAGGTTCCTCTTTCTCTCGCCCGCCCCCCTCTGCCGCCCGCCCTTGACGACCTTCGGTGTCCCTGTCACGGTCTCCGTCTGCTGGTTGCGAGTGCGCCGGGTCGATTGAGTGTGCCATGATCGTTCCCTCATGAAGTAAATGCTGCGTTACATATCTACGGCATGTCAGTGCGCGATGACCACACGGTGCAGGGCGCCGTCAGGATCTTTGATGCAGAGCGTGCCGCCCTTCTTCTTCTCCGCGGCCGCCAGGAAAGCCAGTCCGAGCCCGATGCGGAGCACTTCGGTGAGGCTCTTTCCCTCCTCGTGAGCCAGGCGCTCGATGTCCTGGAAAACATGCTCGGGCAGCTTGACGCTCAGGCGTCGCAGGGTTGCTCGCTTGCGCCGGCGTAGCGCGGGCCTGTTTCCATCCGACGACTCGGACGAGTCGTCCACCGACTCGCCGCCGCCTTCGCCATGCTCATGGTTCTCGCCGTGGCCGTTGCCGGAATGATCATGCTCGGCGGTCGCGGCGGCGTGTTGGTCGTGCTGCTGGTGGTCATGGCCGTGATTGCGGACGTGGTGACGTTCGGCGGGGCGGTTGTGGTCGCGATGAGAGGCGCGATCGTGAGTCGCCCCTTCGCCGTGGTGCGGCTGCTGATCGACGACGGCTGAGGTGGAGCGCGACTTGATCTGGGCCATTTTGTTTCCTCCCTGTGTTGCGTCTTGTTTGTTCATGTTGTGTCCTTGTTGTGTGTACATCATACACCTTAAGGTGCACTCGAAAGTCAATCCTGTCAATAGGTGCCGTGAAAAAAATCGGCGGGACGATCCAGCGGGTCGGCGCCTAAGCGGCCGTGATGCAGGTGCCGAGGTCGCGCAGCAGGCCGTCCTTGAGGTCGTAGATCCAGCCGTGCACGGCCAGCTCCTGGCCGCGGGCCCAGGCATCGCGCACCACGGTCGTGCGGCTGACGTTCATCACCTGCTCGAGCACGTTCAGCTCGCAAAGGCGGTTGTGGCGGTCGCTCTCCGACTGCAGCGCGTCGAGCTCCGCGTGATGCTTCCAGCGCACGTCCTGCACGTGGCGGAGCCAGTTGTCGATCAGGCCCAGCGTGTCCTCGCGCAACGCGGCGAGCACGCCGCCGCAGCCGTAGTGGCCGCTGACGATGATGTGCTTCACGCGCAGCACGTCCACCGCGAACTGGATGGTGGAGAGGCAGTTCAGGTCCGTGTGCACCACCACGTTGGCCACGTTGCGGTGCACGAACATCTCGCCCGGCAGCAGGCCGACGATCTGGTTCGCCGGCACGCGGCTGTCGGAGCAGCCGATCCAGAGGAACTGCGGCGCCTGTTGCCCCGCCAGGCGCGAGAAAAAGTGCGGGTCCTGGCGGACCATCTCGGCGGCCCAGGCGCGGTTGTTCTCCAGCAGATGATCCAGCGGGTGCATGTGGCGCGCAGTCTACCGGTGTGCACGCCGCGCCGACCAGAACCAGTACGCCGGCAGCCCCGCGGCCAGGATGCCGAGGCCGATTGCGCTGTCGCGCGGCGCCCTGGCAATGGTGCCGAGGACGACCAGCCAGCAGGCGAGGGTGAAGAGGGCGGTGGTGACCGGATGTCCGGGCGTGCGGAAGCCCTCGCTGCGCTCCCGGCGGCGGAAGACGAAGAGCGCCAGGCCGGTCAATCCGAAGAAGATGAAGTCGACGGAGACGACGTAGCCGAGGATCTGCTCGTAGGTGCCGGAGAGAGCGATGGCGATGGCGACGAGGCCCTGCACCGCGATGGCCACCACCGGCACGCGCGTCACCGGATGCACCCGGGCCAGCGCGCGGAAGAACAGCCCATCCTCGGCCATGGCGTAGTAGACGCGCGGCGCGGTGAGCATCCCCTGGCTGAGGAAGCCGAGGGTGGAGATGGCGATGCCGGCCGCGATGAGCATCGCGCCGCGCTCGCCGAGGGCGAGGCGCATGACCGCTGAGGCGGGCGTCGTGGTGGCGGCGAGGCCCGCGGTGCCGAGGACGCGCAGGCAGACGATGTTCACGACGACGTAGATGGTGATGACGCCCGCCACGCCGGCCAAAAGGCCGAGGGCGAGGTCGCGGCGGGGACGAATCAGCTCGCCGGACATGAAGCTCGCGGTCTGCCAGCCGCCATAGGCGAACATCACCGGGGTCATGGCCGCGGCGAAGGACATCATCGAATGAGCACGAGGTTCGGGCGAGCTGAAGCTCGCCCCTACATACGTCAGGCCGACGATCACCAGCATGAAGATGGCGGCCAGCTTGAGCAGCATCAGCACCGTCTGCGTGTTCGTGCCGCTGCGCACGCCGAGGCAGTTGATCAGGGTGAGCGCGGTCAGCGTGGCGACGGCGATGGTCCACTCCGGAGCGCGCGCGCCGGTCAGCTCCAGCGTGTATCTGGCGAACGTGACGGCCACCGCCGCCATGCCGCCGCTCTGGATCACCAGGAGCAGGCCCCAGCCGTAGAGGAAGGCGAGGGAGGGATGCCACGCGTCGCGCAGGTAGGCATACTGGCCGCCCACCTGAGGGCGCAGCGCGGCGAGCTCCGCGTAGACGAACGCGCCGAGCAGCGCGATGGCGCCGCCGGCGATCCAGGCGCCGAGGATGAGCGGCACGGTGTGCACCTGGCGCGCGACGACGTACGGGTTGATGAAGATGCCGGAGCCGATGATGCCGCCCATCACGATCATGGTGGCGTCGAATGCGCCGAGGCGGCGGGCCAGGTCGGGCATGTGCGTTTCAGTATATAAACGCCCGCCACCAATGAGCCGCTCCGTCCTCCTCTCCTGCGACGCGCTCGCGAAGCAGTACACCTCCCGCCCTCTGTTCGAGGGGCTCTCCTTCACCCTGTTCGAGGGCGATCACGTCGGCCTGGTCGGCCCGAACGGCGCGGGCAAGTCGACGCTGCTGAAGATCATCGCCGGCGTCGAGGAGGCGGACAGCGGCACGCGCGCGGTGCGCAGGGGCGTGCGCATCGGCTACGTGCCGCAGGACCCGGTGTTCGCGCCGGGCAAGAGCATCGAGGACGTGGTGCTGGAGGCGCTGGAAGGCGTGGACCTGGACGACTACGAGAAGCATGCGCGCTCCGCCATCGCGCTGGCCAAGGCGAACTTCACCGACCGCGAGCAGCGCACCGAGACGCTCTCCGGCGGCTGGCGGAAGCGGCTGGCCGTGGCGCGGGAGCTGGTGCTCGAGCCGGACGTCCTCCTGCTCGACGAGCCGACCAACCACCTCGACGTGGAGGCCATCCTCTGGCTGGAAGCGTTGCTGCGCAGCGAGCCGGAGGCGTTCGTGGTGGTCAGCCACGACCGCTACTTTCTGGAGAACATCGCCCGGCGGATGCTGGAGCTGGACCGCGTCTATCCCGGCGGTCTGCTGCAGAGCGAGGGGAGCTACAGCGCGCTGCTGGAAAAGCGCGACGAGGTGCTGCGCAACGAGGCCGCCTATCAGGAGACGCTGGCCAACCTCGTGCGGCGGGAGATGGAGTGGCTGCGCCGCGGCCCGAAGGCGCGCACGACCAAGGCGAAGGCGCGCATCCAGAACGCCGGCCGCCTCATCGGCGAGCTGGAGGAGAGCCGCTCCCGCGCCGCGACCGATTCCGCGAAGATCGACTTCACCGCCTCGGAGCGCAAGACCAAGCGCCTCTGGACCGGCCGCGGCTTGCGCAAGCGGATGGGGGAGAAGCCGATCGTGGACGAGCTCGATCTGTTGCTGACGCCCGGCACGCGCCTCGGCGTCCTGGGGCCGAACGGCTCGGGCAAGACGACCCTGCTGCGGATGATCGTCGGCGAGCTGGCGCCCGATGGGGGGACGATCGAGGCCGCCGACCGGCTGCGCATCGTCTACTTCGAACAGAACCGGGAGTCGCTCGATCCGAGCCTCACCTTGAAGCGCGCGCTGGCGCCGGAAGGCGATACGGTCGTCTATCGCGACCGGCAGATCCACATCGCCAGCTGGGCCAAGCGTTTTCTCTTTCGCACCGAGCAGCTGGAGACCGCCGTGTCGCGCCTCTCGGGCGGCGAGAAGGCGCGCATCGTCCTCGCCCGCCTCATGCTCCAGCCGGCCGACCTGCTGGTGATGGACGAGCCGACCAACGACCTCGACATCCCCACCCTGGACGTGCTGGAGGAGTCGCTGCTGGAGTTCCCCGGCGCGCTGGTCCTGGTGACGCACGACCGGTACCTCCTCGACCGCGTCTCCACGCGGATCCTCGCCCTCGACGGCCGCGGCGGCGCCGGCTACTTTGCCGACTTCGCGCAGTGGGAGGATAAGCGCTCCGTCGCCGCCGCTCCCAAAGCCGCGGCCCCGCCGCCACCTCCGCCCGCCCGCACCAGGCGCCTCTCCTACATGGAACAGCGCGAGTGGGACGCCATGGAAGCGACGCTTCTCGCGGCCGAGGAACGGGCGGCGGAGGCGCAGCGAAGGACGGAGGATCCGTCCATCGCCGCCGATGCGGTCGCCTTGCAGCAGCGCTTCGAGGAGCTGGCCGCCACGCAGGCGGAGGTGGAGCGGTTGTACGCCCGGTGGAGTGAGCTGGAAGCGAAGCTTACCGATACGTGACGCGCACGTCCTTGATCACCACCTCATCATCCTCGGCCGGCTCGATGATCAGGTACTCGCCGCTCAGCCCCCGGCCGTCGATGGTGAAGGTGCGGCCGTCCCGGGGGATGTCGAGGTAGTCGCGGATGACCGTGTCGTCGATGCGGATGCGCAGCTCGCCGCCGGCCTTGGCGCCGACGTTGTCATGGGCGAAGAAGCGCACCTCGGCCACGCCGCGGTCGCGCAGCGGGATGCGGATGCGCGCGCGCTTGCCGCCGCAGTCCGAGCCGCCGATGCAGCCGCCTTGGTGCGTGGTCTCGCGCCCGCCGCCTCCGTAGCCGCCGCCACCGCCGTAGCCGCCACTCCCGCCGCCTCCGTAACCGCCGCCGCGGCCGTAGAGCACGGACACATCGCTGATTTCCACCTCGTCGTCGTTGGCGGTCTGGATGACCAGGCGTGAGCCGCGCACGTTGTCGACGTCGAACTCGTGGCGCGTGCCGTTGCGCGCCACGTCGACGTAGGAGGCGACAGCCGTATCGTCGATGCGCACCGTCAACTTGCCGTCGGCGCGCGTGCCGATGTTGTCGTGCGCGAAGAAGCGGACGCCGAGGACCGGCGCATCGTCGAGGGGGATGGTGATGCGGTTGCCGTTCTTGCGGCACTCCTCGCCGCCGATGCAGCCGTGCTCGGAGTAGGAGCGCCAGCCGGCGCTGTTGCCGCCGCCGCGCGGGCGGTCGTCATTCGAAGGGCGGTCGCGCTGGACGACCTCGCGGCCGTAGCGCACCTCGATGGCCTCGATCTGCACCTCGTCATTCCTGGAAGGCTCGAAGATCAGCTGGGAGCCGCGGAGGTTGTCGACGTCGAAGGTGAACGTCTCGCCGCGGCGGGGGATGTCGACGCCGCCGCGGACCAGGTTGCGGTCGATCATGATGCGCAGCTCGCCGCCGGCCGTCTCGCCGATGTCGTCCTTGGCGAAGAAGCGGATGCCGGCCACGGGCCGGTTCTCCAGCCGGACGGTGAGGCGGCGCTGGGGGCACTTGCTGCCGCCGATGCAGCCGCTCACCCCGGTCGGCGTCCAGGGCTGGGCGGTGGCTAGGGTGGGGAGGAGCAGAAGGAGGAAGGGGAGCAGGCGACGCATGAGGGGCATTGTAGCTGCCCGCTGCCCGCTCATCGGCTCACTCGATCCGGACGATCCCCTCCGCCACCCGCGGGAACCTGGTCAGCACGGCCGGGTCGTGGCCGGGCACGATGAGGCGCGGCTCCCTGGCCAGAGACCGCATCTTCTCCTGCGCGGCGAGGTTCGACTGCGCGTCGAAGGTCTGGGCGATGGGGAGGTGTTTGTCGAGATTCTCGTAGAGGTAGAGGTTGTCCGAGGCGAGGACGATGCCGCTGACGGTGACGTATTGCGAGGCCCAGGTGTGGCGGCCGCCGGTCCAGACGCGGATGCCGGGGAGGATCTCCGCGTCGCCGTCCACCAGGTGCAGCCGCCCTTCCGTATTGGCGCGGAGCAGGTAGGCCATGTCGGCCGGCTCGATGCCGCCGTGCTTGCCGCCGGCCTGCCAGGCGGCGCCGGTGTAGTACGCGTACTCCTCCTTCTGGATCCAGACCTGCGCCTTGGGGAAGAGATCCGCGCCGTCGGCGTGGTCCCAGTGGGCGTGGGTGAGGATCACGTCCGTCACGTCCGCGGCCTTCACCCCGGCGCGCGCCACCGCCTGGTCCGGGCGGACGAACGAGGCCACTTTCCACGACTTGAAGAACTGCGGCCGGTAGAAGCCGGAGTCGACCAGCACCGTCCGCCCGCCGCCGCGCACCAGCCAGACCATCATGGCGATGTCCAGCTTGCGGGCGGGATCGGCCCCTTTGACCAGCTCGGAGAGCGGAAAGTCGGGGATGATCCCGTAGCGGATGGCGAGCACCTGGTACGGCTGTGCGGCGAGCGGCAACCGCACGAAAAGGGCAAGAAGCAGAGCGATGGCGACGCGCATGCGGAACACGGTATCGCAACCTTCGGTTCAGAAAACCGTTTCAACAGGCGGGGAGTGAATGGTCCAGATGAGCAAGAAGAAGAAAGTGTGGGTCGTCGTGGCCGTTGCCGTGGTGCTGGTCGGCATCGTCGGCGGGTCGGTCGCCGCGAAGCGGGGCGAGAAGCCGCTGCTGGTCACCACGGACAAGGCGTACCGCAAGACGATCACCGAGCTCGTCACCGCGACGGGGAAGATCCAGCCGGAGATCGAGGTCAAGATCTCGCCGGAAGTCTCGGGCGAGATCATCGAGCTGCCGGTGAAGGAAGGGCAGGTCATCCACCGGGGCGATCTGCTGCTGCGCATCAAGCCGGACAGCTACCGCGCGCAGGTGGAGTCGCAGGAAGCGGCGCTCAGCTCCGCGCGGTCGGCCAGCGTGCAGCACCGGGCCGAGCTGGCCAAGGCGGAGAACGACTACAACCGCGCGCTGAACCTCTTCAACCAGCACCTCACCGCCGAGCAGGAGCGCAACGCCGCCCAGACCACGCGCGACATCGCCAAGGCGGCCCTCCAGTCGTCGCTGTTCGAGATCCAGCGCGCCGAGGGGGCCTTGCGGCAGATTCGCGAGGCCTTGTCCAAGACCGTGATCAACTCGCCGACCGACGGCACCATCAGCTCGCTGACCACCCAGGTGGGCGAGCGAGTGGTCGGCACCAGCCAGTTCGCCGGCACGGAAGTGATGCGCATCGCGAACCTGGACAACATGGAAGCGCGGGTCAACGTCAATGAGAACGACGTGATCAACGTGAAGGTCGGCGACAACGTGCGCCTCTCCATCGACGCCTACCCGGACCGCAAGATCGCGGGCGTGGTGCGCGAGATCGCCAGCACGGCCAAGACGAACAACGCCGGCTCGCAGGAAGAGGTCACCAACTTCGAGGTCAAGATCCGCATCTCCGACCACTCCGTGACGCTCCGTCCGGGGATGAGCGCCACGGCCGACATCGAGACCGACACCGTGGCCAACGCCGTCGCGGTGCCGATCCAGAGCGTCACCGTGCGCAACCCGGACAGCAAGCTCTCGCCGGAAGAGCGGGAGAAGCAGTCCGCGCGGCAGGCCTCGCGCGACGGCGGCGACAACCGCGCCGACGTCACCAACGAGACGCTGGAGAAGCAGCGCGCCCGCGAGCAGCGCGACAAGCTGGTGCGGGTGGTCTTCGTCCGCAAGGGCGAGGTGGTGAACCAGCGCAAGGTGGAGACCGGCATCTCCGACGCCACCCACATCGAGATCAAGAGCGGCGTGCAGCCGGGCGAAGAAGTGGTGTCCGGCAGCTACACCGCCATCTCCCGCAAGCTCAAGGACGGGATGAAGGTGGCGATCGAGAAGGAGAAGACGTAGGAGACAGTTGTCAGTTGTCAGTAGCGTCTCTTACCGACAACCGACAACCGACAACTGAAAACAGACCGCCATGTTCACCGAGCTCACCGAGTCCTTCCGCATCGCCTTCAGCCAGATCCGCGCGCACAAGATGCGCTCGATCCTGACCGCACTCGGCGTGATCATCGGCATCATCGCCGTCACCCTCATGGGCTCGGCCATCGGCGGCATCGAGGTCGGCTTCGAGCGCAGCCTGGCCGTGATCGGGGACGACGTCTTCTACGTCGAGAAGTGGCCGTGGCACAACGTGGACGACTGGTGGAACTACCGCAACCGGCGGACCATGCAGGTGCACTACGCGGAAGACCTCAAGCGGATCATCGCCGCCACGCCGAACTCGCAGCTCCTCACCGCCGTGCCGACCATGAACACCGTGCGCAGCGTGAAGTTCGCCGACAACCAGGTCAACGGCGTCTTCACCCAGGGCACGACCGACGACTTCCTCCTCACCTCCACCGCGACCTTCAAGGAAGGCCGCTTCATGACGGACGCCGAATCGCGGGGCGGCCGCAACGTCTGCATCCTCGGCTATGACGTGGCGGAGGTGCTCTTTCCGAACCAGCCGGCGCTGGAGAAGACCGTCATGATCGGCGGCGCGCCGTTCCGCGTGGTCGGCGTGTACGGCAAGCAGGGGACGTTCCTCGGCCTGTTCAGCTTCGACACCCAGGTCGTGGTGCCGCTCTCCGCCTTCATGAAAGTGTTCAGCTCCCGGCTCGACACCTCCATCCGGGTGAAGGTGAAGGACAAGAGCAGGATGGACGCCGCGCGCGACGAGCTCACCGGCGCCATGCGCCGGGTGCGCGGCCTGCGGCCGGAGCAGAAGGACGACTTCTCCATCAACGAGCAGCAGGCGTTGCGCAGCACCATCGATCCCATCAAGACCGGCATCGCCACGGCCGGCCTCTTCGTCACCGGCCTGGCGCTGTTCGTCGGCGCCATCGGCATCATGAACATCACCTACGTCAGCGTGAAGGAGCGGACGCGCGAGATCGGCACGCGCAAGGCGCTCGGCGCGCGGCGGGGAACCATCCTCCTGCAGTTCCTGGTCGAGGCGGTGGCCATCTGCCTCATCGGCGGCGTGGCCGGCCTGGCCATCTCCTGGCTGATGTGCACCGGTGTCGCGGCGGCGTTCCCCTCCTTCCCCATGACGTTTTCGCTGGGCCTGGTAGTGGTGGGGGTGATCGTCTCCACCGTGACCGGCATCTTCTCCGGCTTCGCCCCGGCGCTGTCCGCGTCGCGGCTCGATCCGATCGAGGCATTGCGCTACGAATGAACATCGGTGAGACCTTCAGGATGGCCCTCGGGTCGCTGCGGACCAACCGGCTCCGCTCCGCGCTGACCATGCTCGGCG
>DASYMJ010000317.1:0-12358 GCA_036009105.1 Thermoanaerobaculia bacterium | reverse complement strand
TCCCTCCACCCTCCCGTCCTCCCCCCCGCCCACCGTCGCCCGCCGCCCCATCTGCGTTCTCTCCGGCCTACGCCCCGGCCCGTCCTGCCCCGCGGTGCAGGAGGAGTGGGAGCCGGCCGAGGCGCCGGTGAAGTTCTGCTCCTGGCACCACGACGACTTCATCGACTACCCGCCCGAGTACCGGGCATGGCTTCGATCAGGGGCCCGCACCCAGATGGCCTCCGCGCCGCCCACCCGCCACGCCGTCCCGCTGAAGGTGACCAGCCCCCCGAACGGCGCGACGTACCTCATCGATCCCACCCTCCGCCGCGAGTTCCAGGCCGTCTACCTCCGCGCCACGAGCGCGACCTCCCTCACCTGGCACATCGACGAGCAACGCCTCGGCTCCACCCCTGCGGACGGGGCCATCGAGTGGCCGCTGGAGCGCGGCTATCACACCGTGACCGCCGTGGACGCGAAGGGGAATCGGGATTCGGTGAGGATCTACGTGAAGTAGAGACGAGTTATCAGTTGTCGGTCATCGGTAGAGACGGTCGTACGTGCGTAGCGACGCGAGCCGCTACGCACGTAGGCGGGCTACTGCGAGATCGTTCCGTCGTCGCCGAGGTGGCGTTGAATGACCTGGAGGAATTCGATCACGATGATGATGATGATCCTCCAGGACGGCCGTGCCGCCGCGGCGGCCGCGGGCGCCGTTCCGGTGGATGTTCCCAGCGCCACCGCGTCCACGATCTGCCGGACCAACGTCTCTCGCTCTGCCTGACTCAGTTCTGCCATGGTGTATCTCCTTTCGGCGCGCATGGACGGACGCCGAGAGAGAATTTCGAATGAACGCCCGAACGAAACGCTCGCACCCCGTGTTGTAAGCATCATGAAGAACTCGTGGATCGGCGGGGAGACGACCAGCCAGCCGGCCGAGGCGGCGCCGGACAACCTGGCGGTCGCCGTTCATCGCTGCGAGGCGGGGGCGTTCGAGCGGCTCATCGACCGCTTCGAGCAACCGCTGTTCACCTACGCGCACGGCATCCTGCAGAACGCCTTCGACGCGCAGGAAGTCGTGCAGGACGCGATGATGCGCGCCCACCGCGCCCTGACCCGCCAGTACGACGAAGCGCGCTGCGCGGCGCTGGCGCTGCGGCCCTGGCTCTTCCGCACCGTGCGCAACCTCTCGCTCAACAAGCGCCGATCGAAGCGCGGCTCGCTGGAGCAACCGCTCGATACGTACGACGACGGCCGCCTCGGCCCCTTCGTCAGCGCCCAGGGCTCGGACCTGGAGAAGAAGGAGGAGGTCGAGCTGCTCCGGCGCGCCATGAGCCTTCTCCCCTGCGATGCGCGCGAGCTCATCGTGCTGCGCTTCATGGAAGAAATGCCGTATGCGGAGATCGCCAGGACCGTCGGGACATCCGAGGCGGCGCTCCGCGGGAAAGTGTTCCGGTCGCTCAAGATGCTGCGAGATGCGCTGGAACAGAAGGGGGTGGCGTATGCAATGTAGATCCGTACTGACCCGCATCGACGCGCTCCGCACGCGCGAGCTTTCGCCGATCGAAGCGACCGCGGTGGAGAGCCACCTGAGCTACTGCCGCAGCTGCGGCGCCTCGGTCTCCGACGTCGACGAGCTGGCCTCCGTCGTCCGCACCCTGACCGTCGCGCCGCCGAAGTCCTGCAAGACCGGCTGCTCCGATTCCTTCGCCCAGGTGGGCGAGGTCTGGGTCGGCTTCTGCGAGAGCGGCATCCGCATGATCGCGACCGGCATCGACGCCTTGCGCACCGCGTACGCGAAGCGCTACGGCCGGGTCCTGGAAGAGGCGCCCATCCCCCCGCCGCTGCGGCGGCAGGTGGAGGCGGCGCTGGAAGGGCAAGGCGTGGACGCCCCGCGCGTCGATCTGGACGAGCTGGGCGACCTCGAGCACGACGTCCTGCAGATGCTCAGCCGCATCCCGCGCGGCCAGGTCCGCACGTATGCCTGGGTGGCGCGCCAGGTCGGCCGCCCCCGCGCTGTCCGCGCCGTGGCGAACGTCATCGCGAAGAACGTGGTGCCGTTCGTGGTGCCCTGCCATCGCGTGGTCCCCTCCACGGGCGGCATCGGCAACTACGCCTTCGGCAGCGCCATGAAGCGCTCGCTCCTGGAGCGGGAAGGGGTGGATGTGGAAGAGCTGGAGCGCCTGGCCCGGAAGAACGTCCGCTACATCGGCTCCCGCACCACGCACATCTTCTGCTTCCCCACCTGCAGCGATGCGCGCCGCATCCGGGAGGAGAACCGCGTCGACTTCCGCGACGCGGATGACGCGCTGGAGGGCGGCTTCCGCCCCTGCCGCAAGTGCCAGCCGGTGGCCGCATGATGCTCCAGTCCGCGCTCTTCGCTCCCTCGCTTCCGCCGTGCTGTCCGGCAGCGGTGGACGTCCACGCCGTCTCCATCCCGGCGCGGACGTTCACCGGCGACTTCTGGTTCACCCACCGCGCCGGCGACCGCCTCTGGTTCGCTCTCGGCGACGTCGCCGGCAAGGGCCTGCCCGCGGCCGTCGTCATGGCCCTGATCCAGGAGGAACTGGAGCAGCAGATCACCTCCTGCGCCCGCCGCGGCTGCGATCCGGCCGTCACCGTGCAGCGACTGCACGAGTACCTCCGCCCGCTCATGCCGCGCAACCGCTTCGCCACCATGGTCCTCGGCTGGATCCGCGATGACGGCGCGATGCGCCTGACCAACGGCGGCCACTGCCCGCCGCTCATCCTCCGCGCCGACGGCCGCATCGAGCCGATCCACTCCACCGGCCCGGCCGTCGGCGTTCTGCCCGTCTCGCGCTGGCGCTCCCAGACGCTGTCGCTCGCTCCCGGCGAGACCCTGCTCCTCTACAGCGACGGGGTGATCGAGGCCACGTCCGAGCACGGCGCCGAGTTCGGGACGCAGGGCATCGTCCGCGCGCTGCGCCATCAGCCCTCCTCGGCCGGCGAGGTCGCGGCCGCGGTGGTCGACGCGGTGCGCGTGCACGCGGGCGGGCGGCGGGAGGACGATCTGACCGTGCTGGTGATGGCTCGGGGCTGACCGCTGGCGAACGGGCCCGTCCCATGAACGGACACTCTTCCCGCCGCGATCAGCGCTAAGTTGCTCAATCGGAACGATGAACCGTACGGCAGCCCGCTTGCGATAGCGGGCCGCCAATGGACATCACACGGGAATCGAAACCGCGCAGGAAGCTGCATCGCGGCGTGGCGATCGGCAGCGGCGCGGCCATCATTCTGATCACCACCCTCGGCCTGGCCCGCCTGAAGCCGGCGGCGCCGCCGCTCGACCGCTCCACCGTCGTCACCGATACCGTCAAGCGCGGCCCCATGGCCCGCGAGGTGCGCGGCAGCGGCACGCTCGTCCCGGAGGATGTGCGCTGGATCGCGGCGACGACGGATGCTCGCGTGGAGCGCGTCGTCGTGCAGGCCGGCGCCGCCGTCGGCAAAGACACGGTCATCCTGGAGCTGAGCGATCCGGAGCAGCAGCAGAGCGTGCGCGACGCCGAGTGGCAGTTGCGCGCCGCGGAGGCCGCGCTGGAGTCGACGCGCGCGCAGCTGGAGACCGAGAAACTCGATCGCGAGGCCTCGGTCGCGCGTTTGCGGGCGGAGCGCGAGCAGGCCGCTCTGCGCGCCGATGCCGACGCGGAGCTGGAGCGGCAGGGGCTCGTCGCCCACATCACCAAGCGCGTCTCGCAGAGCTCGAGCGACGAGCTCGGCAAGCGGCTGGAGCTGGAAGAGAAGCGGCTCCGCGTCGGCAACGCCGCGGAAGGCTCGCGCCTCGCCACGCAGCGCGCCCAGGTGGAGCAGCGCCGCGCGATGTACGAGCTGCAGCAGGAGCGAACGCGCTCCCTGCAGGTGCGCGCCGGCATCGACGGCGTCCTGCAGCAGGTCAGCGTTCAGGCCGGTCAGCGCCTGAGCGCCGGCACCAACATCGCCCGCGTGGCGCGCGCCGACAAGCTGAAGGCGCAGATCCGGGTGGCCGAAACCCAGGCGAAGGACATCGCCATCGGCCAGCAGGCCACCATCGACACGCGCAACGGCGTGGTGAAGGCGCACGTCACCCGCATCGATCCGGCGGTCAGCGACGGCACCGTGCTGGTCGACCTGGTCGCCGACGAGCCGCTCCCGGCCGGCGCCCGCCCCGACCTCTCCGTCGATGGCGACATCGAGCTGGAGCGCATCGCCGACACGCTCAGCATCAACCGCCCCGTAAACGCGCAGGAAGGCCGCGGCGCGACGCTCTTCCGCGTCACCAAGGACGGCGCCGAGCGCGTCAAGGTCGACTTCGGCCGCGCCTCCGCCACCGCCATCGAGATCAGGCACGGTTTGAAGGAAGGCGACGAGGTGGTGATCTCGGATACCTCCGCCTTCGAAAAGTACGAGCGCATCAAGTTGCAATGAGAGAAGCAGTTGTCGGTTGTCGGTCCTGCTGACAACCGATAACTGACAACCGACAACTCCCCAAAGGAGAAGCCATGACCGAATCCCTCATCCACCTCCAATCCGTGAACAAGGTCTTCTACACCGACGAGCTGGAGACGCACGCGCTAACCAACATCCACCTGGAGATCCGCCGCGGCGAGTACGTTTCCATCGCCGGCCCCTCCGGCTGCGGCAAGTCGACGCTCCTCTCCATCCTCGGGCTCCTCGACGCGCCGACTTCCGGCCAGTACACGCTGGCCGGCGAGCACGTGGAGGCGCTGAACCTGGCCGACCGGGCGCGCATCCGCAACCGGCAGATCGGCTTCATCTTCCAGGCCTTCAACCTCATCGGCGACCTCACCGTGGCGGAGAACGTCGAGCTGCCGCTCGGCTACCGCAAGCTCGCCCCGGCGGAGCGCAAGCGCCGGGTGGAAGAAGCGCTCGGGCGCGTCGGCATGATGCATCGCGCCAAGCACTACCCCTCGCAGCTCTCCGGCGGCCAGCAGCAGCGCGTCGCCGTGGCGCGCGCGCTGGCCGGCGAGCCGGCCATCCTCCTGGCCGACGAGCCGACCGGCAACCTCGACTCGAAGAACGGCGAGGCGGTGATGGACCTGCTGCGCGAGCTGCACGGGGCCGGCTCCACCATCTGCATGGTCACCCACGACCCGCGCTTCACGCGCTACGCCGACCGCACGGTGCACCTCTTCGACGGCCGGGTGGTGGAGGAGACGCACGAGCGTTACGCCGAGGAGCAGCTCGCCGACAGCGGGTTCGCCATCGCCTGACGGATTCCCAATCATGACCGCACTCCTGCAAGACCTCCGTTACGGCGTCCGCACGATGGCGCGCGACCGCGCCTTCACCGTCGTGGCCATCCTCACCCTCGCCTTCGCCCTCGGCGCGAACACGGCCATCTTCACCGTCGTGAACGCCATCCTTCTCCGGCCGCTGCCGTTCGACAAGCCGGAGCAGATCCTCCGCGTCTCGACGCAGAACACCATCAACGGCAGCATTGACCCCGTGCTCTCCCATCCCAACATCGAGGACCTCCGCACCCAGTCCAGGTCGCTCGACTCGGTCGGGGTCTGGGTGCGCACCTCCAGCTTCTTCTGGGAAGGCGACGAGCCGGTGCACGCCACCGGCTCGCTGCTCTCCACCGACATGTTCCGCGTGCTGCGCGCGAAGCCGCTCCTCGGCCGCACGTTCACGCCGGCCGACGACCGGGCGGGCGCTCCGCCGCTGATCCTGCTCAGCTACGACACCTGGCAGCGCATCTTCCACCGCGATCCAACCGTCGTCGGCCGGGTGATCCGTTTCGGCACCGGCAACAAGCGCCGCACCATCGTCGGGGTGATGCCGCAGGGCTTCGTCTTCCCCATCGAGGCCGACTGCCACGACTTCTGGACGCCGTTCCACGCGGAGATGGATGCCGTGGACCTCAGCCATCGCGATGCGCTCTTCATCGAGGCGCTGGCCCGTTTGAAGGACGGCGCGACCATCGACCAGGCTCGCGCCGAGGCGGAGGTGCTGGGGCGGCGGATCGAGGCGCTGTATCCGGCGGAGGCGACCGGCTTCCGCTATCACATCGTCCCGTTTCATGAACAGCTGGTAGAGGGAGTTCGCCCCGCGCTGCTCCTTCTGCTAGGCGCCGTCGCGCTGGTGCTGCTGATCGGCTGCGCGAACGTGGCGAACCTGCTGCTCGCGCGCGCCGCGGGACGGCGCCGGGAGATCGCCATCCGTTCCGCGGTCGGCGCCACGCGCGGCCGCATCGTGGTGCAGTTGCTGGTGGAGAGCGTGCTCCTGGCGGTGATCGCCGGCGCGTGCGGCGTGCTCCTCGCCTCGTGGGGCCTCGAGGTGCTCAAGGCGTTCGCGCCGGCGGAGATCCCGCGCCTCGATACCATCTCTCTCGACCTCGGCGTGCTCGCCTTCACCCTCGCCCTCTCGGTGCTGACCGGCGTGGTCTTCGGCCTCGCGCCGGCGCTCGCCGCCTCGAAGACGAACCTGAACGAGACGCTCAAGGAAGGGACGCGCGGCTCGACGGAAGGGAAGGTGCGCAACCGCATCCGCAACATCCTCGTGACCGCGGCCATCGCCCTCTCCCTGGTGCTCCTGGTCGGTGCCGGACTGCTCCTGCGCAGCTTCATGCGGGTGACCGGCGTCAACCCCGGCTTCGACTTCCAAAGCACTGCATTGGTCGAGGTTTCGGCGCGCCAGGCGGTGTACGACACGCCGGCGAAAGAGGACGCCTACACGATGCGCGTCGTCGATGCGATGCGCCGGCTGCCCGGCGTCCGTTCGGCCGGTGCCGTGGACATGCTGCCGCTCGACCGGAACGAGCGGACCTGGGCCTTCCAGATCATCGGCCAGCCTCCCCCTCCCCTGGGCCAGGAGCCGAGCGCGACGACCTCCGTAGTCACGCCCGACTACTTCCGCACCATGTCCATCCCCCTGCTTCGCGGACGGGACGTGAGCAATCGCGACCTGACGAACACGCCGTTCGTCATCATGGTCAACGAGACGTTCGCCCGCCGCTGGTTCGCCAACCAGAACCCGATCGGCCGCAAGCTCCTCCTGCGCTCGGATGAAGGCGATCAGGAGCACGAGATCATCGGCGTGGTGGGCGACGTCCACTACCACGACCTGACCCGCGATCCGGCGCCGATGCTCTACCTCGCCGTGCGCCAGCATCCGCAGCGGCACATGCACTACATCGTCCAGACCGCGAACGCCGCGACCATTGGACCGACTCTACGCGGCGTAGTGCGGCAGATCGATCACGAGCAGCCCGTTCTGGATGTCCGCACCATGGCCGACGTGCGCGGCCAGTCGCTCGCCACCCGCCGCTTCAACATGATCCTTCTCGGCGTGCTCTCCGCGCTCGCGCTGATCCTCGCCGCGGTCGGCATCTACAGCCTGATGTCGTACACGGTGACCCAGCGGACCTCCGAGATCGGCATCCGCATGGCCCTCGGCGCCGGCACGGCGGACGTCTTCCGCCTGATCGTCGGCAACGCGCTGAAGCTGGTCGGTATCGGCGTGGTGGTGGGCGTCGGCGCGGCCCTGGCCGCTACGCGGTTGATGTCGACGCTGCTCTTCGGCGTCGGCGCGAGCGACCCCGCGACCTTCGCCGCGATCTGCATCACCATCGCCGCCGTGGCGCTCGTCGCCAGCTGGGTGCCGGCCCGCCGCGCGGCGCGCGTCGATCCGCTGGTGGCGATCCGCTACGACTAATGTAGGGCCGGCTCTCAGCCGGCCCAACCGCCGCATATCCGTTCCGCCACCATGAGACCGGCTCTCAGCCGGCCCAACCGCCGCATATCCGTTCCGCCACCATGGGGCCGGCTGAGAGCCGGCCCTACATTGTAGAGTCCTGCTGATGCCGACCGTCCTCATCGCCGACGACCAGCCCGACGTCCTCGAAGCCCTCCGGCTCCTGCTCAAGCCGGAGGGCCTCACCGTCGAGACGGCGTCGTCGCCGGCCGCCGTCATCCGCGCCGTCGGCGCCCGCGAGTTCGACCTCGTCCTGGTGGACCTCAATTACAGCCGCGACACGACTTCCGGGGCCGAGGGGCTCGACCTGCTCGAGCAGTTGCATGCTTACGATGCGACGCTGCCGGTGGTCGTGATGACCGCGTGGGCGACCATCGACCTCGTGGTCGACGCGATGCGCCGCGGCGGGCGCGACTTCGTGCAGAAGCCGTGGGACAACGCGCGCCTGCTGGCCATCGTCCGCAATCAGCTCGACCTCGGCCGCGCGTTGCGCCGCTCGCGCGACCTGGAGCGCTCCCTGGCCGGCGACGCGCTCGACTTCGTGGCCGAGGCGCCTTCCATGAAGAGCGTGGTGGAGATCATCCGCCGCGTGGCGCCGTCCGACGCGAACGTGCTGGTCCGCGGCGAGAACGGCACCGGCAAGGGCGTCGTGGCGCGCGCGATCCATTCCGCGTCGCGGCGCGCCTCCAAGCCGATGGTCGCGGTGAACGCCGGCGGCCTCGCGGAGAGCGTGTTCGAGAGCGAGCTGTTCGGCCACGTCCGCGGCGCGTTCACCGACGCGAAGACGGATCGCGTCGGCCGCTTCGAGCTCGCGGACGGCGGCACGCTCTTCCTCGACGAGATCGCGAACGTGCCGCCCGCGCAACAGGCGAAGCTGCTCCGGGTGGTGGAGAGCGGCGAGTTCGAGCGCGTCGGCTCCTCCCAGACCCGCCGCGCCGATGTGCGGCTGATCTCCGCCACCAATGCATCATTGGAGGATGACGTGCAGGCCGGCCGCTTCCGCCAGGATCTGCTCTTCCGCATCAACACGGTGGAGATCCGCCTGCCGCCTCTGCGCGAGCGGCGGGAAGACATCCCGCTCCTGGCCGGCCGCGTACTGCGCCAGCATGCCGCCCGCTATCGGAAGAGCCTCAGCGGCTTCGACGCGCCGGCCATGAAGGCGCTGCTGGAGCACGGCTGGCCGGGCAACGTGCGGGAGCTGGAGCACGTGGTGGAGCGCGCGGTGCTGATGTCCGCCGGCTCGACCATCGCCCGCGCCGACCTTGGACTCCAGGCGCCGGTCGAGCAGAGAATGGATGACATGAGCCTGGAGGAGGTCGAGGCGCTGCTCATCCGCAAGGCGCTGACGCGCTTTGAGGGGAACGTCAGCCGCGCGGCCGGGGCGCTGGGGTTGAGCCGCAGCGCCCTGTATCGCCGCATCCAGCGCTACGGGCTATGAAGAAGCGCCGGCGCCTGCGCTTCGAGGCGCGCATGGTGTTGACGGCCGTGGCGGCCGTCGTGCCGATGCTCACCGCGGCGCTGGTCCTCCTCTACACCTCCAATGCATCGTCGAAGGCCGTCGGCACGGTGCTCTTCTTCGCCGCCCTCTCGCTGTTCATCGCGACGTATCTGCTGCACGAGCGCCTGGTCTACCCGCTGCGGACGCTGACCAACCTGATCTCCGCGCTGCGCGAGGAGGACTACACGCTCCGTCCGCGCGACCTCGACACGGACGACGTCCTCGGCGAGGTGATGCAGGAGCTCGACGCGCTGCGCCAGACCATCGAGGAGCGCAAGCTGGAAGCGGTCGAGGCGACGGCGCTCTTGCGCGCGGTGCTGGCGAACATCGATCTGGCCATCTTCGCCTTCGATCCCGAGCAGCGCCTGCGCATCGTGAACCGCGCCGGCGAGCGCCTCCTCGGCCGCCCCTCCGCCCGCCTCCTCGGTGCCGCCGCCGCGGAGATCGGCCTCGGCGATCTGCTCGAGGGGCCGGAGACGGTGGACCGCCGCTTCCCCGGCGGCGCCGGACGGTGGAGCGTGCGCCGCTCGACCTTCCGCGAGAAGGGGCTGCCCCACCGGCTGCTGTTCATCGCCGACATCAGCCGCGCGTTGCGCGAGGAGGAGGCGCAGGCCTGGCAGCGCATCGTGCGCGTGCTCAGCCACGAGCTGAACAACTCGCTCGCGCCCATCCAGTCGATCGCGGAGTCGACCGCTCGCCTCGTCGCTCGCGACCCTCTGCCCGATGACTGGCGCACCGACGCCGCCAGCGGCATGCGCGTCATCTCCTCACGCGCCGAGGGCTTGACGCGTTTCATGCGCGCTTACGCGCAGCTGGCCAAGCTTCCCTCGCCCCGCAAAACGCTCGTTGCACTCGCTCCCCTCGTGCAACGCGTGGCCGCGCTCGAAACCCGCCTGCCCATTGCAGTTGCCCCCTTCCCACCCATCACCATCGAAGCGGATGCCGACCAGCTCGAACAGCTCCTCATCAACCTGCTGCGCAACGCCGTGGACGCATCGCTGGAAACGGGCGGCTCCGTCCGCCTCGCCTGCCACGCCCGCGGCCCGAACGCGGTGGTCGAGGTGATGGACGAAGGCCTCGGCCTCGCCGCGACGGCCAACCTCTTCGTCCCCTTCTTCACCACGAAGCCGGCTGGCAGCGGCATCGGCCTGGTGCTCAGCCGCCAGATCGCCGATGCCCACGGCGGCACGCTGACGCTGGAGAACCGGACGGATGGGCGGGGGTGCGTGGCGACGGTGACGTTGCCGATGCGGTGAGGGACATGGCGTGCAAGGGAGCTCGGGAAGGTCAGTGGCGCTACGAGCGCAGCTCACACTCGCGGCCCGAAAACGCGCGGCAGCTTGCTCACACCGCGATGACCATCGCTTCGAAGTGCTCGGGAGGCACCGGCAGGTGATCAGCCTCGAGCGCCGCGATGTACTCCTTCACGGCATCACGCGCGTTGGCGACGGCTTCCTCGCGAGTCGTCTCCTGGGTGATGCAGCCCGGAAGGCTGGGGCACTCCGCGATCCAGTAATTGTCCTCGCCGGGATAGATGAGGATCTGGCGCATGGGGGAATCGTACACCTGCGCCCTCACACCCCCCACCGTGCCACGTATCCCCTCGCATCCACGTGCAGGTACGGGCCGTGGGCGGCGTTCGCGTCGTAGACGCCGGCGCCGCCTTTGAGCCAGCCCCATTCGGGCGACTGGTCCAGACCGGCGGCTACCGACTGGAGGTACTTCGCGTCGGCGGAGTCGATGCGGCCGTCCTTGTTGATGTCATCCATTTTGCCGTCCGCGTTGCGGTCGATGTAGATGTCCATGGCGTCGCCGTAGAGGTGGCGGGAGTAGGACGTCTCGTTGCCGATGCGGGAGTTGTAGTACGGTGTGCGGAAGCCGGACATGATCGTGAAGCGCTCGAACTCGACGCCGCGCGAGGCGAGCTCGTGCTGGAGCAGCTCGAGCTTGAGCAGCGCCTCCGTGCGCAGGATGAGGAACTTCGAGTCTCCGTCCAGCTTGCACTGGAAGTCGCGCAGGCGGTAGTGGTCCGACACCAGGAGCTCGCCGTTTTCCGCCGTCAGGCGCATGAAGCCGGGCGGCCTGGAGTACGACTGGAGGCCATTCAGCGGCTCGCGGTACGAGCCGACCTGGTAGCCCTCCAGCACGCCGTTCTGCACCCGGTCGGAGGGGATGAGATTGACCAGCGTCAGGGTGACTTCGCGGCCGCCCAGGCGGATGCGGGCGTAGCCGGAAGCCTCGCCGGCGGGGGCCTCGATGGAGAGCCCGCCGTTGTGCAGGTCGAGGGTGAAGCCGGCCGGCGCCTCCAGCACCTCGTCCACCGCCTGCGCCGCCACGGTGAACGTATTCAACGTCTCCGGCAGGGTCGGCACGAACAGCCGCTCCACGAACGGTGGAACGGCTTGCAACTTCACCCGCGTACCCGTGGCGGGCGCGGCGCGGAGAGCGTCCGTCCCGTGGTCCTCGGCGTGCAAGGACAAGGTCGGGGCGAGCAGGGCGAAGGAGAGCAGGCAGACGGCCCGGCGTGTCGTATTCATAGTTATTTGTATTGGAGACGCGTTAAAAAACGCCCGGGGACCACGATGAATTTCGCTAGGATAGCCGGATGAGCAAGCCCATCATCGGAATCGGATCCGACCTCAGCCATACGCCGGGCAAGCGCGACGGTGCGTTCGTTTTCACCACGTATACCGAAGCCCTGCGGAAGGCGGGCGCCGTGCCGGTAATGATCCCGCCCCAGCCCGAAAACGCGGCCGAGCTGGCCGATCAGCTGGACGGAATCCTCCTCGCCGGCGGCGACGACTGCGATCCGGCCGCTTACGGGGAGGCGAAACACGAGACCGTCGAGCCGATGGACCCGAGGCGGCAGCAGAACGACTTCTCGCTGGCCAAAGCCGCCCGCGAGCGGGGCATCCCCACGCTCGGCATCTGTCTCGGATTGCAGGTGATGAACGTGGCGGCGGGCGGCACCCTGCTGCAGGACATCGGCTCCCAGCACGAGACCGAGATCGAGCACGCCAGCATCCCGGAAGAGCGGGCCCGGCACGAGGTGCACATCGAGGATGGGACGCGGCTGGCCCAGATCGTCGGCCCGGGCGAGCTCAACGTCAACTCGTCGCACCACCAGGCCATTCGCAATGTCGGCAGCGGCCTGCGCGTCACGGCGCA
>DASYMJ010000316.1:0-15489 GCA_036009105.1 Thermoanaerobaculia bacterium | reverse complement strand
CGAATCACGGATTCGGCAACTCGTTGGCCACTTCGACGAGGTTCTCATCAGGATCGTAGAAGTAGACGGACTGCAGCGCCGATCTCGCACCCGTCCTTCTGCCCGGTCCCTCGATGATGTGGATCCCCTTCGTTTTCAGCTCTTCGATGACCTCTTCCAGCGGCGTGTCCGTGAGCAGACAGATGTCCGCCGACCCCGGCGTGGCATGCCTCACGTTCTCATCGACCGGCCTGTCCGCCTGGTGCAGATTGATCTTCTGCGCGCCGAAGTGGAGCGCGATCCTGCCGTTCCCGAACGTGCGCGCCTGCATGCCGAGGATCGTGGTGTAGAAGCGGACCGTGTCCTCGATGCTGCGGACGGTGAGGACGAGGTGGTCGAGGGAGAGGATGTTCATTTGTCCGTCTTGGCGCTGCGCTCCTGCTTGATTCTCTCCGCTAGAAACACCTTGAGCAGCGACTGGTACGGAACATCGCGCTGATTGGCGAGCAGTTTGAGCTCGGCGATCATCGACTCCGGCAGGCGAAGAGAGATGGTTCGGAGGGTCGGCCGGAAGTTCGGCAGCACCAGCTTCTGCGCCTTGGACCAGTCGATGTACTCGGTGGAATCCGCCGTCGACCAGAACTCCCGCTCGGCGTCTTCATCCTTGAACGTCGGTATCTTTTTGAAGCGCTTCATAGGATCTTCGTTCCCGCGCATTCATGTCGCGGGCTGATATCGGTCGGACCAAGCGACCGCGGATAGCAAAGGCTACGAACAGCCGCCGCTCTCGACTTGTCTGACCAAGAGCAAAATACCTGGGCTCATTCGACGAGTGCGCCACGTCGGAACCGAACGCCATTGGAACGTTGAGAAATACTTCCTCGATCTCCCAGTCGGTGACTCGATGTTTCGTCCAGTTCTTTCCGATGTTGCCGTCGTCCCAATCACATCCTTCCCACCCGGAAGGATCGAGCTTGACCACGCTCGACGTATATCGCAGGAGTATACGGTGGTCAAGCGCTCAGCGTCTCACCGCACCGGAAACCTGCACGCGTCGCGCAGCAGACAGACGTCGCAGTTTTCCTTGCGGCGGGTGCGGGAGCAGAGGTCGAGGATGCCGAGGCGGCAGAGGGCGAAGTCGTAGCGGATGGGGTCGGAAGCGTCGAACGTCGCGAGGCGGTCGGTGATGCCGCGGGCGGCTTTCCAGTCCGCGGTCTTGCGCGTGTTCAGGCCGAGAAACGTCGCGATGCGGTGGATGTGGGTGTCGACCGGCATCACGAGCTTCGACGGATCGACGAACGTCCAGAGGCCGAGGTCGGGCGAGGTGCGGCGGACCATCCAGCGCAGATAGAGGTTCATCCGCTTGCACGCGCTGCCGTCGGCCGGGGAAGTGAGGAGATAAGAAAGAGCCGGCGAGCCGTCGCGCAGGGCGGTGACGAAGCGCGTCAGTGAAGGGCCGATGTCGGGATCGGCCGAGTCGTAGGCGGAGCGGAAGAGCGAGCCGAGCGAGCCGTGAGAGGCGATCGCGCTGGAGAGACGGGAAAGCAGAGCGACCAGATCCGGCGTCTTGTGGAAACGATGCGCGAAGCCGGCGAAGCGGCGCGTGGCCTCCGTGCGATCGAACCCAACGAGATAACGATGGGGGGACGGCTTCATCCGGGCCAGCACCGTCCCGATGTTCGACACGATGGTCTCCGCCCGCCCGTACGCGAACGCGGCGGCGATGAGGCCGGCCACCTCCTGGTCGAGCGGGTCGCTGAAGCGGTGCACCAGCTGCAGCGGATCGGGCTCGATGGTCCGGACGTCGAACGTGGCGACGAGCGTATCGAGCCGGTCGCGCAGCAGCTCCTGCCGGACGGGGTTGCGGCGGCGCATTACTTGTCGGCCCAGCGCACCTTCGTCACGCCCGGCGTCGAAATGGCGATCACCTCGTACGGATAGGTGATGACCTGGATGTTCATCGAATCGGCCGGCGGCGGATTGACAGCCGCCTTCACCACCACCCCATCGGCTCCCTCCGGCGCCACGGAGCTGACCGCGACGTGATAGCCGCCGGTCGGACGCTGCCCGGCGAGGAGGAAGACCACGCTCTCCTTCGCAAAGTCGATGTCCAGCGGATCGCCGCTCGGGTCGATGAGCTGCTTCCAGAGCGCGCGATAGGTCTTGGCATCCGCGGCCACCACGGCGCGCCGCTCCGCGGCTTGCGAGGCGGCCATGCCGCCGGACTGCAGGCTTCGATGGTTCACGGTTGCGGCGGAGGAGGCACAGGCGAAAAGGAGCAGCAGCGCAGAGAGCCTCATGGCTGCCGGCAACAGAGCGAAACCCGCCGCCCTTCCCTTCGTCTCATTCAGCGAACCTTTCCAAGGGGCGTATTGTCTCTACTGATTCCAAATAAAGACGGAGCCCGAATGCGCGCACGCCTGACCGCCCTCGCACTTTTTTCCACTCTCACCCTCCCCACTCTCGCCGCCGTGACCGGCACGGTGATGAACTCCGAAGGCCAGCCGGTCGGCGGCGCGAAGATCTCCCTCTTCGCCGTCGAGACGGTCGCGGCGCAACGCGCGCGGCTCCTCTCGGCGACGCCACAGCGGACGCCGATCGTGACCGGCCAGTCGGACTCGAAAGGCACCTTCAAGGTCGAGGTGCCCGCCACCGAGCCGACCGTGCAGGTGCAGCTGGAGGCGAAGGGCTTCGCGCCCGAGCTGCTCTCCGCCGAGCGCGAAGAGGACATCGGCGCCATCGCGCTCATCGCCGCGGAGACGAAGCGCGGCACGATCACGGCCGGCGGCAAGCCGGTCGCGAACGCGACGGTGATCTGGAATTCCGGCCGCCTCGAAGCCACCGCCACGACGGATGCCGAGGGGCATTACACGATCGCGGATCCGACGAAGTGGGCCAACCGGCTGATGGTCGTCCATCCCGACTACGCGCCGCTCGCCGATAGCGCCGGCCCGCTCAGCAGCAACGACCTGAAGCTCGATCGCGTGCTCGATGCGGGCGTCACGGTGAAAGGCCGCGTGGTCGGCGCCGACGGCTCGACGCCCGTCATCAAGGCCAACGTCCTGATCGATGGCTGGCCGGTGGAGACGACCGGCGACGACGGCGGCTTCGCCGTGGCCCATGCGCCGAAGAAGTGGGAGACAGTGGAGGCCCGCTCCGGGAACCTGGCGGGCTCCGTCTCCCGATCCGCAAAGGACACGCTGGTGGTGAAGCTGGCCAAGGGCGCGATGATCACCGGCTCGGTTCGCGACACGAAGGCGCAGCTGCCGGTGGCCGGCGCCGAAGTGGCGGTCGGCCGGCAGGCGATGGGCTTCGGCGGTCCGGGCAACGCGTTCGCCAGCGCGATCACGGACGCGAAAGGCAACTTCTCCATCGGCCCCCTCCCCGCCGGCTCGTATCAGCTCAGCCCCTTCCGCCCCGGCTACACGATTGCTTCCGCTCCGGCGGCAGTCACCGCCGGCCAGGCGATGCAGAAGGCGCTCCTGGCGGTGAAGGACGCGCGCGTGAGCGGCACCGTGGTGGATGAGGACAAGCGTCCGGTCGCTGCCGCGGTCGTCGCGCCGCAGGCGGTCTCGCGCGAGGCCGGCTTCATGCCCCGCATGCTGATGATGCGCGGCGCGAGGACGGCGTTCAGCGGTCCGGACGGCCGCTTCTCGGTGCGCGCCGATGCGGACGTCGACCTGCAGGTCAGCGCGGTGAAGAAAGGGTGGCCGGCGGCGAAGAGCTCCTCACTCCGGCTGACCTCCGGCGAGCGCAAGACGGGCGTCAACATCACCATCCCGCGCGGCGTCGCCATCACCGGCCGCGTCACGGACAAGAACGGCAAGGCGCTCTCCGGCGTCGCCGTCACCGCCTCGGAATCGGAAGGCAGCGGCGGGCCGGGCGGCTTCGCCGTGCGGCGCCAGTTCGTGATGGGACTGCAGCGCGGACGGGAGGACGACGTGGTGCGCACCGGCAGCGACGGCGCGTTCCTCATCCGCCTGAAGGAAGGGACGTACGACCTGAACTTCAAGCGCGAAGGCTTCGCCGCGAAGAACGTGCGCGGGCAGCAGGTCACCGCGAGCGCGAAGCCGCTCGAAGTGACGCTGAACGAGGGGGTGGAGATCACCGGCCGGGTGACGCGCGGCGGGCTTGGCGTGGAGGACGTCAACATCAGCGTGATCTCCGGCGATGTGAATACGTTCACGCAGACGGGGCCGGACGGCACGTTCCGTGTCGGCGACCTCTCGCCCGGTCAGGTGATGCTGGCCATTACCAAGCCGGCCGATTTCATCCAGCAGATGCGACCGACCACGGCGCCGGCGCGCGACGTCAACATCGAGCTGCCGGCCGGCGGCACGGTGCGCGGCCACGTCGTCGACAAGAACACCCATCAGCCGATCACCGCGTTCCAGGCGGGCATCACCACCTCGCGGCAGGGCGGCGGGATGATGATCCAGACCCCGCCCCAGCTGCGCAGCTTCACCACGGATGACGGCTCGTTCGTTCTGGAGAACGTGCCGCCCGGGCCGGTGGAAATCGTAGCCCAGGCGCCCGGCTACACGAGCGGCCGCGTGGGCGGGCTGACGCTGGAGGAAGGGAAGTCGCTGAGCGAGGTGGAGGTGGGGCTCGATACCGGCGTGCGCGTCACCGGCAGGGTGACGGGGCCGGATGGCGCGCCGCTGAGCGGCGCGACGGTGCGTCAGGACCCGTTCGGCGGCGGCGGACGGCGCCCCGTTCGCCTGGGCGGCCCCGACTCACAGACGGTGACGGATGCGAACGGCGACTACACCATCGAGGCAGTGGAGCCGGGCGAGAAGACGTTCGAGTTCTCGCACAGCGGCCTGCTGGCCGAGCAGCGCACCGTGACGCTCTCCGGCCGCGAGTCGCGCATCGACGTGCAGCTCTCCTCCGGCACGCGCCTGACCGGCATGGTGATGACGGAAGGCGGCGTGCCGGTTGCGGATGCGAGCGTGCGGGCCATGTCCGCCGCGAGCGGCGGCTTCGGCGGCCGCGCGACGCAGACCGACGCCGGCGGCGGCTTCCAGTTCGAAGGGCTCGCGCCGGGCCACTACATGTTCTCCGCGTCGAAGAACGGCTACGCGGACGGCAGCGCGCGGGACGTCGACATCTCCACCGGCGTGCCGGTGCGCATCACGCTGAAGACCGGCGGCGTGATCTACGGTCACGTCAGCGGCCTGTCCGAATCGGAGCTGTCGCATGCGACCGTCGACGCGCGCGGCTCCGGCAGCAATGCCAGCGCGCCGGTCGATGGCGCGGGCAACTACCGCATCGAAGGAGCGCCCACCGGCACCGTCCGCGTGACGGCCGAGGTGTCACAGGGCTTTGCTCAGAACCGGACGTCGCCGCTGCAGTCGGTACAGCTCGAGCCGGGCGGCACGATGCAGGTCGATCTTGCCTTCCTGAACCAGACCACCATCCGCGGACGCGTCACCTCGAACGGGCAGCCGCTGACGAACGCCATCGTCTCCTTCAACCCGCGCAGCGCGAAGTCGCAGACGAACGCGAATGCGACGACCGACAGCGCGGGCAACTACTCCGTGACCGGCCTGCAGGACGCGCCGTATACCGTGGCCGTGGTCGACCTGCAGCGGCTCAACCCGTACTCCACGACGTACGAGGTGAACGGCTCCGGCACGTTCGACATCGACATCCGCACCGCCGCCGTGCACGGCCGGGTGGTGGATGCGGGCACGGGCGAGGCGATCGCGGACGCGCGCATCCAGGCGCGCAAGAGCGGCTCGGACATGCCGTTCGCGGTGCGCATGGCCTCGTCGAACAGCAACGGCGACTTCACGCTGGACGGCATCTCCTCCGGCAGCTACACCCTGACCGCGGACAAGGAAGGCTACGGCGCCGAGGTGCGGGACGTGACGGTTTCGGAGTCCGGTCTCAATGACCTGGAGCTGAAGCTCGCGCCGAACAGCGGCGTGACCCTGAAGGTGGTGGACGGGCGCGACGGCCGGCCGCTGACGGCGAACGTGGTGGTGTACGACGGGCAGGGCCGCGTGGTGCACGACGAGCCGTTCCGTTTCGGCGGCAGCTCGGAAGACCTCAAGCTCACCCTCGCTCCGGGGCAGTACCGGGCGGTGGTGAGCGCGATGGGCTACTCGGTGCGGTCGGTCTCCATCACCTCGCCGTCGAACCAGACCGTTTCGCTGACGCCGGGCGGCACGCTCATCATCCGCTCCTCCAGCAGCGCCGCCCAGCGCGCGCGCCTGATCGACTCCTCCGGGCAGGCCTACACGCGCCCGAACTCGCGCAATGCCGTGTTCCTGCTCGACGGCGCGCCCGGCACCATGACGCTGCAGAACGTCGCGCCCGGCAGCTACACGCTGCAGCTGCTGGACAGCAACGACGCGGCGATCAAATCGACCACGGTGATCGTGGTGGAGGGGCAGACGGCCACGGTGAGCATCTGAGGGCTGTCATCCTGAGCCGCGAAGACGGCGAACGGATCTCCCGGCAAGATCAGTGGAGATCCATTCGGCGTCTACGCGCCTCAGGATGACACCTCAAGCGTCCGCTTCGTCGTGCTCGTGCTCGTCGAGGGGCGGTGGCTCGGGAATCTCGGCCACCGCCTCCAGCGCGATGCGCTCGCGCGGGGCGGCCGGCCCGAAGAGGTTCTTGCGGTACTTCTCCAGACGCTTGAACAGGTGATGCAGATCGTACGTCAGGCGCATCACCGTGCGCCGCAGCTTGTACTTCACCCGTTTGAACGCCTCCAGGTCGTCCGAGCGCAACGTGGGGAAAAACGCCTGGATCTCGGCGATGCGCTTGCGCACTTTCTCCAGATCCTTGTCCTGGATGTTGAGGAAGAGCTCTTCGCCCTCGATGAGGAGCGGCTCGATGCCGGACATCTGATCGTCGAACCAGCGCCAGAGCTGGATCAGGTCGATGCGCCGGCCTTTGGAGAGGAAGCGCGTCTCGAGCAGGTCCTGGCGGAAGTAGCCGAAGAGCTTGCGGTCGTCCGTGCGGTTGAAGTCTTCGTCGCTCAGGTTGCGGATGTTCCACACGCCGTAGCGGATGATGTCGTTCCGCGTGCCGCGCAGCTGCCGGAGCACCTCTTCGAGGGTCTTGAACGGGAGCTGGGAGAGCGTCTGCGGCTCGGGGAGGGCGGCCATGGCCGGCGAAGGATACTACTCGCCCAACAGGAAAAAGAAATCGTTCGTCACGTTATTGACGACCGAGGCGTAGGGGATGACCCGGCCGTCGCCGGCGGTGACGCGGAAGTCCAGCACGCCGTGAACGATCGAAGTAGTGAGCGGCAGCTGGAGCAGCTGATGGGGACCGACGGTGAGCGTGGTCCGGGCGCGCTCGGATCCGGCGGCATCGAGCAGGCGCACTTCCACGGTGGCGCTGCCGCCGGCCACTTCCGCGACCCCGAAGTTCGTCCGGACCTCGGCTGAGCCGGTGATGTTGACGGTGTCGGCGGCACCGCCGATCCCGATCGCGTTCTCCAGGCGGACCTCGTCGATGTGCTCGCCGAACGTGCCGCCGGCCGCCTCGTGCACGAGGTTGCTGGAGAGGATGCCGCCGCCGGGCAGGTCCAGCTCCAGATGGCCGAAGGAAGGCGTCGGCAGGTAGCGAGCGGCGAAGAGGGCGCCGATCACGGTGTTGGTCGTCGGCGGAGGGCCGGCGGCCGGATAGAAGGAGATCGTCGCCACGCCCGACTCGCTGACGCGGAGGTACGTCAGCGATGTTTCCCACTGCGAGCCGAACGCGCCCGGCGCATCGATGGCGGCCGGAATGGCCACGCTGCGCTGCGGAGCGCGGGCGGCGCGGATGAACAGCGGATCGCCGCTGCGCGGATCGACGTACGAGCCGTAGGCGACCACGCGCGCATCGCCGGCGATGACGTCCACCGCGATGTAGGACTGCGCACCGACGGCCGCGTCGATGGGAATCTGGAAGTGGCTGAACGGCGGCAGGAACGTCTCCCGGACGAAGCTCGTCACGCCGGAGGGGTCGACCACCCGGATGCGCGCCGTGCCGGCCGCGCCGTTGATCTCCGCGACGCCGACGTTCATCCGCCGGTCGCGATCGCGGGCCAGATAGACGCTCGTGCCGTCCCGGCCGATGCTCTCGCCGCTCGCCACGGCGCGCACCGACTGGCCGATGCCGCGCGTGCGGTCGTACGTGTTGCTCCAGATGACGAGGCGGCGCACGTCGCCCTGCAGCTCGAGCGCGCCGCTGCCGGTGGTGCCGAAGAGCTGCGCCACCACGTCTTCCAGCACGACGGTCTGGCCGGAGGGGATCTCCGTCTTGATCGCGGAGAACGTCTGGTAGCCGTCCGCGCCGGACGGCGTGAAGACGAGCGTCACGAAGACGCTCGCCGGACCGCGGTTCAAGAGGTGGACGTCGCTCGCCCACTGCGAGCCGCCTACGCCTGGAAGGCTGGCCACCACCGGGATGAACCGGCTGGGGAAGCCGGAGAGGGCGATGGGGCGCGATGGCAGCGGCTCGTCGCCGGCGAATCGCGCCACGAGGCTCCACGAGACGAGCGTGCCGCTGTCGCGCGCGAGGAGATCGGAGACGGTCAGCTTCCACGTGCCGATGGCCGAGCGGCCGCTGAAGATGCTCAGCGGCTGCGCCGGCAGGATGTCGGCGCCGAAGGTGCCGCGCAGGTTCGGCGTGCGGTCGAGCGAGGAGTCCTGCAGCAGGACCTGCGTGCCGTCCGGCGCGGTGAGGACGATGCGCAGATCGCCGCGCGCCGGATGGGCGATGTCAACGTGCACGGCGAGGCTGGTCAGCAGGCGCGTGTCCGTCACGAGGAGCGAGGAGGTGATGCCCGCCGCGTCGGCGTCGGGGATGGCCATGCCGTGCTCGCTGCTCTCCAGCCACGTCAGCTCGCCGCGCGGGCCGGTGGCGGTGCAATCGGCGGCGATGCCGCGCCGGGTCATGGCGGTGCAGATGGCCGCGGCGTTCGCCCCGCCGTAGAGCAGGCGGTCGGCGTCGAGCATCCGTTTCGCCATCACGGCGAAGGTCGGATTGGGCGCCACGCCGAAGTGCGCCTCGAGCACGATCGTGTCCGCCTTCTGCCTGCCGATGGCGAGGAAGAGCTCGCGCAGAGCGGAGGACCAGATCTCGCCGTTGCGATGCTCCGTGCCGGCGGTCTCGGAGCGGATGTAGTCCGCCATCGTCTTGCTGCTGTCCACGCGGCGCAGGCAGTCGGCGCCGGCCGCGTAGCCGCACTGTTCCGAAGAGTCATCGCCCGCACAGCGCGCGTCCCAGTCGGCGATGCAGAACGGATCGCGGCCGGAGCGCACCGTTGCCTGGTAGGTGGAGGAGAACGACCAGTAGTCGCCGAAGCCCTCCCCCATCGCGCGGCTCTCGGAGGACGACGCACCGCCGAAGGTGCCCGGCGCGATCCAGTCCTGAATGGCGTGTCCCAGCTCGTGCAGCATGATGTCGCTGTCTTCGGCGTCGTCCGTGCCCCCTTCGCCGAAGAAGAGCGTGCCTCGACCGGCCACGGCGGAGGGGATGTAGTACGAGTTGTCCGCCCCGCCCGCCCCGTGCGGATCGACGGGGATGGGATAGGCGATGATCCGCCGCGCGCCGGTGTAGCCGAGGGACTGGATGTAGCGCAGCGAGCGGTCGATTTGGAAGTAGGCGTTCACGTCCTCGAAGCCGCTTTCGCCGCGGTCGAAGAGCAGCGGCCGCGTCACCTCGGCCGGCGTGACGGGCGGCCCCTCGGCGTCGACGATGATCGCGTTCGGGCCGCCGAGAGAGCCGGAGGCGTTGAGGTCCTGCAGGTCGACGAGGTCGTAGGCCGCGGCAGGCACCGCATCGGGGGAATCGTTCTGATCGCGCAGCGCCGGGTTGTTCAGCTTCGCCACCGGGTTCACGTCGAACACCCGCGCCTGCGCGGTCCAGAAGAGCTGCTCCGTGCGCAAGGTCTCGCCGCTGCTTGCATCCATCCAATGAGCAAAGTGATCGCTCGTGACGTAGCGCCAGGCAAGACGCGCCTCACCATCGACATTGAGATAGACGAGCGTCGCGTCCTTTCTCGGAGCGCTCCTTTTGGCGGATGCCGCGAGAGGCGCACGAGCCGCGCGCTCCTCGGCCCGCACCCGTCCGTCGAGCAGCACGCTCTCCACGCGTGCCGCGCCATCCACCGGCAGGCCATCGATGTACTGGGTGTAATGCCGATGCGTGCCGGTCAGCGACTCCACCTGGCGATCGAGGCGAAAGTCGGCGGCGTGCAGGTTCGCCGCGAAAAGCAGCGCGAGGAGTGCGGTTCGCATCACGACAGGAGTGTTACGTACGCGAGGCCGCCTGCGCCTGTGGCTGCGCAGGCGCCGCAACCTCGGCCACGGTCGGAATGGAGAAGTAGAAGGTCGTGCCCGATCCTTCCCGGCTCTCCACCCAGATCGTGCCGCCGTGGCGCTCGACGATCTGCTTGGTGATGTACAGGCCGAGGCCGAGGCCGCCGTAGTTCGTGGAAGAGACGTGGCGGCCGCGGTGGAAGCGCTCGAAGACCTGGTTGATCTCGTCCGCCGGGATGCCGATGCCGCGGTCGCAGACGGACGTCACGATGTCGCCATTGCGGTCTTCCACCCCGACGAAGATCTCGCTGCCGTCCGGCGAGTACTTCACCGCGTTCTCCAGCAGATTGCCCAGCACCTGCTCCAGGCGGTCCCGGTCGCCGTTCACCGTCTTCGCGCCGTCCGGCACGTTGAGGTGGAAGCGGCGGTCGCTCACGGCGGTGTGATGGCGATGCACCACGTCCCGTACGAAGGTCGACCACTGGATCGGCTCGCGGCGGATCTCCAGGCGGCCGGTCTCGATGCGGGACACATCGAGCAGCTCGAGGATGAGGCGGGACATCCGGTCGATCTGGTCGAGCGCGATGTCGAGGTACTCCTCGGACGTGGCCAGATCGTTCTCCCGGATGAGCGTCTTGGCCAGCTGCGTGTAGCCCTTGATCGAGGTGACCGGCGTGCGCAGCTCGTGCGAGGCGATGGAAAGGAACTCGTCCTTCAAACGGGAGAGGTCCTCCACCTTGCGCCGCGCCTCCACCTGCTCGGTGTAGAGCTTCGCATTCTCGATGGCCAGCGCGGCCCGCTCGGCCAGGACCTCGGCCAGAGGCAGCTTCTCATCCGTCATCGCGTGGTCGGGGTCGTCGGCGGCGATGATCAGCGCCCCGAGCATCTCGCGCCGCGTGCGCAGCGGGATGATCAGCAGCGAGGCGAGCTTCATGGTGGCGGTGTGGTAGGTCCCCGGATCGGTCGAGCCGGTGCGGCCGATGTTCGTGGTGAGCGAGGGATAGCCGGTCGCCACCACCTGCCCGATGATGCCTTCCCCTACCGTGAGCGGCTGGCGGTATATGTAGGACCAGGCCAGGCCGAGGGAGGCCATCTCGCGGTGATAGATGGCCGCCACGCGCAGCTCGCTCGAGTCGCCGCTGCGGAGGATGACGGCGGCCCAGTCGCCGAGGACTTCCGCAACCCGCTCGGCGATGGCCTGGGTGACCCACACCGGGTCGATGTTGCTGGCGAAGAAGGCGCCCGCGTCGGCCAGCGTCTTGTTGCGCTCGGCCTGCAGCTGCATCTCCTCCTCGAGGCGCTGCCGTTCGGTGATGTCGCGGAAGGTGACCACGACGCCCGAGATGCGGTTGTCCTCGTGCAGCGGCGTGGCGGTCATGGAGATGGCGATCTCCCGGTCGTCGCGGGCGATGAACATCGTGACGTCTTTGACCGGCCGGCCGGTGGAGAGAGCGCGCGTCGCGGGCAGCTCCTTCGCGTCGAGGGGACGCCCCTCCGCATCGCGCAGGCGGTAGACCGTGGCGTGGCCGGTGATCGGGACGGAGATCTCGTTCTTTCCCAGCAGCGTCTGGCCGGCGGGGTTGATGAAGACGGTGCGGCCTTCGCCGTCGACGAGCATCACGCCGTCCGCCATGCCGGCGATCATCGTTTCCGTGCGCCGGACCTGTCGGGTGATGGAGCCGCTCAGCGAGCGCTCGATGCGGGAGACGGCCAGCCCCGCGCCGATCACGATGAGGATGCTGGCCACCACCATCAGCAGCACGAACCACTGCCGTTGCGCCGCGAGCTCGTCCGCGCTGATGGTCTGCTGGCGGCGGTGATCGTCTTCCATGTCGCCGGCGAAGTCGGGCGCGCTGCGGCGCAGGTTGGCCACCTCCGCCATGGCGCGCGCGGCGTCCTCCCGGCGGTCGCTGCGCGTGGCCGCGATCTGCTCGGCCATCCTCTTCCTCACCTGCTTGAAGTGGTCGCGGAAGCGGGCCAGGGCGTTCAGGTCCGCCGGGTCGTGGGCGTTGCTGTTCGCTTCGCTGGACGCCTTGTCGAACCGGCGCACGGCGTCTTCATACTGCTGCACGTACTCCGTCTCCCTGGTCAGGGCATAGCCGCGGGAAGCCGAGACCGCGGTGAGCATCGCCTCGTTCATGTCGTGCACGGCGTCCAGAAGCGGGCCGGTGCCCTGCACGAGCTGTGTGGCCTGCCGCCGCTCGAGGTTGAGCATCGAGAGGTTCAGCGCCAGGCCGACCACGATCAGTACGACGAGCGCGGCAAAGGCGCCCCACAGCATCTTGCGAAACGAGCCCATGAGAGACGAATCCGGACGGCTCGATGCAATTTCGGGGCCGTCGCGTTGAGGTGTGTTCTGCCAAGTACCACGAAATAAAATACTTCCGGCTGGAATGCCGAATGCAACAGCTCGTCCCCGGAGGTGCGAATGGCACTCAGGCCTCTGCGCAACGCGACGATCTCGTTCGGACTGGTGGCGATCCCCGTCCGCTTCTACACCGCCACGAAGTCGGAGGACGTCCACTTCAATCTGCTCCACGAGAGCTGCGGCACGCGCGTGCAGCGCAAGTGGTGGTGCCCGCATCACGAGAAGATCATCGGCTCCGACGAATTGATCCGCGGGTACGCCATCACCAAGAACAAGTACGTGACGTTCACCGACGAGGAGATCGAGTCGCTGGAGACGGACGACAACCGCGCCCTGGAGATCACCGAGTTCCTCGACCTCGGCGAAATCGATCCGGTGTTCTTCGAGAAGGCCTACTTCCTCGGGCCCGCGCCAGGCGGCGGCAAGACGTACAAGCTCCTCTCCGCGGCCATGCTGAAGGAAGGGAAAGTGGCCCTGGCCCGCTGGGTCTCGGCCAACCGCGAGCACCTGGTGGTGATCCGCCCCTACGAGCACGGACTGATCCTGCACACCATGTATTACGCCGATGAGGTGCGCGACTTCGGCGCCATCGACCTCGAGGACGCGCGGGTGACGGAGAAGGAAGTGAAGCTGGCCGAGATGCTGATCAGCGAGCTGACCGAGAAGAAGTTCAATCCGCTGCGCTACAAGGACGAGTACCGCGAGCGCCTGCTGGACCGGATCAAGGCCAAGTCGCAGGGCAAGACGATCGTCTCCGAGGAGCCGGAGGAGGAGAAGGGCGGCGAGGTGATCGACATCATGGAGGCGCTGCGGCGGAGCCTGGAAGGCGGCCGCGGCAGTACCCCGAAGCGCGCGCCCGCGCGGCGGGCCGCGTCGTCGACGAAGAAGCGGCCGGCGGCGAAGTCCCGCGCGAGGAGCACGGCGGCGAAGAAGCGGAAGGCCTCGTAGCGAAGCGTCATGGCCGACGAGCTGCTCAAGAAGTACCGCAAGATGCGCGACTTCGGCGTCACGCCGGAGCCGTCGGGAGGCAAGCCGAAGAAGACGAAGCTGCCCATCTTCGTCATCCAGAAGCACCAGGCCTCGCACCTCCACTACGACTTCCGCCTGGAGATGGAGGGGGTGCTCAAGTCGTGGGCCGTGCCGAAAGGGCCGTCTTACGACCCGGGCGTCAAGCGGCTGGCCATGATGACGGAGGACCACCCCTACGACTACGCCGACTTCGAGGGGGTGATCCCGGCCGGCAGCTACGGCGGGGGGAACGTGATCGTGTGGGACAACGGCGAGTGGGAGTTCATCGAGCCGGGCGACGATCCGGTCAAGGCGCTCGAGAGCGGCAAGCTGACCTTCCGCCTGTACGGGAAGAAGATGTTCGGCGAGTGGGCGCTGGTGCGCATCCACGGCCGCTCGCCGAAAGGGAACGAGTGGCTCCTGCTCAAGCATCGCGACGAGTGGGCGAACGACCGGATCGACGTGACGGAAGTGGCCCCGCGCTCGATCTTCTCCAACAAGCTGGTGGAGGAGGTGGGGCCGGAGCGCGTCTGGATCAGCAACCGTCCAGGCTCGTCCCGCCATGGGCAGACCATCGCCGCGAAGCTGGAGGCGGAGGAAGCAGAGAGGAAGAAGCCGGCGCCGCGGAAGCGCGCCGCGGCCTCGACGAAGAAGAAGAAGGTTACGACCCGGAAGACTGCAGCGAAGCGCGCATCGCGCCCAACTCCTGCTGCGCCTTCTCGAGCAGCTTCCGCTCGGAGTCGAAGCTCGCCCGCCGGATCGCCTCGGAAAGCTCGACCCACTCCACGTCGTCGACCTCGCTGAGCTGGGGCGTGAGCTCGCCGCCGACGTAGTTCATCAGGTAGAAGTCGACCCGCTTGCGGATCAGCGTGTCGCCGGCCCGGAAAAAGTACTCGATCGTGTCCAGCGGAGCGACGATCGAAGCGTCGAGCCCGGTCTCCTCCTGCACCTCCCGGAGCGCGGCCTGCTCGGAGGTCTCCCCCGTCACCACCGCCCCTTTCGGCAGCCCCCAGCGGGTCTTTTTGCGGGTGGCGATGAGGGCCACGTAGGCCGCCCCGTCGCGGAACAGAATGACCGCGCCGCCCGAGGAATGCTCGTTGCGCGTTTTGGGCATGAAACTCATTCTAGTGGGGCACGTAAACTTGTAGTGATTTTTTCCAAAATGGCGTAGATTTCTTCCGTAACGCCCACCTGCCGCCGTCGTTGCAGCGAGGAGGTCTTGAATGCCCTGGCTCGGTCCCATCACCGCCGTCGGAATCGTCGTTCTGATCGTCCTGGTCTGGCTCTTCCTGAGAGCGCGGAGGCAGGACCTGCTGGCGGAGATCGTCGCAAAACGGAAACCGACGTCGAAGCTCATCTCCCGCGCGTCCTACACCGGCGGGATGGAAGCGATCCCGGTCGTGCTCTCCCTCGGCGCGGACGCCATCTACTACGAGAACCCCGACACGAACGCGTTCTTCGAGCTCGATCGCATCGACGAGATCGAGTACGACGACGAGCTGGCCACCGGTCACAGCGTGTCGGAAGGCTGCCGGGTGTTGCGCCTGCGCTGCCACGGCGCCGCGTTCGAGTTCATCCTCTCCGAGGCGGATGCGAAGCAGTGGATCGCAACGTTGCCGGCGCGCCGGGCGGGCGAGGCGGCGGCAGCGGTCTGACCATTCGGAATCGCGTTTTGGGAGAGGGTGTTGTAGCCTGCCGCTTCTCCGCGTCGGGGTGTAGCGCAGTCTGGTAGCGCACCTGCTTTGGGAGCAGGGGGTCGGAGGTTCGAATCCTCTCGCCCCGACCATGGAGAAATCGGAATTGAAAATCGAGAAATTGAAAATTGAAAACTCGCTGTCCCCTTTTTCAATTTTCAATTTTTCATTT
>DASYMJ010000315.1:0-4224 GCA_036009105.1 Thermoanaerobaculia bacterium | reverse complement strand
GATTGGGCCGGCTGGAGAGCCGGCCCTACATTGCGTTTACGTCGCGCTCGGCCGGTACATCGCGTCTCTCCTCATGGCGCAGGTGGCGCAGTTGCCGATCGGCGCGCCGGTGCGCAGGCCGTTCATCAGGCGCGCGAATGTGTCGCCCACCAGCGGCTGCTCGAAGTAGACGCACGGAAACGCAGCGCCGCTGGCGCGGATCACGTAATGCGCGCCGGGATGGCCGCAGCCGTTCTCGCGCTCCCGCTTCGCGTAGCGGCGCTGCTCCATGGTGTCGAGGCCCGCTCGCATGCGCCACAACCTTCTCCGAATGCGCCCGAACAACGATCGCGGCCGGTTGACCTCGAACTCGGGATAGGAGGAGAGCCGGATGCCGCGCTTGACCGCATCGCGCGCCGTCTCCGCGAGCTCCTGTTTCGCCTGATCATCCGCGGTGATGAACTGCGCGGTGTTGTCCACCCCGTCCGTCGGCGAGACGTAGCGCACGTCCAGCTCCCGCGCGCCGATCGACCGCGCGAAGGCCGGCACCTCGCGCAGCTCCGCCCGGTTGGCCTGCATCCAGGTGAAGATCATGCGCAAACGGACGCCGCGCAGCATGCCCAGCTTCTCGTGCAGCCGGGCCCAGGTGGCCCCGACGCGGATCCGCTCGTACGTCTCGCGCGTCGTGCCGTCGATCGACACCGCCACCGTCCGCACCCCCGCCCGCGCGATGGCGTCCGCCGTCTTCCGCGTCAGCGGCAACAGGTTCGTGGGGAACCAGAGGTCGGGGATGCGATAGCGCCCGGCGATGGCGAGCAGCTCCGCGAAGCGGGGATGCATCAGCGGCTCGGCGGCGCAGCCGAGGGCCACGCGTTGCGCGCGCGGAAAGTACTCCGCCGCGATGCGCTCGAAGAGCGGCAGCGGCATGTTCGCCTCGTAGTCGTGGTAAGGAGGGAAGGGCAGCCGGTCCACCGTGGAGAAGTGGCACATGATGCACTTGAGGTTGCAGCGCTCGGTGACGTCCAGCGCGATGGTGAGATCACGCACGGGCGATCACCGCGATGGACACATCATCCTCCGCCGGCTTGCCGCCCGTGAACTGGCCCCACTCCCCGACGATCGTGTCGACGAGCGCCGCGGCCGGTGAGTCGGGCGCCCAGCTGACGATCGCGTCGACATACGCGTCGCCGAACTCGCGCTCGCTCGCGCTGCGCGACTCGGTCAGGCCGTCCGAGTGCAGCAGGAGGCGCTCCCCCCGCTCCAGCGTCCTCCGCTCCTCGCTCCACTCCAGCCCCGTCTTCACCCCGAGGGGGTAGGCGCCGCGGCCGATCCGTTCTTTCACGCGGCCGTCGCGGCCGACGTGGAGGATGGGCGGATGGCCGGCCACGGTGGCGGAGAAGCCGCCGTCCGGCTCCAGCAGCACGTAGCAGCTGGCGAAGAACGAGCGCGAGCCGCCGGTGCGGCAGAGGATGCGATTGAGGCTGGACATGATCGCGGCCGGCGAGGGGTCGATGTCTAGCTGGGTGCGGAACGCCGCGTGCGCCACGGCCATCACCAGGCCGGCGGCCATGCCGTGGCCGGAAGCGTCGCCGAAGAGGACGGCGATGCGCCCGTCCGGCAGCGGCACGAAGTCGTAGATGTCGCCGCCCACCGTGTTCGCGATGTGATTGAACGCGGCGATGTCGTACTGATCGGTCTTCGGCAGCACCTTCGGGATGAGCCCCGCCTGCAGGTCGCGCGCGAGCTCCAGCTCATCGCGGAACTTGATCTTGTCGAGCAGCTCCATGGCCAGGAGCAGCGTGATCACGATGAACGTCCCGGCCGTCTCCACGAACGTCGCCACCGGCGGGTTCTTCATCCGCGTGAAAAGGGAGGCGAGGCAGAAGAAGAAAGCGATGAAGGAGAGCGCGAAGAGGACGCGGCGGTGCGGCGCGAGGCGCCTGGCCAGACCGTACAGCATGGCGCTGCCGGTGCGGATGAAGCGGCGGATGGGCTGCCCTTCGATCTCGATGGAGGCCCGGTGGTCGGCGATGAGCATCCGCTTCGTCTCCGGCCACTCGCGGACGTACAGCCCGGCCATGTCGCTGGTGGTCAGCGAGTTGATCGTGCTTTTGCCGAGGTCCAGCCAGTCGGAGAAGCGGGCCACAGGGGCATTCTACGTGGCCGCCGCATTCAGGTTCTGGCGATCGGGAGAAGTAAGATGTAGGGCCGGTTCTCAACCGGCCCAACCGTTCTCTGACGATCGGCCGGCTGAGAGCCGGCCCTACATTTCACGCGGCACGCTTGGAGCATCAGGCCGCGGCGCTGTCTTCCGCGTACCGTACGCGGGTTTGCTCGCCGCTCGCTATACTCGTGCTTGATGCGTCGCAGCCTCATTCTTGCTGCGCTCGCCTTAGCGAGCACGATCGGCGCACAGGAACTACCCTTCAGCCACTTCACCCCGGACGACCAGGTCTCCCCCCTCCCCTCCGCCAGCGTCCAGAAGATCATCCAGGACGACCTCGGCTATATCTGGATGGCCTTCTACTCCTCCGGCCTCACCCGCTACGACGGGCACTCCATGGAGAACTACTCCGTCGCCGACGGCCTCGACGACCTCACCGTGCGCGAGATCGTGGAGGATGCGGGCGGGCGGCTGTGGGTGGGCTCCGAATCGGGGCTGGTCGTTTCGGAGAAGCCGTTGCGCGCGTACGGGCCGGGCGAGCGCGTCCGCTTCGTGGCCACGGTGGGCGGCGCGCCGCTGGTCCGGACGCGCATCCGGCGCAACTGCGTCGCCGCGGCGCGGGACGGGTGGGTGTGGGTGGGCACGCAGGACGGCATCCTGCGCTACTCGCTGCGCGGCGATCGCCTGGTCACCGCACCGCCGATCGCAGGCGGCGTGGTCTGCCTGCTCGCCAGGCGCGACGGCTCCGTGATCGCCGGCCGCACGGACGGCACGCTCGTCGACGTCACGAACAATCGCGTTCTGCAGAGCATCCGCGCCGCGGCGCTGATGGAAGCGCGCGACGGGGCGCTCTGGATCGGCACCGTCTCCGGCCAGGTCTACCGTGTCATCCTGAGTCCCGCAGAGGGCGAAGGATCCCCCGGCAAGATCGGTGGAGATCCTTCACCGTCTGCGCGGCTCAGGATGACACCCATCGACACCGGCATGACCGAGCGCATCGTCTCCATGGTCGAGTCGCGCAACGGCGAAGTGTGGGTGGCCAGCCTCGGCACCGGGGCGGTGCGCATCGCTGGCGGGAGCGTCACGCGCGTGAACGGCCTGCTCGGCGAGACGCTCTGGAGCCTGACCGAGGATCGGGAGGGGAACCTCTGGTTCGCGCAGAACGGCGGCGCCTCCCGGCTGCGCAAGGACTACCGGGCGTTCGAGGCCTACACCGCGCGGGCCGTGGGCGGCGCGCCGCCGTCGCTGCCCGATGCGAGCGTCTTCGCCGTCATCCCCCCCGCCGGGATGGCCCCCTGGGGCGACTCGCTCTGGGCCGGCACGAGCGGTGGCGCGGCGGCGGTGAGCCACGACGGCACCGCCACCCTGCGCGTGGCCGACGGCCTGCTGAGCAACTCCGTCTATTCGCTCGCATTCGATGGCAAGGGACGGCTCTGGATCGGCGGCGTGGGCGGCGTGAACTGCCTCACTCTGTCCGGCAACGCCGTGCCCCCGCCGCTGGCGCGGTCGACCTCGCGCACTCTGGTCTTCCGCGGCCTCCCCGCGACGCTCACCAGCTATCCGCTCGACGTCACGTACGCCATCCGCGTCTTCGGCGACAACGTGTGGATGATCGGCAGCGGCGGCGCGGCCGCGCTGCTCGAGGACGGCTGGCACCTCTACCGGACCGATGCCGGCCTGCCGCCGACCGGCGGGACGAGCATCGCTGTCGACGACGCCGGCTACGTCTGGATCAGCACCACCGACAACGGCCTCTATCGCAGCACCACGCCCGGCGTGCCGCAGAAGTTCGCGCCGGCGTGGACGGCGGCGAACGGCGCGCCATCGAACAGCATCCGCTCGCTGCTGTGGCGCGATGGAAAGCTGTGGGTCGGCACCAGCGACGGCCTGGCCATCCTCAGCACGCAGCCGCCGCGGCAGATGGCGATGCTCCCCTCGCGCGAGCTCGGCGGCGGGTTCGTGGTCGGCATGGCCGCTTCGCCGAAGTCGGGCAACGTCTGGCTGAGCCAGAACGCCGGGCTGCTGGAGATCGACGGCAAGACGTTCCGCATCGTCTCCCGCGTGTCGAAGGCGGATGGCCT
>DASYMJ010000314.1:0-20098 GCA_036009105.1 Thermoanaerobaculia bacterium | reverse complement strand
GCGCCGGAGTGCGGATCGCGCGGCAGGTCCGCCAGGAAGAGGATGCGCATCAGAGGAGCGCCTGCAGGTAGCGGATCCACGCTTTCCCCATCAGCGGATTCTCGGCGATGGCCCGGCGCAGATAGCGCCGCGCGCGCCGGTCGCCGTTGCGGCGCAGCGCCTCGCCGATGAAGTACCACCCTCCCGCCGCCGCGGACCGCGACTGCTTCCTCGACCGCTGGATGCCCGCCGCCCGCGCGAGCACTTCCGCATCGCCGTCGCCGCGCCGCCGGGCCAGGAGCGCCTCGTGCGAGAGCCGCGCGCAGGCCATCTGCGCCTGGCGCGAGGCGGAGCTGATCGTCGACGGCTCGATCATCACAGTGAACAGCACCTCTTCGATCATCCGGAACGTTCCGATCTCGGCCAGACGGTACCAGAGGTCCCAGTCCTGCCCGAAGTAGAACGCCGCGCGGTAGCCGCCCGCTCTTTCGTAGGCATCGCGCCGGAACATCACCGCTCCATGCGCCGTCGGTCCGTCGACAGCGCCGTGCTTCGCCGCGATGTCGATGATGTCGATGGCCTGCTTTGCCAGACCGGTGCCGCGGGAGGTGAAGAGAGGCTCGCCTTCCGGCCCCACGTATTCGGTCCAGCAGGAGACGAAGGCCAGCTGCTCGTCCTCATCCAGTGCCTGCTTCTGCTTGCTGAGGCGCCGCGGATGCGACGTGTCGCCCGTGTCGTGCCGCGCGATGTATTGACCGCGCGCCGCCGCGCAGCCGGCGATGAGCGCTCTCGTCAACCCCGCGTTCTGCTGGGTGATCACGCGCACGCTCGGGTACTCGCGCAGGATCAACGCCGTGTCGTCGGTCGAGCCGTCATCGACCACGATCACCTCAAAGTCGGCGTCCTCCTGGGCGAGGATGCTGGCCAGCGTCGCGCGCAGCGTCGCGGCGCCGTTGTAGACGCCCATCACGACCGAGACATCGGTCATCGCAATCGCTCCAGCGCCTTCGCCATCTTCCCCGCGGCCCGCGCGCCGAAGAGCGAGGCGAGCGCGCCGTACGCCTTCACGTCCCAGCGCGTTTCCACGCTCGCGGCCAGGGTCAGCAGCCGCTTCGATTCGGCAGTGAGGCCGGCCGCCCCGCATTGCCGCGCGAGGTGGAAGAGCTCGCGCGCGAACGTGCGCATCTCCGGCGCATCGTCCGCCATGCCGCCGCGGCGCGCGTGGCCGAGGATCAACTCGTGGGCGCGAGCGCGGTTGCGTAAAGCATCCGGCGTGACAGCACCGGAGAGGCGGCCCTGATCATGCTCGTGCACCTCGGCGACCACCTCGTCGACGAAGGCCAGCCTCACGCCGAGGGCGGCCACTCGGGCGTCGTACTCCCAGTCTTCCTCGACCCGAAGGGACGTCCAGGGGCCGGCCGCGTCGGTGACCGCGCGGCGGTAGAGCGGCGTCGGGGTGTCCCACCAGCGATGGAGGAGGAACGAGGGGAACATCGTCTCGCGGGCGAGCATGGGAGGCTTCCAGGTGGGCGCGATCTGGTTGCCGCGCGCATCGATGTAGCGCGTGCGGCCGTATGCCACGCCGTGCTCCGGCTTCATGGCCGCCAGCTGCAGCTCGAACTTGCGGGGAAGAAGGCGGTCGTCGCTGTCGAGGTACTGGATGAAGTTTCCGCTGGCGATGGCGCGGCCCGATTCTCGCGCCGCGCCCGGCCCGCCGTTCTCACGGCGCACGGTGCGGATCGCGTCGTGCTCGCGGGCCAACGCCGCGATGGCGGCAGGAGTGTCGTCGGTCGAGCCGTCGTCCACGATGACGAGCTCGATGGGGCGATGGGTCTGGGCCAGCACCGACTCCACCGCCCGGCGCAGCATGGCCGCGCGGTTGTAGACGGGGATGATGGTGGTGACGAGCACGGCGTCGATGCTACCCTCAAAAAACGCGTGAAGTACCTCCCCCAACTCGATTCCCTCCGCGCCCTCGCCGTCGCCGGAGTGGTCGTCTACCACCTCGGCCTGCAGTCGCCGTGGGGCGTGGTGCGGTGGGGCGGGGCGGGGGTGGAGCTGTTCTTCGTGCTCAGCGGATTCCTGATCACCGGCATCCTGCTCAACGCGCGGGACAAGATCGAGAACGGCCGCGAAACGCGCGGCGACGCGGTCCGCCTCTTCTACATCCGCCGCTGCCTGCGCATCTTCCCGGTCTACTACCTGACGCTCTTCATCGTGGCCGGCATCGGCATCGGCGCCGCGCGTCCGACGCTGCCGTGGCATCTGGCCTACCTGTCCAACGTCTACTTTGCGCTGCACGGCTGGAACGGCGCGATCTCGCATCTCTGGTCGCTGTCGGTGGAGGAGCAGTTCTATCTCCTCTGGCCCTGGCTGATCCTCTTCCTCCCCCGTCGCGCGTTGCCGCGCGTGATCGCCGGCGCGATCGCGGTCGGGCCGCTCTTCCGGTCGATCTGCGTGCTGTCCGGCGTGAATGAGATCGCCATCGAGGTGCTGCCGTTCGGCTGCCTGGACCTGCTCGCATTCGGCGCCCTGCTCGCGTATCTGCGCTGGACGGATGCGCCGCCGCGCTGGCTCCCGCTCGCCGCGGCGATGGCGTTGCCGGTGGCGGTGGCGCTGGAGGCGGCGCGTTTGTACGACGTCGCGGTGCAGCCGGAGATCGTGCTGGGGCGGGTGGCGCGCGGCCTCTTTTTCGGGTGGGTGGTGATGGGGGCGGCGGACGGCTTCGGCGGCCTCGCCGGCCGGATCCTGGAGCTGCGGCCGCTGGCCGCGATCGGACGCGTCAGCTACGCCATCTACCTCTTCCACAACTTCGCGAACGAGCTGGCGCGCAAGCTTTTTCAGTACGCGCTGGCCATGCCGTTCCCCGAGTCGCCGGCGGTGCAGAGGCTGATCACGGTGGGAGGGACGCTGGCCGCGGCGGCAATCTCCTGGCGCTACTTCGAGGGGCCGATCAACCGCTTCAAGGAGCGCTTCCACGTGCCGCCCGCGCCGCTGCACGAGCCGGCGGAGGCCGCGCGGTGAAGGTCGCGACGGCGGTCGCGGTGGCGCTGGTGGCCGCCGCGATGCTGCTCTGGAACGCGCGCCATCCGCGGCCGATCGTCTGGGACGAGGCGAACTACGAGGCGCAGACGAGCCACGACCTCGACCTCGTGCGCAGCGCCGGCATTCCACGCCTGCTCAAGGGCTTCATCTTCGAGGATGTGGAGCGGCCGCCTGCCTATCGCGTGTTCGCCTTCCCGCTGACGGTGCTCGGCGCCTCGCTGCGGTCGCTGCGCATCCTCTCCCTCCTCTTCTACCTCCTCACCTGCGCGCTGCTGTACCTGGCCGCGCCGCGCGGCGCGCTGCTGTTCGCCCTGTCGCCCGGCGTGATCGCCGCCTTCGAGTGGTTCGGCACCGACTACCCGCTGCTGCTCGCCTGCGCCATGCTGCTCCTCGCCCTCGTGCGCCCGCGCTGGGATTTCTGGCTGACCATGCTCGGCGTCGCCTTGGGCCTCCTCTCCAAAACCTCCTTCCTGATCTTCGGCGCCGCGCTCCTCGGCACGCGCCTGCTCATCGAGCCGTGGCTGATCAAGCGCCGCGTGCTCATCGCCGGCGCCACCGGCGCGCTGCTCGCCGCGCCGTGGTGGTGGTGGAACGCCGCCCCGGCGCTGAAGTTCGCAAACTGGAGCCGCGTCTTTCCCCGCCTCGCCGTGGAGCACAACCCGCTGCTCGCGAATCTGGAGCATCTCCTCTTCGGCGCCATCGGCCTGCCGGCCGCCATCGCCATCGTCATCCTGCTCTGGCGCCGCCAGCCCTGCCGCGCCGCCATCCCCGCCCTCGCCGCCGCCACCGCCCTCCCCCTCCTCGCCCTCTTCTCGCCCTGGCTGCACGAGCGGCACATGGCGCCCGCCACCGCGGCGCTCGCCTTCGCGGTCGGCTGCCTGGCGGCCGAGGGACGGCGCATCGTCGCCGCGCTGGCGTTGCTGGGCGTGCAACTGCTGCTGATCCTGGCCGGCCTCGCCGCCGATCCCTCGCGCTGGCCGATGCCGCTGGCCATGATCGGCGCCGCGGTGATGCGCAAGGACAACGCGGACTGGTCCTTCCTCCGCCCGTACGACCGCATCACGTTCTTCGGCCTCGCGCCGTCGCTCTCGCCGCCCGAGCTGTCCATTCCTCGCGTCCGGGTGCATCAGAAGGCGAACGTGGAGTGGCTGTGGCGGATGGAAGACGGCCCGATCGATTGGCAGCGCATCGAGGGGAAGGTGCGCGCCAGCGATGTGGTGCTCGTGCCCGATCCGGCCACCGTGCACGCCTCGCCGTTGCAGGGTCTCTCCGCGCGCGACCTGGCCATCCACAACGAGCAGGACCCGCGCTTCGTCGCGCTGGTGCGGGCAACGCGGCTCTTCGATGAAAGCGAGCGGCGCATCGAGAACGTCAATCCCTACACGCTGCGCGTCTTCATTAGGAGACGCGGATGAAGCTGGCCACCTGGTACACCCCTCGCCGCCTGGGCGGCGTCGAAACGTTCCTCCATCGCTACGCGCGCCACGAGCGGGAGCTGGCCGTGGCCGCCACCACGTCGCTGGACGGCCCGATCGAGCTCGACGCGCAGGTCATCGACTGGACCTCCTTCGGCGCCGCCTTCAACCGCAAGACGCCATCCGCACCGGTCTGCGAGCAACTGCAGCGCGATCTGAACGCGATGCGGCCGGCGGTGATCAACATCAACGACTGCCTCGAGTTCGGCATCGGCGCCGCGCCGCTTCTGCGCCGCCTGAAACCATACGCCACGATCGTCGACGTGATGCACATCGACCACCCCGACGACGCGTTCCTGGAGAACCGCCGCCCGTACCTCGACGCGCTGGACGGCATCATCGCCACCAGCCGCCACGCCATCGACCGCTTCCGCGCCTATCACCGCACGGAGCTGCCGGCGCGGTACATCCCCTGCGGCATCGAGCTGACTTCTACCCACCGCACATCGCCAGACGGGCCGCTCCAACTCCTGTACGTCGGCCGCCTCGTGGAAGAGCAGAAGCGTGTCATGCTCCTGCCGGAGCTGCTGCGCGGAGTGCGGCGGCCCTTCCACCTGACCGTCGTCGGCGACGGGCCCGATCGCGCGCGCCTGCAGGAAGCGCTGCCGGAGGCGACGTTCACCGGCTTCGTCGATCCCGACCGGGTGGCGCCGCTCTACGCCTCCAGCGACCTCCTCCTCAACGTCTCGAGCTACGAGGGCTTCGCCATCACAGTGATGGAGGCGTTCGCGGCGGGCTGCGTGCCGCTCCTCACGCCGCTGGACAGCCTCGACCGCGAGCTGCTGCGCGAGGGCGAGAACTGCTTCCTCGTGCCGCTGGAAGGGATGGCCGCGGTGCTCAATACGGTCACCCGCGAGCAGCTCGCGCTGATGTCCGCCCGGGCGAGGGATGCCGCGCCGGCGCTGTCGATCGATCGCACCGTCGCCGCGTACAACGACTTCTTCGCGGAGCTCGGCGCGGACAAGAAGCCGTGGCGCGAGGTGAAGATGCGCGCCTGGGACATCAGCGCCGACAATCCCTGGCTGCCCGCGACGTCGCTGGCGAAGCGGCTGAGCATCCGCCTGCGAAAATGGAGGCGCGCATGACCGTCTCCGTCCTCCTGCCCGCCTACAACGCCGCAAAGTACGTGTCCGCGGCCATCGAGAGCGTCATCGCGCAGACGTTCGGCGACTGGGAGATCGTCGCCGTCGACGACCGCAGCACGGACGACACGCCGCAAATCCTCGATGCCTGGGGCGCGAAAGAAAAGCGCATCCGCATCTTCCGCAACGAGACGAACCGCGGCATGACCGGCAACTGGAACCGCTGCCTCTCCGAGGCTCGGCACGAGCTGGTCATCAAGCTTGATGCGGATGATGTGTTCCGGCCGCGCGCGCTCCAAGTGCTCACCGAGGCGGTGCAAACGGGGGCCATTGCGGCGGGCGTCCGCACCCTGATGTGCGACGAGCAGCTGGAGCCGTTCGGCGCGCTGCCGGCCGACGACGCCATGCTCCGGGCGGGCATCGATCCGTATCGCGATCAAGACCTCCCCACCGAGCGCTGGTGGGCCGTCGCCGCGCACGGCCATCAGCTCTGGCACAGCTGCGCGCTGCTCTTCCGCCGCTCGCACATCGCGGCCTGGGACGAGCGCTTCGGCTGCGCCTCGGATACGGAAGTGGTCGGCCGCGTGCTGGAGCAGGACGGCGTGGTCGCCCACCGCGCGTACGTCGGCGTCTGGTACCGCACCGTGCCCGACTCCGTCAGCGGCGTCTTCCGCAAGAACGACTGGCTGGTCTGGGAGGGCGTGGTCAGCAACCTCCTCACCCTCGGACGCATGCGCAAGCGCCGCGAGCTGCCGCGCGCATTGCGCGTGCGCTACGCCTACCTGTGGGAGCGCTGGCAGAAGCGCGGGCAGCTGCCGCCGCCGATCGCCGCGAAGCTGGAGAACGTGGTGGCGGAGCTGGAGCCGCCGTCGACGGCCGACCGCGCGCTGTGGCGGGTGCGCAAAGTCATCGCCGGATGATGTTGAGCTCGCGCACGCGGCCGACCTTCGTGCCGCCGATCGCCTTTGCATCCTCGTCGTTGACCACGGCGTAATCCCACGACGTGCGGCCCTGCGGCAGGATCACGCCGCCGTGCCACGGGTTGTAGTGGCCGTCGTTCGGATAGCGCGTCTCGATCGCGCGCAGCCAGCATTTGTCGTAGGCGAGAATGCGTAGCGCGAAGGACGGCTCCGGCGCGCGCCAGCCGTACACCACCACGCCGCGCACCACCGAGTGGATCGCGTGATGCGTGGCCACCCCTTCGGCCAGCCGCTCGCGGTGGGTGCGCAGATCGCCGGCGATCGACTTCGCGCCGACCGGCACGGCGAGGACGCAGACCGCGGCGAGCACGTCGCGCCGCTGCACCGCGTGCGCCGCGATGGCGAACAGCATCGCCGCCGTCACCCCGTTGGCCAGGATGTAGCGCGGCGGCATGTAGCGGATGGCCACCGCGTACGTCATCAGCGTGGCCGTTGCGGCGAACACGAGCAGCGGCACGAGCTCGCGCTTCCGCCCTGCGGCGATCGCGGCGCCGATGGCGATGAGCAGCAGCCAGGCATGCCACACCTTCGCGCTGGCCACGGCGCCGGCCAGCACGCCGAGCGGCGCGAGCGAGGCCGAGCCGCTGCCGTACTCGCCGGAGCGCGAGGCGAACTGAAAGAGGCGGGTGAAGATCGCGCCGTAGTTCGGAATGATGGGCAGGGTGAAGAGGACGAAGCCGGCCAGATATCCGCCCATCGCGATCGGGATCTTGCGCCAGCGTCGCGCGGCGAGCATGGCCAGCAGATGCGCCGGCACCCAGGCCACGAACGTGAACTTCGTCGCGATGCAGAGGCCGATGGCCAGGGCCGCGAGCAGCGTGCTGCCATCGTCGTGAAGCTCGCGCCAGAGCAGTGCCGCGGCGATCGACCCGACCACGAAATAGACCGCCTCCGGACTCCACACCGTGAAGTACTCCAGCGCCTGCGGCGCGGCGAAGAAGGTGAAGATGGCGATCGCGCCGAGGATGGGCGGGAGCTCGCGGAGGACGACGCGGGCCAGCAGGTAGGCGGCGCCGATGGTGAGCACGAAGGTCAGCGAATAGGCGAGCAGGCGGAAAACGTCGAAGGTCAGCGGCGTGCGGCCGGTGAGCAGCGCCAGCGGCACGCTGAGCAGGATCACCGGCCCGCCCGGCGTTTCCAGCGGCAGGGGCCAGCGCAGGGTGGCGATGCGCAGCGCGTTGTAAAAATACAAAGTCTCCGGATCGTAGAAAACGATCCAGAACGGCCGGGGATGGAGCAGGACCTTGTGCACCCAGACGCACAGCACCGGCAGCAGACCGATCAGCACCGCCAGCCACGCGCTGCGCTTCATGCGCGCGTCCACGCCAGCTGCGGGGCGACCTTCCCCTGCCGCCCGTCGCGAGCCACGAGGCTGTTCTGCTCGCTCACGCTGAAGGAGAGCACGTTGTCGCGCAGGATGTCGTAGCCGCCGCACGGCTCGGTCACGCTCAGAAAGTACCGGCCCGGCGCGAGCAGATGCGGCGGAACGTGGGCCCGGTACTGGTGGCGGCCGAGGGTCCACGGGTGGTACTTCTCCGCGAAGCCGTCCGAGCTGGTCGAGGTGAGCAACACCTCGCCCGCGTCGTTGCGCAGGATCACCTCGATGCGTCCCGGCGGGAACGGCGTGTGGATCGAGAAGTCGATCACCACGTCGACGCCTGCATCCGCCGGAATCGCCTCCACCGCCTCTCCCGTATCGCCGCGCACGACCGCAACGGAGTGATAGTGAAACGCCTCGGTCGTGGCATGCCGCGGCGTCCAGACCAGATCGTTCTGCAGCCCCTCGGAGAGATACCGGCCCACCACCTCGGCGGTCGGCCCCTCCGCTTTGATGCGCCCTTCGACCAGCCAGATCACGCGCTGGCAGAGGCTGGTCACCGTGGCCATGTTGTGGCTGACCACGATCACCGACCGCCCTTCCGAGCGGATGCTGCGCATCTTGCCGAGGCACTTCTGCTGGAACTGCGCATCGCCCACGGCCAGCACTTCATCGACGATCAGGATCTCCGACTCCAGGTGCGCCGCCACCGCGAAGGCGAGGCGCACGTACATGCCGGAGGAGTAGCGCTTCACCGGCGTGTCGATGAACTTCTCGACCTCGGAGAACGACACGATCTCGTCGAACTTGCGGCGGATCTCCGCCCGCCCCATGCCGAGGATGGCGCCGTTGAGAAAGACATTCTCCCGGCCGGTGAGCTCGGGATGGAAGCCGATGCCGACCTCCAGCAGGCTCGCCACCCGCCCGAAGACGTGCACCTCTCCGTTGGTCGGCTCGGTGATCTGGCTGATGATCTTCAGCAGCGTCGACTTCCCCGCGCCGTTCTTGCCGATGAGCCCCACCACCTCGCCATCGCCGACGTTGAAGGAGACGTCGCTCAGCGCCCAGAAGTCGGAGCCCTCCTGCGGCGGCGGACGCAGGCCGTGGCGCAGCGCGTACATGAGCCGCTCGCGCAAGAGCTGGTACGCCGTCGAGCCGGTGCCGAGGCGGTAGAGCTTGGAGACGCCGTGGCCGGCGACCGTGGTCTGCATTAGATGAAGTCCGCGAAGCGCGGCTCGGTCTGTTTGAAGTAGTACAGGCCGCCGAAGAGCACCAGCATGGTGATGACCGTGCCGGCGACCAGGCCCGGCAGGTACAGCGCCGAGCGGCCGAGGATCGACCAGCGGAAGCCGTCGATGATGCCGACCATCGGATTGAGCGAGTAGAGGAAGCGCCACTGCTCCGGGATGCGCGAGGTGCTGTACGCCACCGGCGAGGCGTAGAGGCCGATCTGCACGAGGAAGGGGATGAGGTGGCGGATGTCGCGGTACTTCACGTACCAGGCGGCGAACCAGAGGCCGAGGCCGATGGTGAGGGCGGCGCAGAGCAGGATGAAGAACGGCAGATAGATGATGTTGGCCGAGGGGAGGAAGCGATAGATGCCCATCAGCCCGACCAGGAACGCCATGGAGACGAGGAAGTCGATCGCGCCGACGGCCACGGAGGCGAGCGGCAGGACGAGGCGGGGGAAGTAGATCTTGGAGATCATGTGCCCGTTGCCGACCACCGTGTTCGCCGCGTCGACGAAGGCGGTGGAGAAGAACATCCACGGCAGGAGCGCGGCGAAGGTGAGGATCGGATACGGCACGCCGTCCGAGGGGAGCTTGGCGATGCGGCCGAAGACGACGGTGAAAATGACCATGGTCACGAACGGGCGGATGAAGGCCCACATCACGCCGATGGCGGTCTGCTTGTAGCGCAGCACGACATCGCGCCAGGCGAGGAAGCCGACCAGCTCGCGATAGCGCCACAACTCGTCGAGGTCGAGGCGAGCCAGGCCGGTGCGGCGTTTGATGACTCTGTGCATGGGCTTACGCGAGCGCGTCGATGATAGCGTGCACGCGCTTCTCGAAATTGGGATAGGAGAAGAACTCCAGCCGTTCGGGGATGCGTCGCTCGGCGCGGGCGAGGAGCTCCAGGATGGCGGCGCGGATCTCGGGCGGGCTGGAAGGGTCGACGAGCAGCCCCAACTCGCCGCCGAGGAGCGCCTCGCGGCCGCCGTCGAAGCGGCTGCCGATGGCCGGGACGCCGGAGGCGAGCGCCTCGAGGAAGACGAAGCCGAAGCCCTCGCCGCGGCTAGGCATCACGTACACATCCGCGAGGTTGTAGAGATCGGCCTTCTCGCTCTCATCGAAGAAGCCGGTGAAGACGACCCGGCCGGGCGGCGCCTTCCGCCGCAATCGCGGCAAATCGTTGCCGCCGCCCGCCACCAGATAAACGACGTCCTCCGGCAGCTCGGGCAGCACGTCGATCACCTCATCGAACCCTTTGTACCGCTCCTCGGCCACGACGCGGCCGACGGTGAGCAGCACCCGCTTGCCGCGCAGCGACCAGCGGTCGAGCAGCACATCGCTCCTGGGGCGGATGCCGTACTGGCCGGCTCGAATGGCGTTGGGGAGCACGAACTTGCGGCCGGCGAAATGGGACCAGTCGAGGAAGCGGTCGATGGTGAGCTGGCTGACCGCGACCACGCCGCGGCAGCGCGGCAGCACCCGGCGCGCGAAGGGCGAGGCGATCGGCTTCCAGGCGTCGATGCCGTGCGTGATCAGCAGCGGATCGTTTGCGATGGCGCCCGCGACCGGCAGCAGGTTCACGTGGCCGCAGATGACCAGGTCGAAGTGCTGGCGCATCAGCCGGAGGATGGTGCGCGCGTAGCTCGCGTTGCCTCGCGCCGCGTCGGGCAGGAAGGTGACGCGGGGCGGGATGGCCTGCAGCTCGCCGCGGATGAGGCGCGGCACGACCACGGTCTGCTCGATGCGCGGGTGGGCGGAGAGGGCGGAGGTCAGCTCGCGGTTGAACAGGGCGATGCCGCCGTGGCCGCCGAACGCGTCGGTGCAGAGGAGAAGGACCCTCATTGCCGGCTCGCGCTCCTAGGCAGCCTCATAGACCATCCGCGCCCAGCTGCGCATCCGCGTGCTGGTGCCGTCCGCCGGGAGCTGCAGCCATTGCGGCAGCGGCGTGAGGAAGCCGGTCTTCCGCCGCTTAGCCAGCCATTTCGGGAGCGGGTCGGACGGAGCGGCGGCGAAGGCCTGCTTGCAGCGGCTGCCGTAGTCCACCAGCACCGGCGCGAGCTGGCGCAGCAGCGCGGCATCGACAAGCGGCGTGCGCACTTCCAGGGAGTGGGCCATGCTCGCCCAGTCGGTGTCGCGCAGCAGCTGGTTGCGCATGTACTGCGCCGCCTCGAGCACGGCCACCCGGCCGAAGGAGGTGCGCGGATCGGGCTCCAGTTTTTCGCCCATCCGCTCGATCAGGTTCAGGCGCAGCAGTCCTTCTTCCGCCGCGGCGGCCCCCATCAGCTGCGGCAGCTCATCGGGCATGAAGAGGCCGCGCTTCACGAAGTAGGCGCCGGCCCAGGAGGTGCCGTAGTCGGCGATGGCTCGCGTCTTCGGACTGTTCGAGGCGAAGCGCGCGGCGCGCGAGCCGAACGGCAGGCGGGCCAGGCTGACGATGCGCGGCACTTCGCGGAAGGCCGGATAGCTGCCGAACAGCTCGTCCCCGCCGATGCCGGAGAGCGCGACCTTCAAGCCCAGCTCCGCGGCCGCCTTGCTCACGAACCAGGTGTTCACCCCGTCGATGGTCGGCTGATCCATGGCGGCGAAGATGCGCGGCAGGTCGTCCAGGAACTCCGTCTTCGTGACCAGCCGGGTGGTGTGCCGCGCGCCGCGCTCGGCGGCGAAGCGCTCCGCCAGCGGCGCCTCGTCGTCATGCCCGCCGCGGAACTCCTCGAAGGCCATGGTCACGGTGCGCAGCGGCTCGCTGGTCCGCTGCGCGGCGAGCGCGAGGAGCGTGGTGGAGTCGATGCCGGCGGAGAGGAACGCGCCGACCGGCACGTCGGAGACGAGGTGATAGTCGATCGACTCGGTGACCCGCTCGCGCAGCATCTGCTCCGGCGTGACCAGCCGGGCGATGCTCCGCTGGTCGTCGCCGCGGCGCAGCGTGGCGGCGATGGAGTAATGGCGCCGCTCGGGGCTGCGGCCGTTCGCCTCGACGAAGAACGACGTTCCCGCCTCGACCGAGCAGATCGCGCTGTACGTCGTGAACGGCTCCGGCACGCTGCCGGTGAGGAAGAAGCCGGCCATGCCGGCCGTGTCCCGCGTGGCCGGGATGGCGCCGCCCGCGAGCAGCGCCTTCACCTGCGACGCGGCGCGGAACGTCTGCCCGTCATCGGCGAAGTAGAGCGGCTTGATGCCGTACGGATCGCGCGCCACGAAGAGGCGTTTCGCCCGAAAGTCCCAGATGGCGAAGGCGTACATGCCGCGCAGCAGGTCCACCATGCGCTCCCCGTCCCGCCGGAAAAGCTGCAGCAAAACCTCGGTGTCGGTGGTGGAGTGGAAACGCGCGCCGCCGGCCTCCAGGCGCACCCGCAGCTCGCGATGGTTGTAGATCTCGCCGTTGTAGGCGATGACCAGCTCGCGCTCGACGTCCCACATCGGCTGCGTTCCCTCGGCGCTGAGGTCGATGATGGCCAGCCGGCGCGAGCCGAGACCGATGCGGCCATCCACCCACGTGCCGCCCGCGTCGGGCCCGCGGCGGAACATCTGGTCCGTCACGCGCTGCAGCTCGGCGGCGTCGACGGGCGGCGCGCCATCTCTGTAGCCGAAGCAGGCGGCGATCCCGCACATGATCAGGCCGCGTCCGTTCCGGCCACCACCTCCGGCTCCTCCATCGGCTGGGCCGGCCGGCGCCAGTAGCGGAGCAGGATCAGCGCGACGAAGCCGACGATGCCGAGGGTGTAGCCGTACAGCTTCGTCCCCTGATAGGCGGTCATCACGGCGGAGGCGCCGAAGAAGAGGGTGACGATCCAGATCATCAGCGTCGCCTTGAACGTGCTGCCGAAGCGCGCCACCAGGATGTGATGGATGTGCCGCCGGTCGGCGTTGAACATCCGGGAGATCCGCTCCCGGATGGTGGAGGCGCCGCGGAAGCGGTGGCTCATCACGAAGAGCGTATCGATCACCGGCAGGGCCAGTGCGAGCATCGGGCCGCCGACGGCGAAGGCGATGGGCGACTTGCTCGGCTTGGCCAGGGAGCAGGCGGCGAGGATCAGGCCGATGAAGAGGCTGCCGCTGTCTCCCATGAAGATGCGCGCCGGCGGCCGGTTCCAGGGGAAGAAGCCGATCAGGCTGCCCGCCAGCGCGGTCATGATCACCAGCGTGAAGACGTCCTGGCGGATGATGGCCACGATGCCGAAGGAGACGGCGATGGTGATGGAGACGACCGTGGCCAGCGTGTCGATGCCGTCGATGAAGTTGACCGCGTTGACCACGCCGACGATCCAGACGATGGAGGCCAGCACGCCGACGACGCCGAGCTCGAACACCTGCCCGGCCAGGGAGACGAAGGTGAACTTGAAGCCGAAGCTGACCAGGATGACGGCGGCGGCGGTCTGCACCAGGAACTTCTTCGGCGCGTTCGCCCCCACGATGTCGTCGTACACGCCGAGGCCGACGATGAGGGAGCCGCCGGCGAGCATGGCGAACAGATAGGAGATGTTCTTCGCCACCAGCTCCGCCGCGTGCGAGTTGCCGGCGACGAGCAGGAGGGGAAAGCCGAAGCCGAAGATGATGGCCAGCCCGCCCAGGCGCGGGGTGGCGCTCGCGTGATGCTTGCGGTGGTCGTCCGGCCGGTCGACCAGGCCCGCCTGCTCCGAGGCCTTGCGCACGATGCCGGTGGCCACGTAGGACGTGACGGCACTGCAGAGGAAGAGGAGTGTGAGCGCTGCGAGCTCGGTGTGCATTGCTGGACCGGCAGTCAGGATAGCAGGCGGCGCGCTGCGCCGCCGGAACGATGAACGAGGAAGGATGAACGATGAACGTGAATCTCGCGGCCGTTGTTCATCGTTCATCCTTCCTCGTTCATCGTTGAGCACAGCTACAATGCGCCGACCGAAACGGGAGGAAGCAAGCGACATGGCAGAACTACCGGGCATCGAGCGAGAGACCCTCGACGTCGACGTGGTGATCGTCGGCGGAGGGCCGGCGGGTCTGGCCGCCGCGTATGAGCTCGCGCGGCTGGTCAAGGCGCACAACGAGTCTTCCGCGGAAAGGAAGCTGGAAGGGCTCTCCATCGCGCTGCTCGAGAAGGGGAAAGAGATCGGCTCGCACGGCATCTCCGGGGCGGTCATGGATCCGCGCGGCCTCCGCGAGCTGATGCCCGACTTCATCGAGCGCGGCTGCCCCATCGATGCGCCGGTCGGCCAGGACTCCTTCTGGTATCTCACCGAAAAGTTCAAGATCGCCGCCCCCATCAATCCGCCGCCTTTGAAGAACCACGGCAACTACGTCATCTCCCTGGGCGAAATGGTGCGCTGGCTGGGCGGCATGGTGGGCGAGATGGGGGTCGACGTCTTCCCCGAGTTCGCCGCGTCGCGGGTGCTGGTGGAGGAGGGGCGGGTGGTGGGCGTGCGCATCGGCGACAAGGGCATCGACAGGTACGGCAAGCCGAAGCCGAATTACGAGCCGGGCGTCGACGTCAAGGCGAAGCTCGTCATCCTGGCCGAAGGGCCGCGCGGCACGCTGACCAAGCAGCTGGCCGGCCTTTTCGACCTCTACAAGGACAAGAACCCGCAGGTCTACTCGTTGGGGATCAAGGAGCTGTGGCAGCTGCCGGACGACCGCTTCCCGGCCGGCTCGGTGATCCACACCATGGGCTGGCCGCTGGACCTGGACACCTTCGGCGGCGGCTTCATCTACGGGATGAAGGATCGGGTGGTCGACATTGGCCTCGTGGTAGGGCTCGACTACCGCAACCCGACGCTCGATCCGCATCACGAGTTCCAGCGCTACAAACTGCATCCGGCCATCCGCCGGCTGCTGGAGGGGGGCAAGATGATCGCCGCCGGCGCGAAGGCCATCCCCGAGGGGGGCTACTTCTCCATGCCCCGCGCGTACGGCGACGGCTTCCTCATCCTGGGCGACTCGGCCGGCTATCTGAACGGTGCGCGGCTGAAGGGCATCCATCTCGCCATCAAGTCCGGCATCCTCGCTGCCGAGGCGGCGCTGCATGCGCTGCTGAACGAGGACTACTCGGCGAACCAGCTGCACGAATATGAAGAGCTGTTCGAGCACTCCTGGGCAAAAGACGAGCTGTGGGCCCAGCGCAACTTCCATCAGGCGTTCGAGTACGGGCAGCTGGCCGGCATGTTCAACGCCGGGGTCGGCATCGTGACCGGCGGCCGCGGCTTCGGCTTCCTGAACAAGCTGGACGGGCACGGCGGCCACGAGCGGATGGAGCGCATCCAGCGCTACTTCGGCACCGAGCATCCCCATCCGCCGGAGAAGATGAAGTTCGACAACACGTACACCTTCGACAAGGTGAGCGACGTCTACTACGGCGGCGTGGTGCACGAGGAGAATCAGCCCGCGCACCTGCTCATCCTGGACACCGAGATTTGCATCACCCGCTGCACGGAGGAGTACGGCAACCCGTGCCTGCACTTCTGCCCGGCGAACGTCTATGAGCCTCAGGCCACGGAGGACGGGCGGGGGAAGGTGCCGTTCCTCAACTTCACGAACTGCTTCCACTGCAAGACGTGCGACATCATGGACCCCTACCAGGTGATCAACTGGGTGCCGCCGGAGGGTGGGGGCGGGCCGGACTACAAGAAGCTGTGATCCGCCTCGTTTCCAAGGAAGAGGTCGGGCGCGTCGGGGACCTCGTGGAGGGCGTCGCGCTGGAGGCCGCGGAGGTCGCCGCCGCGATGAGCCGCGAGTTCTACGACCGGGTGGGAGCGGTCGCCCCGTGGCGCGGCTACTTCGCCGTGGAAGAAACGCGGGCCATCGGCTCGTGCGGGTTCAAAGGGAACCCGGTGAACGGCGCGGTGGAGATCGCGTACTTCACCTTTCCGCCATACGAGGGGCGCGGTTTCGGCACGCAGATGGCTTCAGCGCTGGTGCGCCTCGCGCTCGAGACGGACGCGTCGCTGCAGGTGATCGCGCACACGCTGCCGGAGCCGAATGCCTCGACCCGCATCCTGTCGAAGAACGGCTTCCGCTTCGCGGGCGAGGTGATGGATCCGGAGGACGGACGGGTCTGGCGCTGGGAGTACGAGGGGTAACGTCGCTGTTCCTGTTGCGTCCTACGGAGAAGGAATGACCACGCAACCGATTCCCATCCGCCGCTCGCTCGACAAGGTCGCGGAACTGCAGGCGAACGTCGAGAAGGTCATCCGCGGCAAGTCGGAGGTGGTGCAGTTCTGCATCGCCGCGCTGCTGGCCAAAGGGCACATCCTGCTGGAGGACGTGCCGGGCGTCGGCAAGACCACTCTGGCGCATGCGCTGGCCCGCTCCATGTCGCTGGCCTTCCAGCGCATCCAGTTCACCAGCGACCTGCTGCCGGCGGACATCGTCGGCGTCACCATCTACAACCAGGACCAGCAGGAGTTCGAGTTCGTCTCCGGCCCCATCTTCACCAACGTTCTCCTCGCGGACGAGATCAACCGGGCCACCCCGAAGTCGCAATCGGCGCTGCTGGAGGCGATGAGCGAGAGCATCATCACCATCGAGAAGCGGCGCCTGGCGCTCCCCGATCCTTTCCTCGTCATCGCCACGCAGAACCCGGTCGAGCACGTCGGCACCTATCCGTTGCCCGAATCGCAGATGGACCGCTTCCTGATGCGCATCACCATCGGCTACCCGAGCGCTTCCGATGAGAAGCAGCTGTTGCGCGCCGGCGGCGCCCAGGACGCGCTGGAGCATCTGGAGCCGGTGGTGGACGAGGCGGACATCCGGGAGCTGCAGGAGCAGGTGACGACCATCCACGTGAACGAGTCGCTGGTCGACTATCTGATGACCGTCGTGCAGACCACGCGCACCCATCCGGAAGTCGCTTTGGGCGTTTCCACGCGCGGCGCGCTGACCTGGTTCAAGGCGAGCCAGGCGCTGGCCATGGTGAACGGCCGCGACTTCGTCATCCCGGAGGATGTGAAGCGGCTGGCCGTGCCGGTGCTGTCTCACCGAATCCTGATGAAGGACCGGCGGGCCATGCGCGGCGACGCCTCGCCGGAAGGAAAGTTCATTCAGCGGATCGTGTCGGAGATTCCGGTTCCGCGGTAGCAGGCTTCTTCGGTTTGCCGGCGGGGCCGTAGACCTCGCGGAAGAGCTGCTCGTCGTCGTCGGTGTGGAGGCGGCGCTCCTGCCGCTGAGCGTACAGCGCTAACGCGAACATGAAAGTGCCCCACATGAGAGCGCCGAGAGGAGCGAGGTAGTCGCTATTCACTGTTCGTCACCGTGCGAATTTCAATGTACATGCCGTAACTCCACAGGACAATGGAAATGCCGAAGTTCGTCAGAAGCCAGGGAAAGGTGATCGTTCCGTCGATGATCTTGTCCAGGATCGAGAAGACCAGCCAGAGGATGCCGCACTCCCGAATCGCTTCGGCGGCGCGCTCCCAGGTGAGCCGCCACTGCCGTTTTGTAAGCCAGGACCACTTCACTCCCCGAGGCTACCTCGGCGTTTCCTTGCGGTGTCAATTGTTCTACCCCACGTAGATGAGCCAGCCCGCATTCACCTTCGACGGCGTCGTCCGCTTCACCCGGATCGGGACGGCGTATCTCATCTCCACCATCGTGATCGGGTTCGCCGCGCTCAATACCGGGAACAACGCGCTGTACATCGGCCTCACCTTCATGCTCGGGTGTCTGCTGCTCTCGGGCATCGCCTCGCAAAGAGGGCTGAAGCACCTGCACGTGGAGCTGACCGGTGTCGACCAGGCGTGGGCGGGGAGGGCGGCGGACGGGCTGCTGCGCATCGAGAACCGCTCGCGTATCTGGAACGTGCGCGATGTGGTCATCGCCGCCGACGATCTCGCCCAGCCGCTGCTCGTGCCGATCGTGCCCAGGCGGGGCACGGTCGAGATCGGCGCGGCCTTCCTCTTCCAGCATCGCGGGATCGTCGAGCTCAAGGCCCTCGACTTCTACACGCGCTACCCCTTCGGCTTCTTTTTGAAGAAGCGGCGCATTCGCATTCACGGCGAAGTGGTCGTCTTCCCGCGACTCCTGGGTGAGGAAGCGGCGAGGGCGCGATTCCGGCCGGTGGAAGGCGACCAGAACACGGCAAACCGGCCGGGGCCGGGCAGCGAGATCCACTCCTTCCGCGAGTACGTGCGCGGCGACTCGCTGCGCCACGTGTACTGGAAAAAGTCGGCATCCCTCGGGCGCTGGATCATGAAGCAAACCGACGCGGAGGCCGCGCGGGCGGTGCATGTGGTGGTCGATCCCTTCAAGCCGCGCTATGCCACGGAGAACGATTTCGAGGAGATGGTCAGCGAGGCGGCGACGTTCATCTTCCACTCCGTGCGCCGCGGCCTCGACGTGCGCCTGACGCTGCCCCGCATGACGGCGCAGTCGAGCGAGTCCGCAAGCGCGGACACGCTCTTCCGCGCGCTCGCGCTGCTCGATCCGACCTACGAGCCGGTGCACTTCACGCTGGACCGCGACACGATCGTGTTCGGCGTGGGGAGGCGCGATGCCGCGACGGCGTGAGATCGAGACGCTGCTGCTGACCGCGTTCGCCGCGGCGCCGCTCTACGCCACCGGCGCGGTCGGCGTCGTGCCGCTCCTGCTCTTTCATGCCGTGATGCTGGGCATGGTGGCGCGCGTGGCATCCGGCCGCACGCCGGAGCTCATCCCGCGCAGCGTGATGTTCGTCCTCGGCATCGGCTACATCGCGTTCTACTTCGTCGATGCCATCGCCATCTCGCGCAGCGCCATCGCCGCGTCGACGCATCTGGTCCTCTTCATCGCCGCCTACCAGCCGATCGAGTCGGTCCGCTCGAACAACTACGCGCAGCGGCTGCTCGCGGCCGCGCTCCTGTTCGTGGCCAGCATCGCCACCTCCACCCACATCACCATCGTCCTCTTCGTCATCGTCTTCGCCTTCGTGATGCTGCGGCAGATGATGTACGTCAGCCACCTCGATACGATCCGCGCCATCGGCCGCGACTACGCCGAGCCGGCGTCGGGCCGCGCCGCGGCGTTCTACCTCTGCGGCACGGCGGTCATCGCCGCGATCCTCTTCCCGTTCATCCCGCGCGTGCGCAACCCGATGCTGCAGGGGATGACCGGCGGCCTGACGAACGCCACGACCGGCCTCTCCGACACCATCAACTTCAATGAAGAGCGGGCGACGCCGGACGATCCGGCCGTCGTGGCGCGCGTCTCGATGAGCCAGGAGGCGATGGCGTTCTTCACGCCGCTGCGTCTCCGCGCCGCGGTGTACGACCGCTGGCGGGGCGGCGAGTGGCGGCAGAGCCCGGGGCGTTACGGCAGCGTCCCGCTGAACCGCGGCCTCTATCAGATCGCGAAGCCGGTGGGCTTCACGCGCGGCGCGTCGGTGCAGCAACGCCTGGTGCGCAACAACCGGCTGCTCATCCCGGACGGCACGTACGCCATCACCGGCCTGAACGGCGTGTTCGAAGGGCCGCAGCGCGAGGCGTTCTACGTCTACCAGGGCTCGCGCCAGATGCTCACTTTCGACGTGATGATGGCGCGCGCCGTCGACCCGATCGGGCGGCCTCCGCGGCAGCCGCCGCCGCTCACCGGCTATCCGGCGAATCCTGCCATCACGGCGATGGCGCGCAACATCGTCGGCAGCGAGACCGATCCGTTCAAGCAGTCGGTGGCGATCGAGCGCTACCTCAACCGCAACTTCCGCTACCTCGCCCGGGCCCAGGAGATCGGCCATGCCATGACGGTGGATGATTTCCTGCTCCGGGAACGGCGCGGCCACTGCGAGTACTTCGCCGCCGGCCAGGTCGCGCTGCTGAACAGTCTCGGTGTGCCGGCCCGCATCGTGGGCGGTTTCTACGGCGGCACGCTCAACCCGCTGACGGGCTACTTCGTGGTCCGCCGCGAGGACGCGCATGCGTGGGTGGAGGCGTGGGTGCGCGGACGCTGGACGACCTTCGATCCGACCCCCGCCATCCTCCGCCCGGGCAACACCAAGACCGGCCTGCTGCGCGCGTACCTGGCCGCCATCGGCGACTCCATCACCTACTTCTGG
>DASYMJ010000313.1:0-12304 GCA_036009105.1 Thermoanaerobaculia bacterium | reverse complement strand
GGGGTGGCCGGACCGTCGTCGATCGTCAGGGCCACGGTCTTCTCGCGGAAGCCGCTGCGCGCGATGACGTAAGAGGTGGGGAAGCCGTGGTAGCTCTCGTCGAGAAAGAGGTGGGTGCGCGGATCGACCTCCAGCGTGCGGCGGGCCGGTGAGGGGAGCGCCTGCACGTGCAGGATCTCGCCGTCGCCCACGAACTCGACGTCGTACGGGAAGCTCACCTCTTCCAGGCGGGCCGGGTTGGGCGCCTGGGCCAGCCGGCGGCGGTCGAGAAACGTCCAGATGGACGGATCGGTCGAGCCGAGAACCCAGACGCCGGCGCCGCGGATGCCGTAGGTCTGGGCGATGGCCCACTGGTTCGCCGCGGTGACGGCGTCGAGGAACCAGACCTCGTGCTCCTTCCCCTCGTCGTCGGTATAGGAGAAGGTGGGGTTGAGCGCGGCGGGATCGAAGTCGACGATCTGCTCCGGCTTGTCGTCCGCGCGGTATTCGCGGGCCCGGACGAGCGCCCCCTGATACGTCATCGGATCGGGCCAGTCCTGCCCTTCGGTCCAGTCGTACGCGTAGTTGCCGAGGCCGATGACGAGCTTCTCGCGCGGGATTGCTTCCAGGGCGCGGCGGAGGACGCCGCGGTACCAGTCGATGGAGGCGATGGGTCCCGGCTTGGCGGCATTGTGCTCGTCGTACGCCATCACGACCACGAATTCGCAGAGCGAGGCGGCCGCGCGCCAGTCGACCTGCCGGCCCGCCTCGAGGTCCGCGCTCACCAGCAGGCGCGCCGGCGCGAAGGAGGACCGCAGCCGCTGCAGGAAGGGGATCAGCAGGTGCTGGTCCTCCGGGCGGAGGTTCTCGAAGTCGACGTTGATGCCCTGGAAGCGATTGGCCAGGCACCAGCGCCGCAGCTCCATGATCACCTTGGTCTGCAGCTCGGGGTGGTTGAGGAAGATGTGCACGCGCTGCGGGTCGAACTCGCTCTGCTGCGCGTTGCTGAAGACCGGCACGATGTTCAGGTTGTTCGAGCGCGCCAGCTCGATCACCTCCGGGTTGTGCACGTTCAGCTCGAAGTTCCAGTCGCGGTAGTCGAGTCCGCGCGCGTCGGCGGTGAGGTGGACCCAGGCCGGCAGCAGGTGCGTCATCTTCCCCGCGTTCACTCGGAGGGAGTGGACCCCCGTCTCCTGCCACGGCGCGTAGAACGCGGCGACGATGCCGCCGCCCTGAATGGGCGGCTGCGCGGCGAGCATCCGCTTGCGCTGCTGCTGTTGCGCGATCTGGGTCAGCAGCCGCTCCCGGGTGCGCTTGAGGAGGAACTGCTGCAGGCGGGTCTGGTGGGGCGGCACGTGCGCCGCGCGGCGGATGTGGCGCAGGGCGGAGGTGATGCCCGGCATTCCGGGCAACAGGGGCGTGGTGAGCAGGCTGGCCAGGAAGAGGCCGACGATGGCGATGGAGAGGACGCCCAGGAGCGCCGAAATGCGCTTGATCCATGCCCACCGTCTGGATGTAGGGTCGAAGAAGACCGCTCGATCGCTCACCGCGAGGAATGACAACTACAACAAGGGGTTTGTCATTCTCACCGTGTCATCCTGACGGCGCGCGAGACGCCGAATGGGATCTGCATCTTCAGGCCCGGCGCGAGATCGGTACGGATCCTTCGTCCTCTGCGGGACTGAGGATGACAGCCGGCGCAACCTTGATCTACTTTGCGCCGTAAAGAGCAAAGGTCATGAACGTAATCGAAGTGCGCGGTCTGCGGAAGGTTTACAAATCGACGGTCGGCAAGCGCGTCACGGCGCTGGACGGCGTCGACATCGATGTCCAGGCAGGCGAGCTCTTCGGCCTGCTCGGTCCGAACGGCGCCGGCAAGACCACCACCGTCAAGATCCTCCTCGGTCTGACCCGGGCCACGGCGGGCACGGCGACCATCGCCGGCCTGCCGGTGAGCAACCCGGAGAGCCGGCGCGGCGTCGGCTACCTGCCGGAAGGTCACAAGATCCCCGGCTACCTCACCGCGCGCCAGGCGCTTTCCATCTTCGGGCGGATGTCCGGGATGGGCAGCGCGGACCTGGCCGCCCGCAGCAAAGAGCTGCTGGAGACGGTCGGGCTGGGCGGGTGGGGGGATGTGCGGGTCAGGAAGTTCTCCAAAGGCATGACCCAGCGCCTCGGCCTTGCCTGCGCGCTGGTCCACCGGCCGAACGTCCTGCTGCTCGACGAGCCGACGGACGGCGTCGATCCGGTGGGCCGCCGCGAGATCCGCGACCTGCTCCAGCACGAGGCGGCCTCCAACGGCACCGCCGTCCTGCTCAACTCGCACCTTCTCTCCGAGATCGAGCTGACCTGCAACCGCGTCGCGGTGCTTCGCCGCGGCAAGGTGGCGGTGGAAGGGCGGATCGAGGACCTCACGCGCCGGTCGGCCCAGTACAAGATGGTCGCCGCGCCGGTCGATGACGCGCTGCTCGCGGCGTTCCGCGAGACCGGTGCCGCCGTGGAGCGGGTGAACGGCCACCTCGTCCTCTCCGTGAACGACATCCAGCACCTCAACACCCTGGTCGACCGGGCGCGCTCGGGCGGCGTCATGCTCAGCGAGCTGTCGCCGGTCCGCTCCACCCTGGAAGACGTATTCGTCGATCTCGTCCGGACGGAGGCCGCCCCATGAAAGTGCTCGCTGCAAACATCGAAGACGTGATGCGGGAAGCGGCCGCCCGCTGGACGCTCGTCGCCTACTTCTGCCTCTCCACCATGTTCATCATCATCTTCGCCTTCGCCGTGAACCTGGACGTGGTGAACGGCGCCCTGGCCGGCGCGAAGCTGTTCGGCAACGAGGTGAACGTCTCCGGCGACTACTCCATCGAGAAGATCGTGCTCGGCTTCGAGTCCGGCTTCTCCGGCGTCCTCTACTTCCTCTGCACCTTCCTGGCGATCTTCGCCACGGCGCACCTCGTGCCGCGCATGCAGGAGAAGGGCACGGTCGACCTCTACCTCTCCCGCCCGATCTCCCGGGTGAAGCTGCTGCTGTCGCGCTACCTGGCCGGGCTGCTGCTGGCCGGGACGAACATCTTCTATCTGATCGGCTCCATGTGGCTGATCGTGCTCTGGAAGACGCACGTCGTCCATCCCCGGTTCATGATGGCCGGCCTCATCATCTTCTTCGTGGTGGCCACGCTGCTCGCCTTCGCGTTCCTCATCGGCGTGATGACCTCCTCCACCGCGGTCTCGATCATGTCCAGCTACGCCGTCTTCTTCTTCGGCTTCATGCTGGTAGGCCACAAGCACTTCGCGGCCGCGGTCTCGAAGGAGTGGCAGGCCTGGCTGATCAACGGCCTCTACTGGGTCCTGCCGAAGACGGCGGAGATGTTCGGCGCCGTGATCTCCTACGTCTCGGACAAGCAGCTGCCGCGCGATCTCGCCAATGCTCTGACTCCCATCCCGTTCATCGCCACCGCGGCGTTCGCCGTCGGCTGCCTCGCTCTCGCTTCCTGGCTGTTCCATCGAAAGGAGTTCTGATCAAAATGAACCGCTCCCTCAAGTCCCTGCTCGCCGTCGCCGCCCTCGTCGCGCTCCCCGCGTTCGCCAAGAACGACGCGCTCTCCCTGATCCCGAACGATGCGGTCTCGGTGGGCGTCGTCCGCCTGGCCGACCTCCGCACCAGCCCGCTCTCCATGACCCTGTTCGAGCAGACCGACAAGGTCGGCGCGAACGGCGAGAGCGACCGCTTCCTCGATGACGCGGGCCTCGATCCGAAGAAGGACATCGACGTCCTCGTCGTGGCCATGGCCCCCCGCACGAACCTCGGCTCGGATGCCGAGGTGCTGATCGCGGCGGATGGCCGGTTCAACGTCGACCGGCTGACCACGGCGCTGCTCGGCCGCGGCGCGACGCAGAAGAACGGCTACCTGCTGATGCCGCAGGAGACCGGCGACTCCGGCAAGCGCGGCGCGATCGCCTTCCCGAGCAACAGCCTGGTGCTGCTGGGCAGCGAGTCGGCCGTGACCGAAGCGCTGGCCAGCCGGGCCAACGGCGGCACGACCTTCCTGACCTCCAGCGGCCTGGGGCGCGAAGTCGCGCGCATCGAGCCGCGGGCGAGCGCCTGGGCGATCGTGGACGTGGCCCGCGCGCAGCGCCTGACCGGCGCCGCGAAGATTCCGCAGAGCCACGCCGCCCTCAATGCGGCCATCAAGAACGTGTCGACGGTAGCGCTGTGGGCCACGGATACGGGCGACGCGCTCAAGCTCGGCGGCTTCGGCCTCGCGCATGACGAGGAGACGCTGCAGCTGGTCGAGGACACGCTGCGCGGCGCCCTCGCCGCGATGCGCCTCGCCGTGCAGGACAAGGTTCCGGAGATGGTGCCGGTCCTGCGCAAGTTCAGCGTCTCGCGCAGCAACGACGCGGTGTCGATCAGCGGCACGATCCCCGCCTCAGACGTGAAGAAGTTGACCGACGCGAAGACGCGCCTGCACGCCGAGAAGTAACGTGGGGCCGGCTCTCAGCCGGCCCAATTGATCCGTTGATGCTGGGCCGGCTGGAGAGCCGGCCCTACATTTTTTCCCCTACACGAAGCGGCGCAGGTGCTCCCGCCACCACGGCCAGTCGTGGCCGAACTGGCCGGGCCAGATCTCCAGGTAGTTCGGGATCCCTTTCGACGAGAGCAGGGCGGAGAAGTCGCGGTTCTCCTGCACCAGCGAGTCGTGCTCGCCGGTGGCGATGACCCAGCCGACGCGGGCCAGCTTGGCCGCCCACTCGCCGGTCATGTTCGGGATGTAGGCGGTGGGGCAGTTGAAGTAGCAGGTCTCGTCCCAGTAGCCGTCCAGGAAGGAGTGGACGTCGTACACGCCGGAGAAGCAGATGGCGCGGCTGACCACGTCCGGATACTTCGCCGCGAAGTTCGCCGCCTGGTACGCGCCGAAGCTCGCTCCGTAGACGGCCAGGTCCCCCCGCTGCGCGCGGTTGAAGATGTACGGCACCAGCTCGTGGCGGAGGTAGGCGTCGTACTGCGCATGCCGCGCCGCGCGGACGGCCGGGTGGACCGACTTGTTGTACCAGCTCTCGTTGTTGACCGCGTCGGCGAGGATGAGCTGCACCTCGCCGTTGTCGACCTTGTCCTCCACCGAGGCGGCCAGCCCGCGGTCTTCGTTCTCCGAGTACTGCCCTCCGGACGTCGGAAACAGCATCACCGGACGTCCGAACTTGCCGAACCAGAGGAACTCCATGTCGCGGCCGAGAGAGGGGGAGTGCCAGCGCACGTAATCTCTATACATAAAATTGAAAATTAGAAATTGAAAATTGAAAGACGATTAATCGTGCTCTTTAAGCCTTGCTCTTTCAATTTTCAATTTTCAATTTTCAATTTCCTTATTTGCCCCCAACCGCCCGGATTCTATACGATCCGCCCCTATGCGAAAGAAGCGGATCGGCATTCTCTTCGGGATGGAAGACACGTTTCCCTGGGCGCTCATCAACGCCATCAACGAGCGGGGAGGGGAGCAGGTGGAAGGGGCGCCGGCGGAGATCTCCGCCGTGAAGGACGACGGCGTCTTTCCCTATGACCTCATCCTCGACCGCATCAGCCACGAGGTGCCGTTCTACCGCACCTACCTGAAATGCGCCGCGGCGAGCGGCGTGAAGGTCGTCAACAACCCCTTCTGGTGGTCGGCCGACGACAAGTTCTTCGACAACTACGTCGCCCGCGCCGCCGGGGTGGCCGTGCCGCGCACGGTCCTGCTGCCGCACAAGCAGTTCCCGCCCAACACCGAGGCGAAGTCGTTCCGGAACATGAAATGGGTGGACTGGGACGAGGTCTTCCACTACCTCGGCTGGCCGATCTTCATGAAGCCGGCCTACGGCGGCGGCTGGAAGGACGTGTACAAGGTCGACGACCCGCAGGAGTTCTTCGCCGCCTACGACCAGACGCGCGATCTGGCCATGATGGCCCAGGAAGCCATCGAGTTCGAGTCGTACTACCGCTGTTACGTGCTGGGGCGCAAGCGTGTGCGGATCATGATGTACGACCCCAAGCAGCCGCACCACCTGCGCTACGTGGCCAACTACCACACCCCGCCCGAGCTCGAGGCGCGCATGCACCGCGATGCGGTCGCCCTCTGCGAAGGCCTCGGCTACGACATGAACACGGTGGAGTTCGCGGTGCGCGGCGGGATCCCGTACGCCATCGACTTCATGAACTGCGCGCCGGACGCCGACGTGCACTCCGTCGGCAAAGAGAACTTCGACTGGATGGTGGCGAACATGGCCGAGATCCTGATCGAGATCGTGACGGGAGGAAAGGCTCTCGAGCTGACCGGCACCTGGCCCTCGGTCGTGAATACCGCCAAGGACCCGACGCAGCCGCTGGCATAATGCCGCCATGCCTCCACAACCATCCTTCACGCTCGGCATCGAGGAAGAGTTCCAGGTCATCGACCCGGAGTCACGGGAGCTCAAGTCGCACATCGCGGAGTTGTTCGCGGAGGGAGAGAAGCGGCTGAAGGAAGAGATCAAGCGGGAGATGCACGACCCGGTGATCGAGGTCGGCACTCCGATCTGCCGCGACATCGCCGAGGCGCGGCGGGAGGTGACGCGGCTGCGCGGGGAGATCTCCCGGCTGCTGCGCGAGAACGGCTTGCGCATCGCCGCCGCCGGAACACATCCCATCTCCCACTGGTCGAACGTCCCGATGACGCCCGCGGCCCGTTACGACCAGATCCTGTACGACCTGCAGATGGTGGCGCGGGCGAACCTCATCTTCGGCCTGCACGTGCACGTGGCCATCGAGGACAACGAGACGCGCATCGCCATCATGAACGCGGCGCGCTACTTCCTCCCCCACATCTTCGCCCTCTCCACCAACTCGCCGTTCTGGTGCGGGCACAACACCGGCTGGAAGAGCTACCGGGCCAAGGTCTTCGAGCGCTTCCCCCGCACCGGCCTGCCGGACAGCTTCCGCGGCTGGAGCGAGTACGACGAGTACGTGCAGCTGCTCATCCGCACGCGCTGCATCGACAACGCGAAGAAGATCTGGTGGGACGTCCGCCCCCATCCGTTCTTCCCCACCCTGGAGTACCGCATCTGCGACGTGCCGCTGCGCGTGGACGAGACCATCTGCTTCGCCGCCCTCTTCCAGGCCGTCACCGTCAAGCTCTACAAGCTCTACGCGCAGAACATGGGATGGCGGCTTTACCGCAAGTCGCTGCTGACGGAGAACAAGTCTCGCGCGGCGCGCTTCGGCATCGACGGCAAGCTGATCGACTTCGGCCGCAGCGAAGAGGTGCCGTTCGGGCAGCTGCTCGACGAGCTGCTCAGCTTCGTGGACGATGTCGTGGACGAGCTCGGCTCCCGCAAGGAGGTCTACTACGCGCGGGAGATCATGCGCCACCGGACCGGCGCGGACCGGCAGCTCGAGGTCTATGAGGAGACGAAGGACCTGCGCAAGGTGGTCGACTACATCATGGACGAAACCGAGCACGGACTTTGAAACGGGGAAGGATGAACGCGGAACGATGAACGGGCGTGCCGCGCTTTTGTTCATCGTTCATCCTTCATCGTTCATCGTTTGGTAATTCATGCAAAGACGAGACATTCATCAGCCCCACGAGTTCTTCGAGTACGTTCGCCTCGAGGACTCCGTGCCCGAAGCGCGGCGGGACCGCATCGACATCGCCATCCTGGACATGAACCACTCGTGGCCGAACGTCGGCCACGACTCGCTCGTGCACGCCGTGCTCGAAGCGGCCGAAGAGCTGCGGGATGAGCTGCGCGAGGCCGACCTCAAGGTGCGCGCGCTCTCGTTCGATGTGCGCCGCAAGCTCATGCTTCCCGACGCGCCGAACGGCCGCTATCAGCTCTACATCGGCACCGGCGGCCCCGGCCATCTCGATCCGCGCGAGAACGACGGGCAGCGCGAGTTCTCCCAGGGCATCAACGAAACCGATGCGTGGGAAGCGCCGCTGTTCCGGCTCTTCGACGACATCGTCGCTCATCCCAAGGCGGCGCTGATCGGCATCTGCCACTCCTTCGGCCTGATGTGCCGCTGGTCGGGCGCCGCGCATCCGCGCCTGCGCGAGGCGAAGAGCGAAGGCATGCCGCTGAACACGCTGACCACGGCTGCGAACGATCATCCCTGGTTCGCCCGCTTCGCCGGCGAGCTGCCGGACGGGCGCCGCTTCCGGGTGGTCGACAACCGCCTGTTCGATCTCGCCTTCGACGGCGGCAGCTCCACGCCGATCGCGTTCGAGCACGAAGGCAGCGACGCCATCACCACCGCCGAATTCGCCCGCCTGGGCGAGATGCCGCGCGTCTACGGCGTGAATCACCATCCGGAGATCATCGACCGGGAGCACGTCATGGCCGTGGTCGAGGAGAAGTGGCAGCACGGCGAGGTCTCCCGCAAGTGGTACGAGGAGCGGCTGCACACGCTGGAGAACGAGATGACAGGCGAGAACGTCCGCCAGAGCCGCCTGACCTCGCAGTACATGCTGCTCGCGCCGCTGCGCTTCCACCTCCAGCGGCTGCTCCGCGAGCGGGCGGGCTGATGGATCCGCGCTTCCGGCCGCTCTTCAACGAGCAGTTCACGCCCGAGCGCTACCATTGGTACCAGCGCGAGCTCTGCCGCCGCCTCGACTCGGAGTTCGAGTTCCGCCTGGCCGAGTCGCCGCTCTTCCTGCCGGATCACTTCAAGGCGCAGCTGGTGGAGAGCGCGCGGGCCATCGTCGCGCAGCTGTCCGATCCCGCGCGGATGGAGCAGATGAGACGCGCCATTCCGGAGCGGTGGAACACGCCGGGCATGGACGCGTTGCCGAACTTCACCCAGGTCGACTTCGCCGTGGTGCGCGAGGGCGACCGCTTCGTGCCGAAGCTGATCGAGCTGCAGGGCTTCCCCTCCCTCACCTCCATGCAATGCGTGCAGCGCGATGTGTGGCGGGAGACGCTGGCCGGCATGCCCGGCCTCGACCGCGACTGGTCGTGCTGGTACTCCGGCTTGAACCGCGACTCGTTCCTGGAGCTGACCCGGCGGACCATCGTCGGCGAGCACGATCCGGCGGAAGTCATCCTCATGGATCTCGACCCGCCGCGGCAGAAGACGTATCCCGACTTCGCGGCGACGAAGCTGCTGTTCGGCGTCGAGGCCGTCGATCCGACCGCCCTCACCAGGCGCGGCAAGCAGCTCTTCCGCGGCAACACGCGCGTGCGCCGCATCTACAACCGGGTGGTCTTCGACGAGCTCGCCAGGAAAGGCACGGAGCTGCCGTTCGACTACCGCGAGGAGCTGGACGTGGAGTGGGCGCCGCACCCGAACTGGTACTGGGTCTGGTCAAAGTACTCCCTGCCGTTCCTCGATCATCCTTCCGTGCCGAAAGCGACGTTCGTCTCCGAGCTGGACGGCGTGCCGGAGGACTTCACCGCGCGCTACGTGTTGAAGCCGCTCTTCTCCTTTGCCGGCGCGGGGGTGAACGTCGAACCGACCGCGGCCGACCTGGAAGCCATCCCGGAGACCGAGCGCCACGGCTGGTGCGTGCAGGAGAAGATCGAGTACGCGCCGGCGCTGCAGGCCGCGGACGGCGGCCCCGGCGTGAAGGTGGAGATCCGGATGATGTTCCTCCGCCCGGACGACGAGCCGCGGCCGATCCTGGCCCAGAACCTGGTGCGCCTCTCCCGCGGCAAGATGCTCGGCGTGGACTTCAACAAGCAGTTCGACTGGGTGGGATCGAGCGTTGCACTCTCCTTGTCATCCTGAGGCGCGTAGACGCCGAACGGATCTTGCGGCAAGCACGAGGAGATCCATTCGCCCTCTGCGGGGCTCAGGATGACACTGCTGCCATGACCGCCGAAGCCTACATCCCGCCCCGCCCCAGCCTTCCCAAGCTCCGCGACGCCTCCGCGGAGTGCAAGGCCTGCGACCTCTGGCGAATCGGCACGCAGACCGTGTTCGGCGAGGGGCCGGCGAAGGCGGTGGTGATGTTCATCGGCGAGCAGCCGGGCGATAAGGAAGACCTCGCCGGGCGGCCGTTCGTCGGTCCGGCCGGCGCGCTGCTGGACAAGGCCCTCGAAGAGGCTGGCATCGACCGCAAGCAGGTCTACCTGACCAACGTGGTGAAGCACTTCAAGTGGGAGCCGCGCGGCAAGCGGCGCATCCACAAGAAGCCGAACGGCGAGGAGATCACCGCCTGCCGTCCCTGGCTAGACGCCGAGATCCGCCTGATCAAGCCGCGCGCGATCGTCTGCCTCGGCGCCACCGCGGCCCAGGCGGTGATCGGATCGAAGTTCAAGGTCTCGGTCCAGCGCGGGCAGCGCGTCGTCTCGGACCTTGCCGACTACGTGACCGCGACCGTCCATCCGTCGTCCATCCTCCGCGCGCCGACCGACGAGGCGCGCCACGAGGAGCGGGCGCGCTTCGTGGCCGATCTGAAGAAGATCCGCGAAGCCGTGCTCTAGCAGCGGTGCCGGCTCGCGGCGCGCTACATTCCTGAGCAAAAGAGGAACGCGGCGAGGCGAACGGTTGTTGTCATGACAGCACCTCGCCTCGCTACGATTTGTAGAGTTTTGTCGGCCTTCTACCCTTGGTATGCATCGTTTCTTGACGCCCGAAAAATCGGCGGCGTACACTCTTTTGCACCACTCGAATGTCCGCCGATCGACCTTTCTCCTCGCCTCTCCTGCGGCGTCGACCCCAACCGGACACCTCTCTCAACCAGCAGAACGCACAATTAAGGAGCAGGCAGAATGGCCACCGTACCAAATGACAAGTTGAAGGCCGCGGAGACCGCGCTGACGCAGATCGAGCGCCAGTTCGGCAAGGGCTCGATCATGCGCCTCGGCGCGAAAGAGTTCGCCGCGATCAGCTCCATCTCCACCGGCTCGATCGGCGTCGACGCGGCCCTCGGCGTGGGCGGCGTCCCCCGCGGCCGCATCGTGGAGATCTTCGGACCGGAGTCGTCGGGCAAGACGACGCTCTCCCTCCATGTGATCGCCGAGGCCCAGCGCGTGGGCGGCCTGGCGGCGTTCATCGATGCCGAGCATGCCCTCGATGCCGAATACGCGAAGAAGCTCGGCGTCGACGTCGACAACCTCCTCGTCTCCCAGCCGGACAGCGGCGAGCAGGCCCTCGAGATCGCCGAGGTGCTGGTCCGCTCCGGCGCCATCGACGTGATCGTCATCGACTCGGTCGCCGCCCTCGTGCCGCGCGCGGAGCTGGAAGGCGAGATGGGCGACAGCCACGTCGGCCTCCAGGCGCGCCTCATGTCGCAGGCGCTGCGCAAACTGACCGGCATCGTGTCCAAGTCGCGCACCTGCCTCATTTTCATCAACCAGATCCGCGAGAAGATCGGCGTGATGTTCGGCAACCCCGAGACCACCACCGGCGGCCGGGCCCTGAAGTTTTACTCCTCCGTGCGCATCGACATCCGGCGCACCAACCAGATCAAGGAAGGGGAGGAAGTGGTCGGCTCGCGGGTGAAGGTGAAGGTGGTCAAGAACAAGTGCGCCGCACCGTTCCGCCACGCGGAGTTCGACGTAGGTTACGGCGAAGGCATCTCCAAGACCGGCGAGCTCCTCGACATCGGCATCGAGCACAAGATCGTGGAGAAGTCCGGCTCCTGGTTCTCCTACGGCGACACCCGCCTGGGCCAGGGCCGGGAGAACGCCAAGCTCTTCGTCAAAGAGAATCCCGACCTCTTCAGCGAGATCGAAGGGAAGGTCCGCCGCGCTCTCGGCATGGGCATCCCGGACCTGACGGTGATCGAAGGCGGCGGCGGCGAGGCGCAGCCGAAGCCGACCAAGGCATCGCGTTGATGGAAACGTAGGGCCGGCTCTCCAGCCGGCCCTTTCCGTTCATGCGTCTCGATCAGGCCGTCGCCGCGCGCTTTCCCGAGGTCTCGCGGCGCAAGGCGCGCGAGCTGATCGCCGCGCGGCGCGTGCTGGTCAATGACCGGCCGGTGTCGATCGCCTCCCGTCCGGTCTTCGACGGCGACCGCATCGTGATCATCGACCTCGTCGATCTCACTGTGCTGCGCGAGACGGCGGAGTGGATCGCGGTCGACAAGCCTTCCGGCATGCCCACCCAGCCCACCCGGGAGCGCGATCGGCGCTCGCTCGAAGAGCTGATGCGCGTCCGCTTCGGGTCGATCTACCTGGTGCACCGCCTGGACACCGGAACGAGCGGTGTCATGCTGTTCGCCCGTACGCAGCCGGCAGCCGCGCGCCTGTCGGAGCTGTTTGCCACGTCGGCCATCCGCAAGTTCTACCTCGCGGTGGTCGATCCGCCTCTCGCCGCGCCGGTGACCATCGACACTCCGATCGAAGAGAAAGAGGCGTTGACCATCGTGCA
>DASYMJ010000312.1:0-5713 GCA_036009105.1 Thermoanaerobaculia bacterium | reverse complement strand
AGAAGTCCGATGAGCTCGATCATGGCGGAGGCCTAACGCGGGATTGCAACATCGATTCCGCGGGCTTCATTGCGGGCCCACGCATCATGGCGGAGCGCATCCTCGACCGACCCGACCGGCGCCACCGCGCCGGCGTGCCGGTCCAGCACCCGCCCGACTACTTCTACGATTCCGGTGAACGGAAGTTCCCCGGCCAGGAAACGCTCCACCGCCACCTCGTTCGCCGCGTTGAGCACCGCTGGCATCGAGCCGCCCGTGCGGCAGGCCTCGTACGCGAGCTCGACGGCCGGAAAGCGATGCGGATCGACCTCCAGGAAATCGAGCGTGCGGATCCGGGCCAGGTCGAGCCGCGCGAACGGCGCGACCACGCGCTCGGGGTAGAGCAGCGCGTACTGGATGGGGAACTTCATGTCGGTGGTGGAGAGCTGGGCGATGATCGAGCCGTCGACGTACTCGACCATCGAATGAACGATGGACTGGGGATGAATGAGGATGTCGATCCGGTCCGCCGGCATGGAGAAGAGGTGATGCGCCTCGATGACCTCCAGCCCTTTGTTCATCATGGTGGCGGAGTCGATGGAGATCTTGTTCCCCATCTTCCAGGTGGGATGGGCGAGCGCCGCATCGACGGTGACGTCGCCGAACGTGCCGAGGTCGCGATTCAGAAACGGTCCGCCCGAAGCGGTGAGGATGATGCGCTGCACCTCGGTATGCGTCCCGCAGCGAAGGGCCTGGTGCACGGCGTTGTGCTCGGAGTCGACCGGCAGGATCTCGCCGCCATGCTCGCGCGCGGCGCGGGTCATCACGTCGCCCGCGGCGACGAGCACTTCCTTGTTCGCGATGCCGACGCGTTTGCCGGCCTTCAGCGCGGCATACACGGGCGGGATGCCGGCCGCGCCGACGATGGCGGCGATCACCGCATCGGCCGAGGCCAGGGAAGCCACCGCCGAGGCGCCTTCCGCGCCGGAGAGGATCTCGACGCGCCGGGTGCGAAGGCGGGCCCGGAGCGGTTTGACGTCTTCCGCGTCGCGCACCGAGACGAGCTCCGGCCGGTAGCGCTCGACCTGTTCGGCCAGCAGCTCCAGGTTGCCGCCGGCGGCGAGACCGACCACGCGCAGCGAGTCGGAGAAGGCGTCGACGACGGCCAGCGTGCTGCGGCCGACCGAGCCGGTGGAGCCGAGGATGGAGACGGTGCGCATCAGCCCTGCATGATGTTCAGCGTGGAGAAGCCGGCCACCAGGATGTGCCAGTAGGTGTAGAGGATCGGCGCGGTGAAGAAGATCGAGTCGAAGCGGTCGAGGAAGCCGCCGTGGCCGGGCAACAGCGTGCCGGAGTCCTTCACTTCCGCGGACCGTTTCCACATCGACTCGGCCAGGTCGCCGATCACGCCGGCCACGGAGAGGATGGCGCCGCAGATGATGGCGTGCAGCAGCGGCATTTGGGGCAGAAACGTGAAATGGATGATGACCGCCGTGATGACGGAGGTGGTCACGCCGCCGGCCAGCCCTTCCACGGTTTTCTTCGGACTGACCCGCGGCGAGAGCTTCGTCCGGCCGAACCGTTTGCCGACGTAGTACGCGCCGGCGTCGCCCAGCCAGACCACGAGCAGGAGGAAGAAGACCAGCTTCGGGCCGAGCTCGTGGTAGTCGTTGCGCAGGCGGATCAGCGAGCCGCCGAGCATCCCCACGTACAGCGTGGCCAGGATGGCGATGCCGCTGGAGGGGAGCGCTTCTTCGATCGGCTTGCGGCTGAAGACGTACGAGGCGGGGATGATGAGCAGCGCCGCGAAGACGCCCATCTCCACCGAGACCTGCTCGAAGATGAACCCGGCGAGCATGAACAGGACGAGGAGGATGCAGAGCACGATCGGCACCGCGTAGCCCTTGCGCTTGCCGAGGATGAGGAACTCGTAGAGGGCCAGGCCGGAGATGATGGCCACCACGGCGTCGAAGACGGGCGTGGGCGACCAGCCGATGATCCAGATGGCGATCGGCGCGAAGATGAGCGCGGTGAGCTCGCGGGCGTACTTCAGGATTGCCGCCGTCCGTGCGAGTCCGCCTCGATCCACATCCGCGAGTCGGGCTCGTCCACGCCGCCGTAGCGGCGGTCGCGCGCCTGGAAGTCGATGATCGCCTCGAAGAGGTGGCGGCGGCGAAAGTCGGGCCACAGCACCTTCGTCACGTGGATCTCGGCGTAGGCGATCTGCCAGAGGAGGAAGTTCGACACCCGCAGCTCGCCGCTGGTGCGCACGAGCAGGTCCGGGTCTTCGATGTTCGCCGTGTAGAGGTGCGCGGCGAAGAACTCCTCGTCGATGGCGCAGTCGCTCATCTCCCGCTCCCGCAGCAGGACCATGATCCGATTCACCGTGTCGACGATCTCCGCCCGCCCGCCGTAGTTGAGCGCGATCTGGAAGAGAAGGCCGCTGTTCGCCGCCGTCTTCTCCTGCGCGTAGCGAAGCTCGCGCTGCACGCTCTCATCGAGCCCGTCGATGCGGCCGATGGGCGCGAAGCGGATGTTGTTGTTCATCAGCGTGGCCAGCTCCTTCCGGAGGTACTCCTTGAGGAGCATCATCAGGGTGGCCACCTCGTAGCGGGGCCGCTTCCAGTTCTCCACGGAGAAGGCGTACAGGGTGATCACGCCCAGCTCGAGCCGGGCCGCGGTTTCCACGATCTCGCGCACGGCGGCGATGCCGGCCCGGTGGCCTTCCACCCGGGGCAGGCTGCGCTGCTTGGCCCAGCGGCCGTTGCCGTCCATGATCACGGCCACGTGCCGGGGCATCCGTTTGAAGTCGATCTTCTCGACGAGCGATTCCTCGATCGAGCCCGGTTCGGCGAGCTTGGAGAGATCGATCATGAGCGGCTGATGTTATACCGAATCCCGACCAATACCAGCCCCTTGGCGGGCGCCGTCCAGCGCGCTTCGGCGAAGAGCAGCGAGGGGTCCAGCCGCCCGCGCCCGACCTCGATCAGGGAGCCGGCGATCCGCCGCACCATGTAGCGGAGGAAGCCGTCCGCGGCGACCGTGATCGTGATCCGCCCGCCCTCCCGGGCGACCGCAATCGACTCGATGGTGCGCCTGGTGGAGGAGACTTCCGGATCGGCGACCGTGAACGGCAGGAAGTCGTGCTCGCCGAGGAGGAGCTGGGCCGCGTCCTGCATCGCCTGCGCGTCCAGCGGCTGGGCGACATGCACCTGCGTCTCGAAGCCGAACACGTCGTCCACCGGCGCGTTCCAGATGCGGTAGGCGTACGTCTTCGACCTGGCCTGAAAGCGCACGTGAAAGTCGTCCGGAACGACCTCGCAGGCGGTGACGCGGATGTCGTGCGGCAGCAGGTTGTTGATGCCGAGCAGGAAGCCGCGGGGGGGGATCTGGAAGGGGACGTCGGCGTGGGCCCGCTGGGCCAGGGCGTGGACGCCGGCGTCGGTGCGCCCGGCCCCCTCCACTTTCACCGGCCCGCCGAACATCCGCCCCAACGCTTCGGTGACAACCTGCTGGATGCCTACGGCGTTGGCCTGCCACTGCCAGCCGGCGTAGCGGGTGCCGAGGTATTGCAGGGTCAGCAGGAGTCGCACGATGGGAAGGATAGAGAGATAATGGTGTGTTCCGAAGGGAGATCCTATGCGCCGACTCACTTTCCTCTTTCTCTTCCTGCTCGCCGCCACCCCCCTGTTCGCCGTCCAGACCTCCAAAACCACCATCGTGGAAGATGTGATCCGGATGGCCAAGGCCGGCGTCGAAGACGACACCATCATCGAGTTCGTGGCCAGGTACGACGGGCATTTCGACGTCAACGCCGACGACCTCATCGCCCTGACCGAGGCCAAGGTCTCCAAGGATGTGATCAAGGCCGTGGTCGGCGAGGCCGACTCGCGCAACGAGGAGGCCGACAAGGCCGACGGCAAAGACGCCCGGCGGGCGTACGTCCGCCCCTCGACCCTCTACTACCCGTATTACGCTCCCCGCTACTACAGCCCGTATTCGTACTACGACCCGTTCTGGTACGGCCCCCGTTTCTCGATCGGCTTCGGCTTCGGGTACGGCGGCTATTACGGCGGCCACTACGGGCGGGGCAACTGGGGCGGCGGCGGTCATGGCGGACACGGCGGTGGTCGGGGCGGGCACCACTAGCTGACGGTACGTGGGGACGGCTGAAGCCGGCCCCCACGCACACTTTTGTCCGCTTTTGCGACATAGATCACGTCCGGCGCGTGTTCGCTGCCGTATGTTTTTCCCCGTGGGTCGTCCAAAGCTCGCTCTCCTGGTGTGTCTAGCCCTTGCTGCGCCCGCTTTCGCGGCGCGGCCGTACCACGTCGATGACGAGGTGACGCAGCGCATCCTCGGTGCGCGCGAGCGCCTCGTCCTCGAGCGCCTGCCTCTCCTGAACGGAGATCCGACCAGCCTGGAGCTGGAGCGCTTCGAGGTCTGGCGCAAAGACGCCGACATCATCGCGTACGGCGACAAAGGGAAAGAGACCCACCTCTCCGTCCCGAAGACGCGCTACTACAAAGGCCACGTCACCGGCCGGCCGGACTCGATGGCCTTCCTCTCCGTCCGCGCCGACGGCAGCGTCAGCGGCATGGTCACGGTGGGGGAGAGGGTCTTCAACCTCGGCCGGGACAGCCAGTCGCAGCTGGCCGTCGCCGAGTACGATCCGCTGGACGACGCCACGGGTGTGAACGGCTTCCAGTGCGACGTGGAGAAGGCGCAGGTCATCGGCCTGTCCGAGGCGAAGCAGATGGTGATGATTCCGGTGGCGAACGCGAACTCGGATCCCGCTCACACCACCTCCATCGCCTACGGCCTGAACATCGCGGTGGAGACAGACAACGAGCTGTACGTCGGCCTGGGCAGCAACGCCACGAACCTGACCAACTACATCGGCGACCTGGTGGCGAAGGCTTCCATCATCTACCAGCGCGACCTGAAGACCACGCTCACCCTCGGCACGTTCCACATCTGGGCGACGGCCGCCGATCCGTGGAACGTGGTGCCGTCCGGCGGCACGACGCTGGACGGTCTGAGCGAGCTCGGCGCCTACTGGCACTCCAACTACCTCGGGGTGAACCGCTCGGCGGTGGTGATGGTGAGCGGCAAGAACTTCAGCGGCGGCGTGGCCTGGCGCTCGTCCAACCTGCTCTGCGGCAGCGACTTCCAGAACGGCACGGGCGGCCCGTGGGCCGGCTCGTATGCGTTCTGCGGCTCCACCAGCGTCATCACCACCACGGTGCCGAACCCGAACGACACGAACGGCGGCATCGCCTACCGGCTGCCGAGCAACAACAACTTCTGGATCCTGCTCGAGTTCGCGCACGAGCTGGGCCACGTGGTGAACAGCGTCCATACGCACTGCATCACCCTCTCCGCGGCCGAGAAGGTCCAGTACAACATCGGCACGCCGGGCGGCGCGCCCGACCGCAACTATGTCGACCAGTGCTACGGCGGCGAGGGCGGCTGCTACGGCGGCGCGACGAGCTCGCCGCCGGAGCTGGGCACGGTCATGAGCTACTGCCACAACCTCTCGCCGCAGCCGACGAGGAGCCGCTACGTCTTCTGGCTGCCCGGCGAGGCGAGCGAGAAGGTCGTCCCGCCGATGACTCTCGCGCTGGAGAACGGCTCGCCGAACGGCGCGATCACCACTGGCGCGACGCCGCTGCCCTGCAGCGCGGGCCGCACCGCCTCCATCAGCGCCGCGGGGACGATGGCTTGGTCGATC
>DASYMJ010000311.1:0-23425 GCA_036009105.1 Thermoanaerobaculia bacterium | reverse complement strand
ACCTCGTCGCCCGGCCCGAGGTCCAGCGCGCCGGCGGCCATGAGCAGGCCGGACGTCGCGGAGTTGCAAGCGACCGCGTAGCGCACTCCCGCGCGCGAGGCAAACAACGCCTCCAGACGGCGCACCCAGATGCCGCCCAGGAAGCGCGCCTCATCGTCACCGAAAGCCAAAGCGTCGGCGGACGGCAGCTCGCAGAGTGTGCGCGGGTCGTGCTCGCCGATCCCCGCGCGGAACGCCGACCAGCTGCAGCTCTCCAAAGCCTCCAGCACGAGCTCGCGCTCGCGGCCGCCGATGAAGCACGGCCCGGCGAAGGGACGTGTCCGAACGGGCGACGTGACGGCGATTGAAGTCATGCGGTGGCCCGCCATCCGACGAGACATTCATCCGGCAGCGCGGTGAGCGGCAGCACGTTCGTGTCGCAGTGAAACCGCGCGCGCAGCGGCCGCAGATCGCTGCACGACGCGCCGACGTAGTTGAAGTACAGGATGCGCCGCGGCCACGGCGAGACGTTCTGGGCCGAGCCGTGGATGATCAGGCAGTCGAAGAAGACCGTCGTGCCGGGAGGGCCCATCAGCGGCACGATCCCGTGCTCGTTCGCCGCCTCGGTCACGACCCCGGACGGGATGTCCATCTCCGGCACGAGGATGTGCCCGCGCCGTTGCGAGCGCGGAATCATCAGCAGCGGCCCGTTGCTCGGATTCACCTCATCGAGGAACACGCCGGCGATGGTCGCGCGCGGCGTGCGCATGCCGTCCTGGCGGTACCACTGGTTGAAGTCCTGGTGCCACGGCCAGCCGCCGCCGGCGAACGCCGTCTTCACGTTGAGCCGCGACTGGAAGACGTGTGCCGGCTCGCCGAGCGCTTCCTCCACGGGATGCAACAGGCAGGGGTGGCGGACCAGGCGCGCGAAGAGATCATGATGAAAATGCGCGCCGAAGACCATCTTCACCGCGGGCGAGTCGTCCTCGGCGATCACGTGCGCGCCGTCCGCCGCGGCCAGCTCGTCGGCGGCGCCGCGCATCAGCTCCACCTCCTTCGGCGTGAAGAGGCCGGGCAGGGAGAGGAACCCATCCTCGGCCAGCGCCGTGCGTTGCCGGTCCGTCAGCCTCACGGTTGCTCCGGAAGCGGCAGCTGCCGCTGCAGCCAGCTCACGACTTCGCCCTCGCGCTCGATGGACGGCTCGAGCGCGGCGAGGAAGCCGTCGTGATGGAAGTACTGGTTGTAGTGGATGTGCACCAGCTGGTCGAGGCGCGCGCTGCGCAGCGGTTCGGCCAGCATCGGCCGCCCGACCAGCGGATAGTTGTAGCGCCCGTCGAGAAGCTGCACCCGGTCCCAGGCGCGGGCCAGGGTGGCGGCGAGCGAGAGCTGATCCATGTAGTGCATGTCGCCGCCTCTGGGCCGGTGCTGCGCGGCGATGAGGGTGAGGAAGTCTTCTTTCCAGCGGGTGAAGAGGCGCGCCTCGCGGCGCACCGCGACCAAGCCCGAGTTCGCGTACGCGCGGATGCGCACGCGATCGCAGGAGGTCTCCACGAACGGACGCGCCTCGACGCCGCACAGCTCGTACATGCGCAGCCAGTAGTCGTCCCCCAGGTCGCCGTCTCCCGCGGAGCTCACCCGGCGATGCAGCGTCCGCTCGTGCTCGCGCCAGCGGTGGAACTCGACGGGACGCACCGCCGCATCGACGCCGCGCGGCAACGCGAGCGCGTCCGGCGGGGAGACGATGACCGTATCGCTGTCGACGAAGACGAGGAACTCCTCGCTCGCCAGCTCCTCAGCTCGCGCGGCGGCGAAGATCTTGTTGCCGACGCCGTAGTCGTCGAAGTCGACGTTCAGCAGCTCTTCATGATGCTCCACGCCGTGCTCCGCGAACAGCGCGCGCGTGGCCTCGCTGATGGCGCGGCCCGCGCGCGGGGCGAAGGTGTGGATGGGCGCCTCGCGATGCGCGCCGCCGAAGCGGCGGATGGAGCGGACGAGCAACCGCGCCTTCTGCTCCAGCGCTCCGCTCTCCACGCAGGCGACGAAGGCGAGCCGTTGCATCAGCGCACCCACGCTTTCGGCACGGCGGCGCGCGGCATCGCTTCCAGCGCCGTCCCCGGGCTGAGATTGACCACTTCGATGCCGCGCTTCGCCGCCTCGGCGCAGAACTTCGACCAGCCGCGGCAGACGTTGCCGTATTGCGCGTCGGATCTCGCGAAGCCGCTGGCGTGCGCGCCGGCGCCGCGGGCGTGCGCACCGCGGCCGGGATGCATGTCCAGGCCGATGTAGGCCAGCTTGCGGAAGGCTCGCCGCGGCGGCGTCCTGCCGTTGCGCATCGCCGCCGGCTCGTCCCACTCGTTGCCGAGCCAGTTGCCGATGACCATCGCGCTGCTGCCGCCCTTGTAGCCCTGGCGGCGATCGTCGCTCCAGCCTTCCACGCCGTCCGCCTCGTCCACTTCATGCACGTACGACTCGGCGTCCACGCGCTGCGAATCGGCGGAGGCCACCCGCCACGCCGGCGTCTTACGCCACACGGTGCGCAGGTTCGGCACCGCCTCGGCCAGGCCGAGCTCGAGGTCCATCGCGGCGAGGCAGGTGAAGGGCACTTTCCTGCACGCCACCGCGGCCGGTGCGCCATTGACGCCGACGATGGCACCGGCCGCGGCGAGGTCGCGCCAGGCGTGCTCGGTCAGCAGGTCGAGCGAAGGACCGGCGCACACGACGACGGCGGTGTCGGCATCGATGCGCATCAGGAGGCGCTCCGATCCGGTGTCGTCCTGAGGCGCGAAGACGCAGAAGGATCCCCCGGCAGGACCGGTACGGATCCTTCGGCCTCTGCGGGCCTGAGGATGACAGTGTCATTCAGCGAGAAGATCGGGAACGCCGCCTCGGCCAGGAAGTTGATGTGCAGCCGCGGCCAGCTGGTCACCGACCGCACCGTGACGCCGTGCAGCGAATGCGGCGAGTGGATGAAGAACGCGAGGCGGTTCGCGGCGTAGGGGATGCGCTTCACCGGCTCGACGAGCGAGGGGTCGACGAAGCGGCCCTCCTCGTAGCGGCGTTCCGCGCCGCGGAAGCGGTACAGCTCGAGGTCGCCGCCTTCCGCGTCGTCGCCGGGCAAACGGCAGTACAGGAGGCCGGCGAAGAGGGCGACCTGGCGGTCGACATGGCAGCCGTTCGAGCTCGACGGCGTCGAGACCGGCGAGCCCCAGCAGGCCTGGCAATCGAGAGCGATGTCGGCGGGCGGCTCCACGCCGCGGATGCTGGTGCGCGCGTCTTCCAGCCGGCAGCCGAGACGCGCTTCGAGGCCGGGATGGAGAGCGCGGATGGCATCGCCGAAGAGCTCCACCACCTCGGCGAAGAAGGCGCGGGAGGTGTGCGCGAGTGCAAAATCCTTCCACGGCCGGGACACGCGCGGATCGGAGAGGATGCGCGCGGCCGGCATGCGGTAGGTGGCGTTGTTCTGCAGCGGACGGCCGTTGACGATCAGGTCCGGATCGGGGAAGGCGAGGAGCGCATAGTCGTCCGCTGCATCGTCCACGACAACGTGGGGGAATGGCTCGTGCGCAATATCATCGCGCTCAATCCTGCGCAATATAGTTCCCATATTGCTCCGCCGCCTCCCGGGCCCGGACCAGCGGCAGGACCTCGCTGTGGAAATTCGTCATCTCCTCCATGTCCGGCCAGCCCATGAAGAGGAACTGGGTGATGCCGGCCGCGCGGAACTCGAAGAGCGCGTCCGCCACCTCCTCCGGCGAGCCGACGATGGCCATGGCCGGCGCGCCGAGGAACGGCACGGCGCCGGACCAGAGGTAGTCGGTGATCCAGGCGTCGTTCTTCGCCGCCAGCTCGTAGGTGGAAGTGAAGGCGACCGAGTCCGAGCGCTTGGCGAACTCCTCATGCGTGCGGCGCGGGCGTCCGCCCACTTCCTCCAGCAGCTTCTCCGTTGCGGCGAGCGCCTCGCGGCGGGTGGGGCGCACGATGAGGGACACGAGGAGGCCGACTTCGATCCCTTTTTCGAGCAGCTCGGGAGTGCGCTGGCGCAGCGCGTCCGGTTTGTCCGGCAGGCGCCAGAGGCAGTCCGCGTACTTGACCGCCATCTCTTCGGCGCGGACGGAGTTGCCGCCGAGGAAGATCTCCGGCCGGGTGCGGTCGGGGGCGACGAAGGGGACGTTCAGCTTCCCCTTCTCGATGCGGTAGTACTTTCCGTCGAAGTCGACCTCCGCCTCGCGGCGCCAGAAGGCGTCGCAGACGGCGAGGAACTCGTCTGTGCGGTCGTAGCGCTCATCGTGGCTGAGGAAGTCGCCGTAGTAGCGCTGCTCCTCCGGCGTGTGGCCGGCCACGACGTTGAGGCAGATGCGCCCGTTCGTCATCGTGGCCACGCTGTTGACCTGCTGCACGAAGACCGTGGGGGAGAAGATGCCGGAGCGCACCGCCACCATGAACTTGATCTTCGTGGTTAGCGCGCCGAGGACGCCGGCGAGGACGATGGGGTCGGGACGGTGGAAGCCGAACGCCGTGAGCAGCGAGTCGATCTCGCACTCCTCCGCATGGCGGCAGAAGCGGACCAGCGTGTCGAGCGCAGGAACCCCCACCGCCGCCCGCGCCTGCGCGCCGCGGTACTTCTCGCCGGCTGAGGACATGCTCCAGTGGAAGCGCATGGTCATAGTTGTCAGTTGTCAGTTGTCGGTTGTCAGTAGGTCTACCGACAACTGATAACTGACAACTGACAACTAGGGTTTGAAAAACGAACTATCAAAACTCCTCCCCAATATCTGCCGGCCGATCGTGGCCAGCACCTGGTCGTCGTTGTCGTGGCGGATGTAGATGGCGAGGTCGCGCAGGATGCGCTCGATGGGGCTCGGCTTGTTGAGGGCGCGGGCGCCGCAGGCGCGGATGCAGTGGTCGACCGTTTCAGTGGCGAGGTGCTCGGCCAGATGGCGGATGCGGCTCCCCGCCGCCTGCGCCTCGGCATAGCGGCCGTCCTCCCACAGGGTGGCGATGTGGCGGAGCCAGAGGTGCATCGTCTCCACATTCAGCGCCATCTTCGCCACGTGGTGCTGCACGTACGGGTCGTCCGTCTTGTTCTGATTGCGGATGAAGGCGACGCCGTACTCGTACGCCGCCTCCGCCGCGCCGAGGAAGGAGGAGGCGTAGTGGGGGACAAAGCAGGTCTGCCAGCCGTCGCGCAGGTACTGGCCGGGCGCGCCGACCAGGTTCTCCCGCGGGATGAACGTCTTGTCGAAGTGTACGGCGTGGCTGACCGTGGCGCGCATGCCGATGGGGTCCCACCAGGAGCCGTCGAAGCGGATGGAAGGATCCTCCAGGTCGCAAGCGAGGAGCAGCACCGTCTCCGCCGCGGCGGCCGTGGCGTGCCGCGCGCCGCCCGGACCGGCCGGGTTCACCAGGAGCAGCGCCCAGCGCGCGCCGCCCGCGCTGGTGCAGAAGGCTTTCATCCCGTTGAGGACGTAGCCGCCCTCCACCGCCTCCAGCGTCGTGCCGAACTTCAGCTGCTCGCCGGTGGCGCGGGCCTGCGGCTCGCCGCTCCAGGCCACCCACTTCTCGCCCCGCTCCACCACGCCGGCGAACCAGCGGCGCTTCTGGGCCTCGTCCGCCAGGCCGTCCAGGAGGACGAGCGAGTTCGCGTGCCCTTCCCAGCAGCGGGCCAGGGAGAGATCGGCCTTGGCGATCTCCTTCGTCATCATCCAGAGCGTGAAGACGTCGCCGCGATAGGGGCCGAGCCCGAGGCCGCCGAATTCACGCGGGATCGTCGGTGCGTGGAGGCCGGCGGCGAAGAGGTCGTCGAAGTCCTCGAAGGGAAACGTGGCGGTGAGGTCGTAGGTCGGGGCGCGCTTGGCGAAGTTGTCCCGGGCCAGCTGCGCCGTGACGCCGATGAGCGCGCGCCCGCGGGTCGAGGCCAGCGTGGCGCCGAAGGAAGGCGATTCGGGCTCGGCCACGATGGTCATCGCCGGACCCGGTAGAAGAACTCGCGGTCGAAGTAGTTCGAGCGGCCGCTCTCGTCGTGGAAGCTGGTCAGGCAGACCACCACCAGCACGCCGGCCTTGACGTTCGCCTGCAGGCGGGCCCGGGCGAAGCCGAAGTCGTAGTTCGCGGCGAACGCGCCCGCGTCGCGGCTGTCGAAGGTGAAAGCGAAGACGGGAGCGTCGACGGTGCCGAAGTCGCGCGCGGCGGTCCAGGTGTGCACCGTGAGCCGCCCCTCGCCGGCCGGCTTGCAGACGATGCGGGTGATGCTGCCGGCCGCGTTCGTGTTGCGCCAGTCGCCGATGAGGACGGAGAGGTCGAGCGCCGCGCGGGCTTCCGTCTCGGCGATGCTCATGCGCCGTCCTCCCTGCGGAAGAACTCGCGCGTGAAGCGGTTCGCCCACGCGCCGGGCTCGCGGAAGCTGACGTACGTCGCCACCACGAGCAGCCCGAGATTGAGGTTGGCCTGCATCTCCACCTGCGCCTCCGGGAGCTCGAAGCGGGCGATGAAGGCGCCGGCTTTCGCGTCGCCGCTCAGCACGTTCGAGGCGTAGACGATGTCCGTGCGGGCGCTGCCCCAGTCGGCCGGGGTGGGGCCCGCGCCGCCGCCGTAGACGTGGACGACCAGCCCGTCCCCCTCCACCACGATCTCCAGGCTGTCGATCCACTGCGCCGAGTCGTTGGTCTTGCACCAGTGGCCGGCCATCGACTCGATGCCGACCCGTGGCCGCGGCAGCGGCAGCACGACTCGTTCGGATTCGCGGACGATCTCCAATTTGGCTCCTCCAAAAGTTACTGGTTGCTGGTTACTGGTTGCTGGTAGATCTGACCACCGATAACCGACAACCAGCAACTCACTCCATCACTCCGCCACGGCGGCGACGGCCGGCTCGAAGCCGAGCGTCTGCCGGATCAGCTCTGCCGGCATTTCCAGGCCGGTCATCAGCTCGAACTGGTGGCGCGCCTGCGCCATCAGCATGTCCCAGCCGTCGATGGTAATCCGTCCCGGGCCGCGCGTCCGCGTGATGAGGAGCGTCGGCGTGTCGCGGTAGACGAGATCGACCAGCACCGCATCGCGGCTCAGTTTCTCCACCGGAAACGGCAGCTCCTCGCCCGCGCGGCCGACGGGCGTGGCGTTGACCACGAGCGAGTAGCCCTCGCAGTTGAACGTGCTCAGGGGGACGAACGGCAGGTGGAGGACTCCTTTGGCCAGCGAGCCGCGCTCGATGCCGCGGTTGACCAGCGTGACGTCCGCGCCGGCATCGTGCAGCGCGGCGGCCATGGCCCGGCCGGAGCCGCCGCAGCCGACCACCGCCACCCGGCGGTTGCGGGCGTGGACGCCGTGGTCGAGCAGCGTCTGCATCACCCCGTGGGCATCGGTCGACTCGGCGAGCCAGTCGTCGCCCTTCTTGTGGAAAAGGTTCGTCGACACCGCGCGCTGGACGATGCTGCTCTTGTACTTCGCGGCGCCGAGGGCGTTGGTTTTGTGAGGGGAGACGACGGAGAGGCCGCGCAGGTGAAAGCCGAGGCGCTCGAAGGCGCCGCTGGTGACGAGGCGGGTCCAGAAGAGGTCGAAGTCCGGCGCGTGGAAGGGGAGGTAGAGTCCCTTGCGGCCGAGGGCGTGGAAAGCGGTGTTGTGGATGCGGGGGGAAAGGGAGTGCATCACCGGATTGCCCACCATGCCGTACAGCTCCTCGACCGGCCGGAGCGAGGGGAAGCCGAAGCTGTCGATGAGGCGCCCCACGCTGGGAGTGCCGGTCGGCGCGTCGTCGCCGGCCGCGTTGCCGAAGACGATCTGCGCGCCGAGCCACGGGGCGAGGATGCGCGTCCAGAGGCCGGTGGGGCCGGTGGCGAAGGCGGTGACGTCGTCGCGCTGCAGCTCGGCCAGGAGCTGGGGGGCGGCGAGCTCCTCGCCCGATCTCGCGGCGCGGGTAGTGAGGCGATAGAGGCGGGCCGGGATCCGCGTCATGCCGGCGGCGGCGTGACGGAGCTCGGCCAGCGATGCGGCGGCGAACTCGGCGGAGAGCACGCGCCTGGCGGGGGGGATGGCGTGCAGGATCTCGTCCGAGAGGTCGGCCACGTCGAGGTCGATGAGATCGAACTGTTGCGCGGCGCGGAGGAGCTTCTGGACGCGCGAGGGTCCGCGGCCGCGCAATGAATAGAGAAGGGGGCCGTCGAAGCGGGCGCGGAGCCAGTCGGGATCGAGCTCGCCCGCGGCGTCGGCCCGCAGCTCCAGCCAGTGCGCGTCGCCAGCGGCTTGGAGCACGTCGGCCGGTCGCGCGGCAGTGTCGAGAACGGCGACGATCGTCGTCTGGCGCATGGGGAGCCCGGAGGGCCTTGCGGACCTAAGTGGTAGACGACGGAGATGGAAAGTTTGTGACCGCGTGAGTTACTGGTTGCTGGTTGCTGGTTGCTAGTAAAAATAACCTATGGCGGCGGCTTCTACCAGCAACCAGCAACCAGCAACCAGTAACTGTGTCACACCCGCCCGCCCCACATCGTCTTATCCTCAGACCGCGTGACTAACTTCCTTCTGGCCCTTCTGCTCGCCATCTCTCCCGAGTTTCATGCGAAACAGGCCGATCGCGGCACGGCGGTCGAGCTCTCCGTGCGCAACACCTCCGACGCGGCCGCGCCGCCCCGGGAAGGGGAGCCGGCGCTCTTCACGCTCGGGCTGCAGGACGAGACCACCGGCGCGAAGCTGCGCGGCGTCTATCCGAACGTCTGGATGCTGCGCCATGCGCCGATCGAAGGGATGGATCCGAACAAGCGCTGCTCGGCCTCCGTCGCGGCGCTGCTCACCGGCGGGCTGACCAACCCTTCCGCCCTCGACCTCAACATCTATTACGTGCTGGCCCTGAACGGCGACGGCTCCATCACCGTCGTCGATCCCCGCTTCGGCTACGGCGGCACGCAGCTGCTGAGCATGCTCCAGCTCGAGCATCCCGGCTACGACTGGACGCTCGCCGCCGGCAACGACCGCCTCTTCGTCACCATCCCCGAATCGAACCGGGTGGCGGTGGTCGACTCCCTGCACTGGAAGCGGCTGGACGATCTCGACGTCGGCCCCGATCCTCGCCACGTGCTGGCCGCTCCGGATGGGCGCACGCTCTGGGTCACCAACGCGCGTGGTGTCGTCGCGATCAGCGCGCTGGAGGCGAAAGTGCTGGCCACCATCCCGACCGGCAAGGGCGAGCACGAGCTGGCCTTCAGCGCGGACGGGCGGCAGCTCCTCGTGACCAACCGCGCGGACGGCACCGCATCGCTGATCGATGTGCGCCGCAACGAGGTCGTGGGCAGCGTGCCGGCCGGCAAAGAGCCGCTCTCCATCGACGTCTCCCCGCTCAGCAACATGGCGTACGTCGCTTCCGCGGAGGGGACGATCACGGTCATCGATCCGAAGCGGCGGAAGGCCATCGCCACGGCGAAGGCGAAGCCGGGCGTGACCCAGATCCGCGTCGCGCCGGGCGGCCGCTACGCCTTCCTGGCCAATCCGGCCGCCGACTTCGTGCAGATCCTCGACACGGCGTCGAACCGCATCATCCAGAGCGGCAACATCGACGGCGGCCCGTTCGACATCGCTTTCACCGAGACGCTGGCCTACGTCCGCCGCCTGCGCAGCGAGACGGTGCAGATGATCCCCCTGGCTGCCATCGGCAAGGAGGGGGCGCAGGTGGCGGTGGTCGACTTCCCGGCCGGCGAGCAGCCGTTCGGGAAAGTGGCGCGCTCCACCGCCGCGGCGGGGATCGTCTCCGCGCCGGGCGAGAACGCGGTGATCATCGCCAACCCGGCCGACAAGCAGGTCTACTACTACAAGGAAGGGATGGCCGCGCCGATCGGCCATTTCTCGAACTACGGCCACGGCGCGCAGGCGGTGCTGGTGCTGGACCGGAGCATCCGGGAAGGGAAGGACGCCTACTCCGCCACCGGCATCCTGCCGGCGGCCGGCGAGTACGACGTGGCGGTGTTCATCAACGCGCCGCGGGTGGTGAGCTGCTTCACGTTGTCGGTGGCGGAGAATCCGAAGCTGGCGGCGAAGAAGCTCGGGGCGCCGGTGATGATCGAGCCGCTGCTCGACACGCGGGTCATCCCGGTGCGGAGCACGACGCGCCTGACCTTCCGCCTCAACGACGCGATGACGAAGCAGCCGCGCGAGGGGCTCTCCGACGCCATGGTGCTGATCGTCCGCGCCGGCGACTCCTGGTTCCACCGCCAGGCGCTCGCGCCGGCGCCAGGGGGCGTCTACGCGACCGACTTCGTGCCGCCCGCGGAGGGGGTGTACTACGTCTACGTCGGCTGCCCCTCCATCGGCCTGAAGACGAGCAACCCGCAGTACCTCACGCTGGAAGCGAGGTGACGAGCGAAGCGAGCTCGCGGCGGAGGACGACGCGGGCCTTCTGCACGCGCTTGCGCGCCGCCGTCTCGGTGATGGACAGCCGCTCGGCGATGGTGGTGTAGCTGGCCTCCTGCAGGAAGCGCAGCTGCGCCGCGGCGCCGAGGCCGGGGGGGAGCTGGGCGAAGGCCTGGCCGATGTGCTCCCGCACCTGGGCGGCGAAGCAGGTGTCCTCCGGCGTCGGCGGATCGCACAGCGTGGCCTCGCGGCGGTTGAGGACGTTCTCGTCGAGCGGGTCGGCCCGGCGGGTGCCGCGGCAGCGCTCTTTCTTGATGTCGAGGCAGACGTTGGAGGTGAGGCGGGTGAGCCAGGCCTTCACGTCGACGATCTCCCGGGCGTACTCGGGGAGCTTCTCGCGGGCGATCATCATGGAGCGGCTGACCGCGTCGTCGGTATCGGTGCGGACGCGCTGCATGTGGCGGTGACAGACCGCGCGCAGATGGGCGCCATGCCGCATCCAGATCATCCAGAAAGCGCCGACGTCTCCTTCGCACAAGTCATCGAGCAGCTTTCGATCCCACGACCGCGCGTCGATCGCCATCCCCCACGGGCCTCCATTGGTGACTGCTGTCATTGGGAACCGAACCCTACACGGGGGGAGTGCCAGAAACGGATCAGTTCCCTACCATCGAAAATGGAAAGGGAAGGAACGATGAGCGCCCTTCCGCCGCCTTTGTTCATCGTTCATCCTTCTTCGCTCGTCGTTCCTGTATACTGTACACAGTATGCAATCCGCCGCTCCCCTTGCCCTGGTCCGCGACAACATCAGCGACACCCTGGTGGTCGAGCTGCGCAACCGCATCGTCGACGGCCGCCTCCCTCCCGGGGAGCGCATCAACGAGGTGCATCTGGCCCAGGAGATCGGGGTGAGCCGGACCCCTCTGCGCGAGGCGCTGGCCCGCCTGGCCCACGAGGGAGCGCTGCGCGCGGTGCCGCGCATCGGCTGGTCGGTGCGCCCGCTGACCCTGGAGGAGTTCGAGCAGCTCTATCCCCTCCGCGCCCTGCTCGACCCGGAGGCGCTGCGCCTGGCCGGCATCCCCTCCCGGGAACGGCTGGACCACCTGCGCGACCTCAACGAGCAGCTCGGCCGCACCCGCGACGCCGATGAGGCGATCGCTCTGGACGACGCCTGGCACCTCGACCTCCTCTCCGACTGCCCCAACCAAGTCCTCCTCGGGCTGATCGAACAGTTCATGCACCGCACCCGGCGCTATGAGCTGGCCCTGATGCGGGAGCAGAAGAACGTCTCCACCGCGGCGGCGAGCCACAAGGCGATTCTCTCCGCCCTCCACCGCCGCAATCTGAAAGGCGCGTGCGCCGGGCTGCGCCTCAATCTGCAGCAGGGCTCCGCCCCCATCGTCGCCTGGCTGCAGGCCCGCGAAAAGGAGACCCGCTGATGCGCTCCGTTTTTCTGCTCGCTCTTCTCCTTTGCGCTCTCGGCGCACGAGCTCAGGATGCCGACGCGCTCATCGGCCTCTGGTCCGGCGGGATGACGTTCCCCCAGCCGCTGCAGGGGAAGCTGGTGGTGGCGCGGGAGGGGGGCGTGTGGCGGGCGACCATCGGCGGGGTGCAGGGGGAGACGGCCGGGGTGAAGCGGTTCCGCATCGTGTTCCCCGGGGGCGAGCTGCGCGGCCGGCTGCACGGCCAGCAGCTGGAAGCCTTCTGGCTGCAGCCGCCGGGCGGCACGCCGGAGCAGCGCGATCCGGGCGGCTCCGGCCAGCCGTTCGCCTCGCCGCTCACGCTGCGCCGCACGGACCGCAACCACTGGCAGGGGACGGTGCGGCCGCTGGCCGGCCGCTTCACGCTCTATCTGAAGATCTTCCGCAACGAGACCAACAGCCTGGTCGGCGCCTTCCGCAATCCGGAGTTCAACTCGAACGGCGGCGCGTCCCGCCTCGCCGTGGTCCGCGAAGGCGATGCCGTCACCTTCCGCCTCCCGCCGCCTCCCGCCCCGGCGGACATCCACATCGAAGCCAAGCTCCTCTCCCCCGACCGCCTCCAGCTCGTCTGGCCCGACCTGGGGCAAACCATCGAGCTCACCCGCCGTCCGCCCGCCGAAGTGGCGGCGTTCTTCCCCCGCCCTCCGGGTGAGCCGCCCTACGTCTACCAGCAGCCGCCGGCCACCGGCGACGGCTGGACCACGGCCCGCGCGAAGGACGCGGGCCTGGACGAAGCGGCGCTCGCCCGCCTCGTGCAGCGCCTCATCGACGCAGACCCCGCCGCCCGCCGCCCCGCGCTGATCCACTCCCTATTGATCGCGCGGCGCGGCAAGCTGGTGCTGGAGGAGTACTTTTTCGGCTTCGACCGCGACGAGCCGCACGACACCCGCTCGGCCGCCAAGACGTTCGCCGCGCTGATGATGGGCGGCACTTCCCTCACGCCGGACACGCCGGTCTTCGAGCTGATGAAGGCGAAGGGCCCGTTCGCCAATCCCGATCCGCGCAAGGCGAGGATCACCATCGGGCAGCTGATGACGCACACCTCCGGCCTCGACTGCGATGACAACGACGAGCACTCGGCCGGCAACGAGGAGACGATGCAGCGGCAGACCGCGCAGCCCGACTGGTGGAAGCACACGCTCGACCTCCCCGTGGCGCACGATCCCGGCACCCGCTACGCGTATTGCTCGGCGGGGATGAACCTGGTCGGCGGCGCGCTCACCACCGCGACGAAGACCTGGCTGCCGGAGCTCTTCGACCGTACCGTGGCCCGCCCGCTGCAGTTCGGGCCGTACTACTGGAACCTCATGCCGACCGGCGAGGGCTACCAGGGCGGCGGCGCGTTCGTCCGCCCCCGCGACCTGCTCAAGATCGGCCAGACCTGGTTGGACGGCGGCGTCTGGCGCGGCCGGCGGATCGCCGGCAAGTCCTGGGCCGAGCTCTCCACGACGCCGCACGTGCACATCTCCCCGCGGACCACCGGCCTCGATGCCGAGCACTTCGCCGAGTCCTACAACGAAGCCGACGACGGCTACGCCTGGCATCTCTATCAACTGAAGTCCGGCGACCGCACCTACCGCGAGTACGAGGCCAACGGCAACGGCGGCCAGCTGATGATGGTGCTTCCCGAGCTGCAGCTGGTGGTGGTCTTCACCGCGGGCAACTACATGCAGGGCGGCATCTGGGGCCGCTTTCGGGACCAGGTGTTGACGGGGGAGATCGTGCCGGCGGTGCGCCGGTAGTTGCTGGTTGCTGGTTGCTGGTTACTTGCGCCTTTGGGCATCTACCAGCAACCAGTAACCAGCAACCAGCAACTACAAAAGCTCCTTCAACCTCGCATACCCGCTCCTGCTCACCGGCAGCCGCGTGCCGTCGCGGAGGATGGCGACGCGGCTGTCTTTCGCGTACAGCTCCACCTTCTCGATCCGCTCGATGTTGAGCACGTAGGAGCGGTGGATGCGCACGAAGCGGTCGGGCTCGAGCTCGCGGGAGAGGTCGCCCAGGGTCTGTTGCTTGCGCAGCTTCGCGCCGGCGGCGACGATCAGCACCGCGTCGTCATCCGCCTCGATGTAGTCGACGCGGGCCACGGGGATGACCTGGATCGAGCCGTCCTCCTTGCGCAGCGCGATCCGCTGCAGCGGCTTCGCGCGCAGCGACGCGGCGAGCCCGGCCAGCGGCGTCCGCGCCTGCCCCAGCTGCCGTTTCACCCGTTCCAGCACCACCCGCAACCGCTCCTCGGAGAAAGGTTTCAGCAGATAGTCGAGCGCGTGCACCTCGAAGGCGCGGAGCGCGTACTCGTCGTGCGCCGTGACGAAGACCACCACCGGCGAGCCGTCCACCAATTCCAGCACCTCGAAGCCGTCCAGCTTCGGCATCTGGATGTCCAGCAGCAGCAGGTCGGGATCGTGCTCCGCCACCGCCTTCACCGCTTCGAAGCCGTTGGCGCATTCGGCGACGAGCTCGATCTCGTCATCCGCCGCCAGGTATTCGCGGAGGAGGGCGCGGGCCGGCGGCTCGTCGTCGACGATGATGGTGCGGATCATCGGGGCAGCTCGATCTCGACGCGGAACCTTCCCTCCGCCTCGTCCGCGCGCAGCGCCGCGCGTCCTTCCGAAACGGTCTGCAGCCGCCCCCGCGCGTTCTGCAGGCCGATCCCTTCGCCGCGCTGCGTCACGCGGTCGGGGTCGGCGGGATTCTCGATGAGGATGCGCAGCATGCCGTCGCGCAGCGTGGCGTGGATGTCGATCGTGCCTCCCTCGACCACCGAGGCCACGCCGTGCCGCACCGCATTCTCCACCAGCGGCTGCAGCAGCAGCGGCGGAACCGAGCATTCCGCCGCCGCATCATCCACCGCGATACGGATGTCCAACCGGTCGCCGAAGCGCACCTTCTCGATGGCCAGGTAGCGCTTCACCAGGTCGATCTCCTCGGCCAGGGTGATGCGCTCCTGCGCGCCGAGGCGGAGGATGAGGCGGAAGAAGTCGGCCAGGTGCTGGGCCATCTCGCGCGCGTCGAGGGGCCGGGTGCCGCACAGCGAGGCGACGGCGTTGAGGCTGTTGAACAGAAAGTGCGGATCGACCTGCGCCTTGAACGCGCGCAGCTCCGCCTCGCGGGCCAGCACGCGGTAGCGCAGCGCGGCCGCTTCCGCCTCGCGCGAGGCGTCGACCTCCAGCACCAGGTATTGCATGGCCACCGTACCCAGATAAAGAAGGATGCCCAGGCCGAAGAGGAGGGTGAAGTCGGGGACGATCGGCTGGGGGAGCATGGCCGCCCAGGAGCGCCAGGTCAGCACCCACAGGCCGCTCGCCGCGACCGCGGAGCCGCCGGCCGCCGCGGCGATGGAGGCGCGGCTGGCCGAGGCGAGCGGCATGGCGCGGCAGAGGTGGCGGGAGGCGAGTCCGATCACGCCGAGCAGGAGCGAGGGCGGCAGCGCGGCGATGATGGCCGTGCCGATCGGCGTCCCGCGATTCCACAGCAGGAACGCGGAGCTGGCCAGGGCCGCCGCCGCCACGGCGCCGATCGCGTAGAGGGCGAGCTCGCCGCGTCTCATCGCGTTGCCTCCTTCGGATGGCGCACTTCCACGCCGCCCATGATCGCCGCGCCGCGGATGAGCAGGCGCGGGCCATCGGCCACCGGATCGGTGCGGTTGCTCACCCCGCCCAGCAGCGCCGTCACACTGCTTTCCACGCGCCAGCCGCGCGGCACGAGGATCTCGATGCCGCCCCAGAACGTGAGCGTATCGATCACCGCGTCGCCCTGCAGCTTCGCATTTGCCAGGTCGATCTCGCAGCCGCCCATCACCGCCACCGCATCACCGCCCACGAAGTTCTCGGCGGCGATGGTCCGGCCGCTGCCGCCCATCCAGGCGAAGGCGTTGAAGGCGCCGCTGTCCGGCGCATCTTTCGCCGCCGGGCGCAGCGCGAGCGAAGCGAGCGTCAGGCCGCCGGCGCTGATCAGCAGCGGCCACAGGCCGAGGATCTCGCCCAGCCGGAGGTGGGGCAGGAACGGGATCGGCGGCAGCAGGGCAAGGCCGAGCACGACGTAGATCGCCGCCGCGATCCACCGCCTCTGGGGCAGATGGGCCAGGCCGAAGGCGACGAAGAAGAGCGGCCACCAGCGGAAGTAATCATGCGCGTCGATCCGGCCGAGATGGTCGAGCCAGAAGATGATGCCGACGAAGAGGAGCGTGAGGCCGCCGACGAGCCGGCCCCACGGGTTGTCGCGATTCCTATTCCTGGTCATGGCGCACCCTGATTCCTTCGAAGAACGTGCGCAGGACCATCGTCGCGCCGAGGGCGATGAGGAGGAGCGGCCAGGAGGAGCCGAAGTTCATGCCGAGCACGTGCAGCACCGCCGCCTGGCACCACAGGCCGACCAGCACCAGCCACACCCCTCCCCACGGCTGCTTGTTGGAGAGGATGCGCGAGACGCCGAGGGCGATGAGGAACATCGGCCAGTAGCGGTGGACGTCGATCAGGTCGTAGCGGTCGGCCAGGAACGCCGTGCCGACCAGGATGAGGAGCAGGCCCCAGAACAAGCCGTTCGCATCGATGCGCCGGTTCATGAGGTCTTGACCTCCATCCCCGCCATCATCACCAGGCCGCTCACGATCACCCGCCGCCCGCCCTTCGCCGCGCCGGTCTTCATCTCCACGCCGCCCATGATCGGCACCACGTTGCCCGTGACCTCCCACCCCGGCGGCACGCGCAGCTCGATGCCACCCCACATGGCCAGCACCTCGATGTGCACGTCGCCTTCCCCTTCGCCGTCCCGCAGGTCGATCTCCGCGCCCCCCATGCAAGCCACGATGTAGCGCCCGTCGAGCTCCCTCGGATCGAGCGAGAGCTTGCGCGTGGTGAGCACGGCCCAGATGCTGCCGCCTCCGCCGCCGAGCGTCGGCTGCATGCCCATCGCCCGCAGGACGATGACGAGGCCGACGCCGATCAGGATCACCGGCCAGAGCTCGAAGAGGGAGAAGCGGAACCAGCGCGCGTTGCTGGCCAGCAGCAGCGCGCCGATGGCCGTGGCCACCACGGCCACGGTGCGGTTCTCCCGCCACAGCAGGACGCCGATGGCGATGAGCACGACCGGCCAGTAGCGCAACAGGCGGCCGGCGTCCGGGACGCCGAGGTTGTCCAGGGTCATGAGGACGCCCAGGGCGGTGAAGAAGATGCCGAGAGTGAGCTTCACTTTGCTCACCAGCGCCGGCCTTCCTTCGGTCAATTGCATTTCCATGATGTTGCCTCCGTACGGGTGCAAAGTACGGCGGCGATGGCGATGCGTCTCGCGGCTGCCGGTGAACGGTGGTGCGGGGCCGGTGGTTGGCGGCCGGCACGGTCATCGGTTGTCGGTACGGTCCTCTACTGACAACCGACAACTCATCCCGTATACACGGTCCCTTCCTCCACGAAGCAGAGCGGGTTGCCCCACGGATCCACCGTGTAGAACGAGCGCTCGCCCCAGGGGCGGACCACGATGCCGCCGCCCGGCGCATCGTGCACGCTTTCCGGGGAGAGGCAGCCCAGCTCCTTCGCCCGCTGGAAGGCCGGGTCGAGGTCGCGCAGGGTGAAGTAGAGCGCCTTGGCGGCGGGGTGGGGGGCGGCGCCGGATGAGGAGACGTCGATCACGGAGAGGTTCACCGGGCCGCAGTCGAAGTAGCAGCGGGCGCCGGGTTGCCGGCGGCCCTGCACATCGAGCAGCTTGCTGTAGAACTTGACGGCCTCCTCGAGATTGCCCACTTCGACGTTGAGGCGGAAGAACTGCGGGACGTCGCTTTTCATGACTCTTCTCCTTATGGCGCTCTGAAGAACGTGGCCAGCCAGTCGGTGACCAGCTCCAGCCGCTTGCGGTTGATCCGGTAGATGCGCATCCGCCCCTGCTTCTCGTGCTCCAGCAGGCCCGCCGCTTCCAGCACCTGGAGGTGGCGGGTGGTGGTCTGCCAGGCGTGGGCGAACATGGCCGCGATCGCGCCGGCCGTCATCTCCCCGCCGGCAAAGTAGACGGCCAGCAGCACGCGCCTCCGCGCGGGGTGGGCCAGGGCGGTGAAGACGGCCTCGTATGCGTCGAGACGGGCCTGCGACTCGCGTTTGGGCATCGATGCGAACATTCAGCCACGCCGCTGAATGTTCGTCAAGAGAAATTCAGCGGGCAGGCTGACTATCGTCACTCATCGGCTGTTCGCAACGTCGCGCTCCAGTCGCCCTCCCGATCCTGCGCGACGTCGACCTGCCACGGCTGGCAGCACACCGGACAGTCCTGCACGTAAGACTGGCGGCTTCCGCCGCCCTCGTCCAGGTCGAGGTCGACCTCCTCACCGCAGTAGGGACAGCTCAGTGGGATGGCGGTGCTCATGGCTCCGCATCGGCGGGGATGTTCGCTTCGTAGTAGGCGTCCGCCTCGTAGCGCTGTTGCCAGTCCGGCCATCCTTCGACCGTCTGTCTCGCCTCTTCCAACACACCCCAGATATCGATCGGCTCCGAGCCTTCATCAGCCATGCGAGCGGGAATCCTTTCGCGACAGCGGAGTTGCCGATGATCGGCTGGCAGTTCTCAGTAGAAACGGATCTACCGACAACCGGCAACGGACAACCGACAACCGCCGGCCAGGTACTGTCGCAATTATCCCTGATCGCGTTCTGCCCCGATGAACTTCTTCAATTGGTAGAGTACTTTGGCTTCCAGATCGAGATAGCTCAGAGGCAGCATCTGCACCCGTGGGAGGGAGGTCTTCGCATCCCACGGGATGCGCTCGCCGCTCCCCTTGCTCTTCCGGTCCCGCGGGATGCCGGCGCGCGTGGTGATGGAGAACAGCTCCGCGAAGCGGTGCGGCGCGATGCCGGCGAACGGCTCGAAGCGCACCGCGTGCGGCTCCTCGCAACCCGGCTTGTCGCAATGCGGCGCGATCACGTCGTCCGCCCCGGCGATCGCATCGCGATGCAACTCCAGCGCGCGGCTCTTCGGATATGGCTCGATGTAGACCACGCGCGCGATGCCCGCCGTCACCAGCAGGCGCGCGCATTCGTGACAGGGAAAGGTCGTGGTGTAGAGCGTCGCGCCGCGCACGCTGGCCCCGATCCGCGCCGCCGCGAGCACCGCCTCCATCTCCGCGTGCGCCGTGCGCCCGAACTCGACCAGGCTGGTCACGCGCGACTTGCGGAACGCGGCGCGGGCCTGCTCCAGTTGCGGCTTCGCATCATCCTTCAGCCACCCCGCCGCCTTGGCGATGTCGAGGATCTCCTCGATCATCTGATCGGCGTGCACGTTCACCGAGTCGCGCTCGGCGTGGATGTCCCGCCGGTCGTAATGCTCGCCCGCGCGATACAAACCGCCGCCGCCCTTCGGCACGTCGTTCCAGCCGTTGCCCAGCACCTCCAGCGTCGGCGAAACGAGCACGGCGCCGACCTGCCGCCCAAGCGCGCCCGAGCCGAGCGACGCCGCATACGCCTGATAGAGGAAGTGCTCGTCGGCGCGCGGCGTCTCGCCCAGGTCGCCCAGGATGAGGCGGACGAAGCGGTGGATCTGCTCGAACGGCGCCGCCGGCGAGACGAAGAGGTCGCAGAGCTGGAACACGTCCCGCAGCCGCTGCCCGTAAGCATCGTGATCCTCATCCTCCTCCCGAGCGGCAAGCGCCTCGGCCGAGGCGATGTGCTTCGCGAAGTTGCGCGAGGCGGGCGTCTGCTGATGGGAGCGCGCGATCCGCCTGGCCAGCGACTCGATCCGCGCCGGCCGCGGCACGTTGACGCCGATCAGGAAGAAGCCCGGCCCATAGACGCGCCGCAGCAACTGCACCTCCTCCGGCCGCTTGAGTGACCGGATGATGTACGCCCGCCGCGCCGGCGCGCCGCCGTTGCGCGCCCGCCGCCCGCGGATCTCCGCGATGCCGATCGAGGCTGCCGCCGCCGCGTTGCCGCACAGGCGCCGGATGGCGTTGCCCGCATCCATCAATGAGGCGACGCGGGCTTCCTCGGGCGCATCGACCACCCGCCCGAGCCGGAGACGGGTGGCGACATTGCGAAGAAGGGAACCTATAGGGATCTCCTCGATGGCGGAATACTCGCACTCTCTCAGGGCGTCGCCGAGGGTGCGGCTCACTTCCTGAAGGTCGGAACCGACCGGTCCCGCGAGCGCGAAAACCAGCTCGAGCTCCCGTTCGGCGACGTCATCGTGAGGGATTGTCATCGCGATCCAAATGGTTGACGCAGGGTACCAGAAGGAGTAAAAAGGACAAACAAGGAGTGCAAGATGGGTGCAGCGACGGAGAAGTGTCCCTGGTGCGGTTGCGTGATCAGCCACCGCAAATTCATGGAGATCCAGGCCCGCCTGGAAAAAGAGGTCGCCAGGCGCTTCGCCGCCGAGCAGCAGACCCTGAGCAAGGAGCGCCAGGCCCTGGAAGCCGAGCGCGTCAAAGTGAAACGCGAGCTCGAGCTGGCCAAGAAGGAAGCGGACAAGCAGCGCCTCAAGGACATCGCCGACATCCGCGCCATCCTGCAGAAGGATCGCGACGAGGCCCTCCTCAAGAAGGACGCGCAGTTCGCCCGCGAGCGCGAGGCGTGGCAGAAGAAGATCAGCGAGATGACGCGGCGCCTGGAGAAGAAGACCTCCGTCGAGCTGGCCGAAGGGGCCGATCTCAACCTCTTCGATGAGCTCCGCGCCGCGTTTCCGGAAGATCACGTCACCCGCGTCGCCAAGGGCAAAGCCGGCGGCGCGCTGCTGCACGACGTCCGCTACCGCGGCAAATCGGTGGGCAGGATCATCATCGACGGCCGCCCCCGCAATGCCTGGCAGCACTCCTTCGTCACCAGGCTCCGCCAGGACCAGACCGAAGTCGCCGCCGACCACGCCATTCTCGCCACCGCCGTCTTCCCCGCGGGGAAGCGGGAGCTCTTCGTCGAGTCGGGCGTGATCGTCGTGGCGCCGGCGCGGGTCACGGTGGTGATGGACATGCTGCGCAAGGCGCTCATCGCCATGTACGCGGCGCGGGTGGGCGAGACCGAGCGCAACGACAAGCTGGGCCGCCTCTACAAGTTCATGACCTCCCCCGCGTTCAAGCGCAAGCTGGCCGAGGCGGAGGCGTTGACGTCCGAGGCGCTGGAGCTCGATGTGGAGGAGAAGCGGGCCCACGACAACGTGTGGAAGAAGCGCGGCGCGGTGATGAGCCGCATCAAGCACGTGCTGCGCGACATCGACGTCAGCGTCAGCGCGATCGTGGAGGCGAAGGAGGATGAGCCGGCCTCGGACATGGGCCTGCTCGCGCTCCGCTCACCCTCCTCGAGGGTGCACTGATGGCCGCGGCGACGATCCACCAGTGGCAGGAACGCCGCCTGGGGCGCACCATTCTGCGCACCTATCGCGACACGCGCGATCTGAACGAAGTGATCCCCAACGAGCGCCAGCCCCGCCTCGGCCCGAAGGAAGACCTGGAGCTGCAGCGCCAGATCGAGGCCAACGAGGGGATCTTCGAGCCGCTGCTGGTGGAGCCGCATCCCGACCTCGGCGGCAAGTTCCGCATCATCGACGGCGACCGCCGCTGGACGAACTCGAAGGTCTTGGTGGACGTCCACCACAAGGAGCAGTACCGCGAGATCCCGCTGGAGATCACCGACCGCACGCTGACCGACGACGAGCGCCTCCGGGTCTGGATCTACATCCACCGCCAGCGCAAGGAATGGGACGCGAAGGAGAAGGAGATGGTCGCCTACGGCCTGGTCGACATCGTCGGCCGGGCCAGCGCCGCGAACATCCTCGGCGTCACCGTGCGCGAGCTCGACAAGCTGGTCGATATCTACGAGCTGTCGAATAAGTTGACAAATCTCCCCGAGCCCGGCTCGTCGATCACCTGGGCCCGGGAGATCAAGAACATCAACAAGACGCTGCTCACGCCGACCGTGCTCGACAAGATCGTGCAGAAGGTGAACGACAACGAGATCACGAACTCGAAGGACATCCGCAAGCTGCGCGGCGTCCTGCGCGATGCGGTGGCGAAGACGAAGTTCCTCCGCGGCGACCCCCTCGAATCCGTCCTCGGCGCCATCGCTCCCTCCGCGACCGCGAAACCGACCGGCCTGGCCGGCGAGATCGAGGGCCTGACCCAGGCCATCAAGCGCCACTCATGGACGACCCTCATGGAGAACCGCGGCGACCCCCAACTGCTGCAGCGGGTGGAGGAGGCGGAGCGGCTGCTGGGGGAGCTGCGGAAGGTTTTGGGGTAGCGCGGGCCCTAGTCACTGATCTGCGTTGGTTGCGGGGGCAGGATTTGAACCTGCGACCTTTGGGTTATGAGCCCAACGAGCTACCAGACTGCTCCACCCCGCGACACTGGGAACGCTGCGAGAGGGGCGGATTCTAGGGCGCCCGCGCTCTCGCGTCAAGGAACCTGTGAAACGGGGAGGGGGGAGGGCGCATTCCCTGGCATGATTCGTTCTTGATGGGCGCCGCGTGAAGAAGCTACTCCTCGTGTTTCTAATGGGTTGGGCGGTGGCGGGCGCGGCTGAGAAGCTGCCCGGCTTTCGGGTCGAGAAGGTCATGGACATCGTTCCCTTCGCCAGCTCCATCGCCGTCGACTCCAAAGGCGTCCTGTACTACACGACCACGGGCGGCAAGATCTGGCGGGCCGATGGCAGGCTCCTCGCCAGCGTCGCAACGGAAGCGGGGGGCAACTCGGGGCTCCTCGGCATGGCGCTGGAGGATGACCACACGGCCATCGTTCACTACACCACGCCCAATCAGGTGGCGGACGTCATCGCGCGGATCGACCTGAGAACGGGCGAGGAGACGAAAATCCACGAGTTCGTCGCCGACATCGAGGTGCCGAGCCGGGGGAGCGACTCGGAGCACCATGGGGGGAACCCGGTGGTGACCGGCGATGGCAGCATCTTCGTGGCCATCGGCGACTACGGGAGCTTCGCCATCGCGGCCAAGCCGGAGTGGAACGCGGGGAAAGTCTTCCGCATCGGGAAAGACGGGCAGGTCGAGCAGTTCGCGCGCGGCTTCCGCAACCCCTTCGACATGGCCTGGGACCCGGAAAAGAAGCGGTTATTCATCCCCGACAACGGCGATGCGAACGACGACGAGCTCAATTTCATCGAAGCCGGCGCGTTCTGCGGCTGGCCGCTGACCATGGGCAACGGGCCGGAGGTCGACGGCGCCGTCAAGCCGTTCTACGTCTGGCCGGGCATCGTCGCGCCGACGGGCGTGGTCGCGCCGACGAACCGGTGGATGAAGGGGGGCTACCTGGTCGGCGCGTTCGTGACGAAGGCGATCTACTTCGTCCGGAACCGAGCAGCGCCGGTCGCGCTCATCGCCGGGGAAACGGGCAGCATCGTCGATATCGCCGAGGGGCCGGGGGAGGAGATTTACTTCACGACGGGGATGGCCATTTATAAGCTCGTCATGCCCGCAAAAGGGGACTGCAACGGCGACGGGCTGATCAACGGCAACGACTTGCCCGCGCTCGAGGAAGAGCTCGCCAGAAAGGCAGAACAGAGAACGACCGAGGCGCGGAGCTGGGGATGTGACGCGGACGGCGACGGGCTCATCAGCAGTGCCGATCGCGCCTCCCTGCTGAGGATGGTTGCCGGGCGCGTCCGAGCCGTCCGCTGAAACCGGCACCTCCGCTGCAATACAAACCGGGCGGAGGTA
>DASYMJ010000310.1:0-2906 GCA_036009105.1 Thermoanaerobaculia bacterium | reverse complement strand
GTGATGCGCGGCGCGCTGCCCATCGAGCTGCTGGCCAGCGACACTTCCTTCAGCGTTCCGCCCGGCGCGCCGCCGCGGCAGAACGCGGTGCCGAGCGACGAAGGGGATACGACCGTGACGATACGAAAAATGTAGGGCCGGCTCTCCGGCCGGCCCCGCGCTGATTACGAAAAGGGCCGGCTGGAGAGCCGGCCCTACGTTCTTACTCTTCGGTTTTCTTCTTGCGCGCCGGTTTCTTCGGCTTCTCTTCGGCGGCTTCCTCGTCCTTCGGGGCGGCGGCCTTGCGCGTGCGCTTCGGCTTCTCCTCGCCCTCCGGCGTTTCCTTCTTCGAAGCGGCGGCCTTCTTGGAAGAGCCCTTCTGCTTCGGCTCCTCGGCCGGCGTCGGCTCCTCGGTGGTGCGCTCGACCAGCTCGAGGATGGCCATCTCCGCGGCGTCGCCGCGGCGAGGTCCGAGCTTGATGATGCGGGTGTAGCCGCCCGGACGGGTGGAGAACCGCGGCCCGATCGTGCCGAACAGCTTGGCGATGATCGTGTCGTCGGGGACCAGGCGGGCCGCCTCGCGGCGGGCATGGACGCTGTCGTTTTTGCCGAGGGTGATCAGGCGCTCGATTTGGGGACGGAGCTCCTTCGCCTTCGGCAGGGTGGTGATGATGCGTTCCTTCTCGATCATGGACGCCAGCTGGTTGCGGAACATCGCCAGGCGATGTCCGGACTTGCGTCCCAGCTTGCGGTTGACCATTCCGTGTCTCATCGGTTCAGCCCCTTCCTATCCCTCGCGCTGGTTACTCGCGCATCTCCGCGCTGCCGCGCGCGGGCAGCTTCGTCATGCCGAACGAGAGGCCCATGTTGGCCAGGACGTCCTTGATCTCGTCGAGCGACTTGCGGCCGAAATTCTTGGTGGAGAGCATCTCCCGCTCCGTGCGCTGGACGAGGTCGCCGAGCGTGCGGATGTTCGCGTTCTTGAGGCAGTTCGCGGAACGGACGGAGAGGTCGAGCTCCTCGATCGGCTTGGCCAGCATTTCGGCCAGGCGCGGATCGACTTCCGGAGCGGCGGTCTCCTCGATCTGCTCGCCGCGGGTCTCGAACGAGCTGAAGATGCGCAGGTGATCGTTGAGCAGGTCGGCGGCGAGGCCCACCGCTTCCTGCGGCGAGACCGCACCGTTGGTCCACACCTCGATGATCAGGCGGTCGTAGTCGGTCATCTGGCCGACGCGGGCACCTTCCACGTGATAGTTCACCCGGCGGACCGGCGAGTGGATGGAGTCGATGGGGATGTAGCCCAGCGGCAGGTCGGTGTCGGCGTTGCGGTCCGCCACCTGGTAGCCGCGGCCGCGCTTGAGGCGCGCCTCCAGCTTGAGCGAGCCTTCCTTGGAGAGGGTCGCGATGTGCGCCGTCGGATCGAGGATCTCGATGTCGGCGTCTTCCTCGAAGTCGGCGGCGGTGACCACACCGGGGCCTTTCTTCTCGAGGTACAGCGTCTTCGGCCCTTCCACGTGGAGCTTGAAGGGGATCTGTTTGAGATTGAGCACGACGTCCGTCATGTCTTCCACCACGCCCGTGAGCGAGGAGAACTCGTGCAGGACGCCCTCGACGCGGATGGCGGTGATGGCCGCCCCTTCGATCGAGGAGAGGAGCACGCGGCGCAGCGCGTTGCCGATGGTCGTCCCGAAGCCGCGCTCGAACGGCTGCGCAATGAACCGGCCGTAGTTCGGGGTGAGGGTTTCGGGATCGTAATCGAGCTTTTTCGGTTTCTGGAAATCTGACCACAACATGTGAGCGGCCTCCTCGCCAAAGTGGAAGGGCAGGCGCAGGCGGGATTGAGGCGCCTGCCCCCCACCGAGATTTACTTCGAGTAGAGTTCGACGATGAGCTGTTCCTGGATCGGGAGGCGAATGTCCTCACGCTTCGGCACGTCGTTGACGCTGCCGCGGAACTGCTCGGGATTGAGCTCGAGCCAGGATGGAATGCCCCGTCCGGAGGCCGTTTCGACGGCCTGGCGGATCTGGTCATTCTTGCGGCTCTTCTCGCGAACCTGGATCACATCGCCTTTGCGGGCCTGGTAGGAAGGGATGTTGATCTTCTTGCCATTCACCTCGATGTGGCCGTGGCGCACGAGCTGGCGGGCCTGGGGACGGGAGGCGGCAAAACCGAGGGAGTAGACCACGTTGTCGAGCCGGAGCTCGAGCTGGCGGAGCAGGTTCTCGCCGGTGATCCCGGTCTTGCGCTCCGCGCGCTGGAAGTAGAGCCGGAACTGGCGCTCCAGCAGCCCGTAGATGCGCTTGACCTTCTGCTTCTCACGGAGCTGCACGCCGTAGCCGAGCACCTTGGAACGCCGCCGCCCGTGCTGGCCGGGAGCGTAGTTGCGGCGCTCGATGGCGCACTTGTCCTTGAAACAACGGTCGCCCTTGAGAAAGAGCTTCATACCCTCGCGCCGGCAAAGCCGGCAGACGGGATCGGAGTAACGAGCCACTATGCCTCCTGTCGTTCGCACCCGCCCCACCATGGGACGTTGCGTGTACGGCGGCTGCTGCTCGCCGTACGGGATGCTGCTGCGGTGCAAGGCGCACCGCGAATCGGTTCCTGTGGGACCTTCTGCTGCCTACACCCGGCGCCGCTTGGGCGGGCGGCAGCCGTTGTGGGGGATGGGCGTGACGTCCTTGATCGACTTGATGTCGAGGCCGGACGCGGCCAGGGCACGGATGGCCGACTCGCGGCCGGCGCCCGGACCCTTGACCTTCACGTCGACGGAGCGGATGCCGTGCTCCTGCGCGAGCTGGGCGGCGTTCTGGGCCGCCACCTGGGCCGCGAACGGCGTCCCCTTGCGCGAGCCCTTGAAGCCGATGCCGCCGGCGCTCGACCAGGCGACCACGTTGTCTTCGGTGTCGGTGATGGTCACCGTGGTGTTG
>DASYMJ010000309.1:0-2518 GCA_036009105.1 Thermoanaerobaculia bacterium | reverse complement strand
ATGTAGGGCCGGCTCTCAGCCGGCCCTACATCCGTTGACGAGGGGCCGGCTGAGAGCCGGCCCTACATTTCCCGCGTCGCCTCTTCCACGATCTCCGCGTTGCGCTCCATCTCCTCCGGCACCTTGGTCGCCGATCCGGTGAGGATCTCGGCCAGGCCGGGGCAGAAGTTGAGGAGCTTGCCGCGGGGGTGGGCGGCGACCACGTCCACCACTTCCCCGGTCTGGCGGCGGATGTCGTCGAGAGCGTCGTTGGCGCCCCAGACCTCGAGGATCGAGGAGGTGTGCAGGTTGGCCACCGGGCGGCGCCACTGCACGCACGGATACACGTTCCCGTAAGGGTCGATGGCGATCGCGCTGGAGCCCGCGCCGCAGTGTTTGCCGATCGGCGTGGGGATGGCTTCGTCGAGGGTGGGGAGGGTGGGCAGCCGCGAGTAGCGCTCCGACTCGATGCGCAGCAGGCGGGTGATGCCTTCGCGAGTAGGGGCCACGGCGAGCGGCTCGCGGTCGCCGTCGTCGCGGGGGGAGACGGTCAGGTCGAAGCGCATCGGCAGGCCGAGCGAATCGACCAGGGCGTACATCGCCTCCGTCTCGTCCTCGTTCCAGCGGGTGAGGGTGCTGTTGATCTTCACCCGCAATCCGAGGGAGAGCATCTCCCGGAGGTTCTCCACCAGGCGGTCGAAGCTGCCCGGCACGCGGGTCTGGCGGTCGTGCGTCTCGGCGCAGGCGCCGTGCAGGCTCACTTCGGTGACGAACGGATCGACCTCGTCCCGCAGGCGGCGGGCCAGCTCGCCGCGCAGGGCGTGGCCGTTCGACTTGACCCGCACCACGAAGCCGAGCTGGCGGGCCAGGGCGCCGATGCGGAAGAAATCGGGATGGGCCAGCGGCTCGCCGCCGCTGAGCACCACGGTCAGCACGTTCATCGCGGCGAGGTCGCGCAGGAAGGTCTCGTACTGGGCGAACGTCAGCGGCTTGCCGCGCAGCCCGAGGTCGTTGTAGCAGAAGAAGCAGTCGAGGTTGCAGCGGTAGGTGAGCTCCAGCAGCGCCGTCATCAGGCGGTTGCCGTTCCAGCTGCGCGCGATGACGTCCGTGAACGTGCTCATGGCGCGGGCACCGCCAGCCCCGCCTCCACCAGCTCGCCGGCGAAGCGGAGCACGTCCTGCTCGATCGCCTGCCCCTCGGCCTCGAACTCGTCTCCCAGCAGGCCGGCGCATTCGGCCAGCGTGCGCGAGCCGTCCGCCAGCTCCAGGATCCGCGCCGCCACGTCGTTGAACACCACCGCCTCGGCCGACGACTGGTCGACCGCGACCCCCTCATCCTCGAATCGGCGGAAGCGGACATGGGGCGCGAGGCGCAGACGGGTGGCCAGGGTCAGGCTCATGGGAGGGATTGGAGTATAGGCCAGATGTCGCCCTCCCGCCGGAAGGTGAGCAGGGCCGTGCTCGCGGCGGCGGCGATCTCCGCGGCGCGGTCGAGCAACAGCGGGATGCGAAGGGGATCGTGGTTCACGTAAGGCGCGCTCCGGACGAGCAACGAAACGGCCTCGCCCCGGCTGATGGAACGCAGCGCCTCGCCCGTTCCTTTCTCCAGTCCGATGATCGCCGCCAGCGGCACGGCAATCCGGCTCACTTCCCACGGCTCCAGATCGCCGGTGAAAGGCAGCGGCGCGATGACGAAGCGGTCGCCGACGGGCACGATGGCGTTCAGATCGTCGCTCAGCACCGGCTGCCGGCAAGACACGGCCATCCGCGCAATGGTCGATTTGCCCGCGTTCGACCGTCCGGCAAACACGAACCCCCGGCCGTCCAGCGACACGGCGGCGCTGTGCACGAGCAGGCCGCCGGTCAGGAGCAGGCGAAGAGCGAGAAGGGGCCGCAGCACGTTCTCCACCACGCCCCAGAACTCCGCCGGATCCTCCACCGGCGTCCAGATCCCGGCCCGGTCCCGGCCCAGCTCCAGCCGTGCGGCGAGGCGCAGGCCGGCCAGCGATACGGAGCTGTCGGTGGATGAGTAATCGAGGTTGTACTCCCAGCCGCGCGTGTCGATCTCGAGAAAGTCCTCCGCCGCGACGCGATGCACGATCAGCTGCACGAGCGGGCGATCGCTGATCGCCGGTCGCTGGTCGCCATAACGCGTTTCGAGGCTCGTTCTCTGCACGGCGGAGAGGCCCTCGATCCGGTAAGGCCCGCCCGGCAGGTCCAACGTGAACGAGGCGGACCCGAACGTCTCCCCGGCAATGCGGGCCGGGAAGAGGGCGGGGGAGCGGAGGAACTGCTCGCCGAACGTCAACGCCGCACTCTCCGCGCGACGATGGAAGCGAAGCGTCCGAGCGCGCGCAGGCGCGCGGCGCCGCCCACGGTCAACGAATCGACCGCGCCCACGATCTGCGCGCGAGCCACCGGGGCGTCGTGCACGGAGCAATGGTCCCCCGCCGTCACCAGCCCCTTCGCGCGGTATCCGAGCACGCGGTGCGCGGCGAGGTCGCCGGCCTTGGTGCGGAAGACGATCACGTCGCCGGGCA
>DASYMJ010000308.1:0-14555 GCA_036009105.1 Thermoanaerobaculia bacterium | reverse complement strand
GCAGCTTCAAGGAGCGCAATCTGGCCGCCACGTTCGTCGGCAAGAGCGTGGGCAAGCATCCCGCCACCGGGGTGCTGCAGGCGGCGAACGGCGGCCTCTCCATCTGGGGCTGCAGCGGCAGCGCGCTCCTCACCCGCGGCGACAACGCGTTCCACATCACGCCGCTGGCCGACTCGTTCTCCGCGACCTGCCGCATCGGCACGGCGGGCACCGACCGGCTGGAGCTCTTCGCCACGCGCGACGTGCTGGCCATCGAGTCCGCCATCCTGGACGGCGACCTGGCCTCGGCCGAGCGCAATCCGGACGGCACCTCGCGCTGGACGTTCGTCCGCCAGAGCGGCGGCACCGGCGAGAACCTCGCCGCCACCGCGACCGGCCACTACCTGATCACGCTGCTGCCGGACGAAACGCGCTTCCGCTACGCCATCGACGTCCACAACCCGAACCGCAGCCGCCGCCCGTTCGAGGTGCGCCTCCGCTCGGGCGAGCATCTGCAACAGGTGGACGCCGAGGCGGCGTACGAGGTGGTGGATGGGGCGTACCGCTTCGACGTCCCGCCCGGCGACATCACGCTCGTCCTCACCGGCCAGCTCCCCGGCGACGCCTTCACGCCGCCGGTCGAGGCGAGCCTTCAATATCTCGCCATCGAGAACCATCCCATCGTCCGGCCGATGATCGGCCAAGGGGTGAAGCGCATCAGCGCCGCGGAAGTGAGCGTGCCGATTCAGTATCGCGGGCCGCAGGCGTTCCTCCTCGGCAAAGGGGAATCGCTGCGCTGGAAGAAGACGAAGCTGGAGGCGCTGCACTCGGTCAGCTACGCCGTCTCCGGCATCCGCCACACGTTCTTCGTCCCGGCCGAAGGGGCGGTCCTCGGCGAGAGCGTCTTCGGCATCGACAACCAGGGCGCCTCGGACGTGAAGCTGCCGCTCGCGCCGGAGCCCACCTACGCCAGCATCCAGGGCGAGCCGTTGCTGATGACGAAAAGCGCGGACGGCCAGCTCACCGTCCCGCTCTCCGCCGGAAAGCAGGAGGTGTTCGTCCAGCATCAGCAGTCCATCCGCCGCTTCCTCGGCTTCGGCCTGGGGCAGCTGAGCATCCCTCAGCTCTCCGTGCCCGCCACGTCGCTGCTGGTCACGATCAACTATCCGCGGCAGTGGTACCCGCTGTTCCAGTCGTTCTCCACGCGGACCCGCGTCTGGGTGCCGTCCTCCGGGATGACCACCGTCTTCCTGGTGCTGCTCCTCTGGACCGAGCGCGTGCTGGCCTTCCTCGGCCTGCCGCGCCGGCAGCGGTGGACGCTCGCCGTCTCGCTGGCCCTGGCGGCGTCCGGGTTCGATCTCTTCGCCATCCTCCTCGGCATCGCCGACGCGCTGCTCAGCATCGCCTGGCTTGTGCCGCAGCTGAAGCGGGAGAAGTGGACGACGTTCAAGACGATCACCGCCGCCGCGGTGGTGACCGCGGGGGTGATCGTGTTCGTGAACACCGTCTCCGAGCAGCGGCGGCTGGAAGGCTTCGGCCTGTCGGGCGGAGGCCTGGCCTCGAACTCCGCGATGCCGATGTCCGAGGATGCGAAGACGTACCTCGACGAAGCCTCGCGCAACCCGAACGCGCTGCAGCTCGGCAACTCGTCGCGGGTCGCCAAGGGCGACTACCAGGGCCTCCCCGCCCGCTTCGAGATGCCGGACGGCGAGCGCCACGGCTACTTCGGCCAGGAGATGCTGTCCACCGCCCGTCCGCACGCCGTTCGCGTGCTGCTCGTGTCCTCCGGGTTGGTGTGGGCGGTGGGGATGATGCTGGTGGCGGTGGCGCTCGCGCTGTTGTGGCGCAACCGGATGGAGCTGATGGAGGGACTGCGGACGCGACTGGCTACAGAAAACGTAGGGCCGGCGATCAGCCGGCCCATCATCAACGGATAGCTGGGCCGGCGGAGAGCCGGCCCTACATCTACTCCCGCAATTTCAACATGGCGCCGAGCGCGAGGAGCGCGGCGAGCGCCACCAGTCCCAGCTCATCGAGCGCCGGAACCGCCGCCGGGGTGATCGGCACCGGCGCGGAGGTGACCGCGTTGTTCGAGCCGTTCGGGTCGGCCGGCGTGCCGGCGACGGAGGCGGTGTTGACCACCGTGCCGGTGGCAGCGGTCACGTGTACCACCAGGGTGATGGTGGCCGAGCCGCCGTTGGTCAGGCCGCCGAGGTTGCAGGTGACCGTGGTGGTGCCGGCGCAGCTGCCCTGCGAAGGCGTCGCCCCGACGAATGTCGTATTCGCCGGCAGGACGTCCGTCACCGTGGCGGCCGTCGCGGCCTGGGGGCCGTTGTTCATCACGGTGATGGTGTAGGTCAGATTGTTGCCGGTCACCACGCTCGTCGAAGGCGTCGTCTTGGTGATGAAGAGGTCGGCCGCCTGCGCGTCGTCGTTGCCGATCGTCCCCTGGCCGGACGGCGTCGCCACCGAGCCGCCGCTCGGGTTGGAGAGGTTGACCAGGAACGTCTCGTTCGGCTCGAAGGCCGTGTCGCCGACCACGTTCACCGTGACCTGTTTCTGGGTGTCGCCGGGAAGGAACGTGATCGTGGTCAGCGGGATCGCGGCGTAGTCGCTGGGCGTTGTGGCGGTGCCGTTGGAGGTGGCCACCTGGACGCTCGTCGTGGCGCCGGTGACGCCCGTCTTGGTGATGGTGAACGTGAACGCCGTCGTCCCCGCGTTCCCCTCGGCCAGCGCGATGTTGTCGATGGAGAAGGAGACCGGCGCGTTGTCGTTGTCGAGGATGCTGATGGTGGCCGTGGACGGCGTGCCGAGGAAGCCGGCCGGGACGCCGGTGAGGGCGAGGTTGATCGTCTCGGTCGGCTCCACCGCCGCGTCGTCGATGATCGGTACGCTGCCGTTCTTGGAGCCGTTCTCCAGCGCCGCGAAGGAGACCGTGCCGTTGGTGGCGGTGTAGTCGGCCGGCGCGTTCGCCGTGCCGTCGGACGTCGCGTAGCCGACCGTCACCGGGTCGCTGCCGCCGGTGCGGGTGATGGTGATCGTTCCGCTCCCCCCGCCTTCGCTGACCGGATAGTTGACCGCGCCGAAGGCGATGGTGCCGGCCTGCAGCTCGGTGGCGCCCATGTCCGTCCGGCCGCCGGCGACGCGCGGCTGGCCGCGCTGGTCGATGGTCGGCGGCGGCGCGTAGGCCGGATCGCCGGTGTTGACCGCCGGGCTGCCCAGCGCGAGGAGCATGGTCTGGGTCGGCCCGCCGTTGTTCTGCAGCGGTCCGAGCTGCGGATCGAGGCCGGTGATGTCCGTGGCGTCGGTGACGACGTTCGGCGAGGGCGTCTCGATGAGCGAGTAGAACGCGTTCACCGTGCCGTTCGTGCCGATGTCCGGATCGGCCGGGGCGACGCCGTTCGCCACGATGGAGTTGCGGATGGTGGTCGTCGCGCCGTCGTTGTACAGGTAGATGTTGCCGCCGTCCTGGCCGGCCGAGTTGCCGGAGATCGTGGAGTGGCGGACGTCCAGCGCCTGGTACGAGAAGATGCCGCCGCCCACGCCGTTGGCGCCCGTGGCACCGTTGTTCGCCACCGTGCTGTCTTCCAGAAGGAGCGAGCCGGCGTAGAGATAGATGCCCCCGCCGGTGGTGATCGCCGTGTTGCCGGAGACGGTGGAGCGCTGGATGGCGCTCGCACCGCCGTAGAGGAAGACTCCGCCCGTATCGCTGGTGGCCATGTTGCCGGAGATGGTGGTGTCGACGATGCTGATGCCATCGAAGGGCGGCGGCAGGACGCCCTGCGGCTTGATCCGGGCCCGTCTCTTCTGTCCCTGCCCGCCGCCCCCGACGCCGGCGATCCTGCGCGCGAACAGGCCGCCCGTCGAGGCGGCGGAGTTGCCGGTGATGCGCGAGTTGTTCACGGTGACGCCAAGCACGTGGTTGATGAGCGCGCCGCCGGCGCCGAGGCTGGCCGTGTTCGACGTGATCGTGACGTCGTCCAGGGTCATTCCGTAGAGCTGCGTGGCCATGCCGCCGGCGATCGCGGCCTGGTTGCCGGTGATGGTGGTCCGGGCGATGGTCGGCGAGCCGTATCCGTAGAAGGCGAGCCCGCCGCCGTAGGTGGCCTGGTTGCCGCTGACGGTGGAGTCGGTGATGGAGATCGTGCCGTAGAGGCTGACGTAGGCGCCGCCGCCCAGATCGGCCGTGTTGCCGCTCAGGGTCGAGTGCTGGATGTTGAGCGACTGCGGGCCGCCTACCGCGAAGACGCCGCCGCCCGCGCTGGCCGTGGCGGTGTTGCCGGAGACCGTCACGTGATCGAGGGTGAGGTTCGTGCCGAACGAGGCGATGCCGCCGCCCGGCTCGTTCGTCGCGGTCCGTCCGCCGCTGATGGTCAGGTTCGAGATGGTGACGTTCTCGCTCTGCGCGTAGAGATAGAAGACGCGGTGATTGTTGTTGCCGTCGACCGCGAGCGAGGCCGCGCCCGGACCGTTGATGGTGACGCCGTCCAGCACGTCCAGCCGCGAGCCGGTGACGATGGAGCCGGTGACGCTGAAGGTGATGACGTCCGCCGCGTCCTGGCCGGGGGCGCAATCGCCGCCCGTCGTATCGGAGTCGCTATTGGCGTTGTCCAGCGCCTCGCGCAGCGTGCACTGGCCGTCGGCCGGCGTGGCCACGTCGGCCAGGGAGTTGACGATGATGCCGGCCGCCAGGGCGCTGGAGCGATGGGTCGTCCTGGCAGCGCTCTTCTTGCCGCCGCGATGTTTGCCCTTCCCCGGCCGTGCCTTCAACGCGCCGGGCTGCTTCGCCCAGTTGGCGATGGCATTGTGCGGCTTCGTCTTCGTCGCATCGGCGGCATCGGCCGGCAGCGCGATCAGCCCGGATGAGGCGGCGGCCATGGCCGCCATGGCGGCCAGCGTGGCCGTGCGTCTCTGTTTGGATGAACGCCGCTCTTCGGCACGTCGCTGTTGACGAGTCATCTTCTTCCTCTCTCTTGTTCAACGGGAGACGCCCGGGGGATGTGCGAGTATAGCCGCCGATTTCGCAATTGCCACATGCAACTCGACCGGCCTTTCATCCGCCTTCCCCTCCGCTTCGATGCCGCGCGCCTGGCCGAGGAGATCGCCCGCTTCGGGCAGTCCGACTGGCGCCCCCATCCGGAGGGACATCGGGGCAACAGCGCGCTGCCGCTGGTGGCGGTGGGCGGCGACCCGGACGACGACGGGGTGAAGGGGATGATGCACGCGACGCCCTATCTGGAGCGCGCGCCGTATCTGCGCCAGGTGCTGGCCAGCCTGCGCGCGCCGATCGGCCGGACGCGCCTGATGCGCCTCGACGGCAACTCCGAGGCGACGCCGCACGTCGATACGAACTACTACTGGATGCAGCGGGCGCGGGTGCACGTACCGATCGTCACCGAGCCGGCCGTCCGCTTCCTCTGCGGCGACCAGGCGGTGCACATGGCCGCCGGCGAGGCGTGGGTGTTCGACACCTGGCGCCGCCATAACGTCCTCAATCCGAATCCCACGCGGCGCATTCACCTGGTGGCCGACACCGCCGGCTCGCCGGAGTTCCGCGCCTTGCTGGCCGGCGAGAGCGAGTCGTTCGTGCCTTTCGACGGAGGGGATCTCTCGCCCCGCTACGAGGTACACAACTTCCCCGCGGTGATGACGCCGGAGGAGCAGGCCTCGCTGCTCATGCTGCTCGAGCTGCCGCCCCAGGTCCGCGCCGTGGTCGATGAGCTCCGCATGGCGTGGCGTGCGCTGTACGCGGAGTGCGGCGTCTCCCAGTTCCCGCGCTACCGGGCGCTGCTCGATCGCTTCGACGCGCTGCTGGCGCCGCACGCGGGCAGGTTCGCCCTGCCGAACAGCATCGACGCGGTGGAGGCCGTGCGGCAGATCGTGTTGCGGCCGGCGCTCAACCCGGAGCTCGCGGCGCGGGAAGGGCCCGGGGCGTTCCGCTTCGACCGCCCCATCTTCATCGTCTCGTCGCCCCGCTCCGGCTCGACGCTCCTCTTCGAGACGCTCGCCCTCTCCCCTTCCGTCTTCACCATCGGCGGCGAGAGCCATGCGGTGATGGAAGGGATCCCCCAGCTGCACCCCTCCCGGCGGGGGTGGGAGTCGAACCGGCTCACCGCCGCCGACGCGAACATCGTCTCCCGCGACGAGCTCTACGCCCGCTTCGCCGAGTCGCTGCACGACCGGGACGGCAGCGACGAGCTGTCCCGCGAGGTGCGCATGCTGGAGAAGACGCCGAAGAACAGCCTGCGCATCCCCTTCCTGAAGGCGATGTTCCCCGATGCGTTCTTCCTCTATCTCTATCGCGATCCGCGGGCCACGATGAGCAGCATGCTCGACGCGTGGCGCTCCGGCCGCTTCGCCACCTATCCCGAGCTGCCGGGATGGATCGGCCACCCCTGGTCCCTGCTCCTGGTGCCCGGCTGGCGCTCGCTCATCGGCCGGCCGCTGGCGGAGGTGGTGGCGCATCAGTGGACCGCGGCGACGCGCCTGATGCTCGATGACCTGGAGGCGCTGCCGGGCGACTCGTGGTGCGTCGCCTCGTACGACCGGCTGGTGAGCGATCCGCAGGCGGAGATCGCGCGGCTGTGCGAGTTCACCGGCATCGCCTTCGACCGGACCCTGACCGCCCCCCTCCCCCACGCCCGCCACACCCTCACCCCGCCCAGCCCGGAGAAATGGCGCCGCAACGCGGACGAGCTGGAGTCGGTCGCCGCGTTGACCGGCGAGGTGGCCGAGCGGGCGCGGGAGGTGTTCGCCCGGCCGCCCGCTACGCGCGTGCGCGCTTCGTCCGCCCCTCCGGCCGCCCCCTCGCTCTCATTCCGCAGTGTCCATACCGCTACTTTCCCCGCGCTCCTGGAGGAGCTGCGCGTCTCGCTGCTGGTCTCGACCTATCAGTCCGGCCGGCTGGTCATCCTGCGCGCCGACCGCGGCGCCTTGAACACGCACTTCCGCGGGTTCCGCAGTCCGATGGGCGTCGCCGTCGGGCCGGGCCGCATCGCCATCGCCACCATGGGCGCGGTGTGGGACTACCGCAACCAGCCGGCGCTGGCCCAGCGCCTCCAGCCGCCCGGCCGCAACGACGCCGTTTACGTGCCGCGCAACATGCATGCGACGGGCGACATCCGCGTGCACGAGATCGCGTTCGACGCCGCCGGGGAGCTGTGGATCACGAACACCCGCTTTTCCGCGCTCTGCACGCTGGATGCGGACCATAGCTTCGTCCCCCGCTGGCGCCCGCCATTCGTCACGCACCTGGCGGCGGAGGACCGCTGCCACCTGAACGGCCTGTGCATGATCGACGGCCGCCCGCGCTTCGTCACCGCGTTCGGCGCGACGAACACGCAGCAGGGCTGGCGGGAGGAGAAGACCACCGGCGGCCTGCTCATCGACGTCGACTCGGGCGAGACCGTGGTGCGCGGCCTGTCCATGCCGCATTCCCCGCGCTGGTACGCCGGCCGCCTCTTCGTGCTCGAATCGGCCCGCGGAACCCTGGCCACCGTCGACCTCCCCACCGGCCGCACCGAGACCATCGCCGAGCTCCCCGGCTTCACCCGCGGCCTCGCCTTCGCCGGCCCCTACGCGTTCGTCGGCCTCTCCCAGGTGCGGGAGAGCGTGTTCGAAGGGATCCCCCTCGCGCAACGGATCGCCCTTTCGGAGCGCGCGTGCGGCGTCTGGGCCATCGACCTCCGCACCGGCCGTCCGGCGGGCTTCGTCCGCTTCGAAGGCGCCGTGCAGGAGCTGTTCGACATCCAGCTCCTGCCCGGCATCACCTACCCGGAGCTGCTCGAGCCGGACGCGCCGCTGCTGGATACGGCGTTCACGTTGCCGGATGCGGCGCTGGCGGAGGTGGCGGGGTAGCAAGGGGAAAACCGCGTTCCCGTCCTTCTATTGGAAAAGGAGCACGCTTATGCGCAACAGGATACCGGCCGCACTGCTCACGATCCTTGCGGTGATCGTTTCTGCCCGTAGTTCCGCCCAGCCATCGCCCGATCGCGTCCGGATACCGCTGGACAGCACGGGGATATCAGATTGGACATATCTGAATCCGGCGAACGTGCCAGCCATCGGAAACAGAGCAGTCGAGTTCTATAACACCACGCCGGACCGCACATTCGTCGTCACGATGCCGTTCATCTATACGTCGGCGGAGTTCAACCGCGCATTCGCGACCGCACGGCTACAGCGCGGAAGTGCAACGATGGCGGACGTAGTCTGTCGCGTGTTTTCCAACAATCTGAAGTCGGCATATCAGTGTGATCTGGCGACGACCGATGCATTGGAGCGCGTCGAAGAGCTTCGCGTCCTGATGGAGTCGCTTGAAGCCGTCGGCGACGAGCCGCCGAATTTTGCTACGTGCAATGCAAAATCGCCCGCGTGCCTTGTCGAGCGCCTTTATTGGTCGGCGACCTGCAAATTGTGCGCTGCGAATCCGCAGCCTCGGGACCGGGAAGGAGAATTCCAGACACTGCTGGAAAATGAGGCGACCGCCCTCCTCATGCACCTGATCAGAGATAGCGCTCCGCCAGACGTTCCCTTCTGTTCGATTGTCCAAGCGCTCGCCCTCCGGGAGGAACTTCCAGATGGTGCGGCGGCCGCCGTGTCATGCGCGCCGTTGCCGCCGCCGAAGGGTGCAGTCGGGACGCTCGATACTGCAATTGACGAGAACGGGGCAGCGGCCATCAAAAAGCAGTTCGCTTCGGAACGGACGAAACTAGCCAAAGCGGCTCTCATGGAGGCCGTGACCAAGGAGCTCAATGCAACTTTGAACCTACGGGAGGTCGAGGCCGTTCGCCGCGAACTTCAGACGGCCTTCAACTCCGTGCGCGAGCCGTCGGCCGAAGCGATCGGAGCCGCCGCGAATCTCCTTCGCAGCTACAGTCCGGAGTCTCCGGTTCCTTTCCGGCTTCCCACCGGGTCGTGGACCAGTGATGGAACGTTCAACCATAGTACCGTCACGAGCGCTGCCTTCGATCAGGACGTTGCGATCGGGAATTGCGACCGCGCCGACGGAAAGGTGAAGTGTGCCGCTGTGGCCACGATCCGGCCCGGTCACATTGCGCGGTTCTCTCTCGGGACCCTCCAGCACAACCCCAATGACATCATCAGCTTCAACGTCTCTTTTTTCGGCCAGACGACGCTGCCGCCAAATGCCAATGCCTACGTCAGGCTGCGTGAGAAAAAAGAGAAAGAGTTGGTCACGATTCCGGCGAAGTTCGCCATCGGCTTGGGAATGGACGGACAATCGGCGTACGACCTCACAAACGATTTCGTCAGTCACAACCGGCATACGATCGGTGGCGGGACCACAGCTATCGAGTTCACCGGCGGTATTTTCGACAGCAGCGTCTCGCTGCAATTCAAGCAAGGCGATTTCGGTGGGGACGACTCCACCCGTGCGATCAAAGTCGCGGAGTATCAGGCCAAGGTATTCGGCGCCCGCAATTTGACCGTGCAATTCGGGCAGTTCCTCTTCGCACGGCCATCGTCGGGAATCGCACTCGCTGAGCGAGGCGAAGGCGTACTGCTGGCGTACAAGAAATTAGCCGGAAGCTACATCATTCACCGGGGGAGGATCGAAGCTGATAGCACGGATGATTCGGTGACGACGAAAACCGACGACTACTACGTAGGTCTTCTGCAAGCGAAGAACCTTACGTTGCCCAACTTCCGGTCACTCGATGGAACGGATCTCACTTTCGCCTACGGAAAAAACAAGAACAGCCAGCCACAAAAGCAACCGTTCACCTTCCTGACGTTCGGCGCGGAAACACGATTGACGTTCACGAGCATCCAAAACACGACATTGACAGCAGCCGCCTACCACAGCGAGCGACACGCCGGCTCCCTTGACCCGGACACGGACGTCCTCACGGACGGTCGCGGTACGGTAGGGCTGCTCTCATGGGGATGGAACTGGAGCGGAAGCGCACCTCTCTTCGAGAAAACTATCAAAAGCCGGCCGGCCTATGGTCCGACGTTCACAGTTGCTCGAGGCAGCGGAGACAACTCGTCCACATCGCGAGACGAGGGATACCTCGGCGAAACGGCCGGCTTCGCGAACGACGTCATCTTTCTGTCCCAGATCTCGAAGAGCGATCTCTATCAGCCGGTGATCGGACGCGGCTTGGAGAACAAGTGGTACGGCGGCATTCGGTGGTCGGACGCACGCGCCAGCTTCCTCGCGTTGATCGCCGGTCTCCTCGGCACGCCTGAGAGCGTCGCGTCGAGAGCGACCATTGCATCGCTGCACGTCTATCGGTTCTCGCATCCGGTCAACGGCTCCACGTCAGGCGGCATCGAGGGTAACCTCGAATTCCAAGTGGAATCTCCGAAAAGCGTGACTTGGTCGCTGAAGGGAGCCTACTACCACCGCTCGCGAGCGATCGAGCTCGCGGGCCTGGTGAGGGATCCCTGGCAGATCGTGGCAAGTGTTTCGTTGAAGCTCCAGGGACCCTGAGTCCCCTTCACACCATCTTCACAACTCCCCCTACCATGGCCCCATGCGGCGCGTGCTCATCGTCGATGACGACCCCAAGGTCTGCGACGTCCTCGACCGGTACCTGGCCCACGCCGGCTACGCCACCGCGCAGGCCCGGGACGGCACGCGGGCGTTGGAGCTGGCCAGGACGTGGGCGCCGGACCTCGTGGTGCTCGATCTGATGTTGCCGGGGGTGGGCGGGGTGGAGGTGTGCGCGAGGCTGCGGCGGGAGCAGAACGGCGTCCCGGTCATCATGCTCACCGCGCGGTCGACCGAAGAGGACAAGGTGACCGGGCTGGCCACGGGGGCGGATGACTACCTCACCAAGCCGTTCTCGCCGCGGGAGCTCGTGGCGCGCGTGGAGGCGGTCCTGCGCAGAGCGCGGAGCAAGGGGCGCAGGATCGTGGCGGGAAGGCTGGAGATCGATGAGGAGAGGTGCGAGGTCACCATCGACGGCGAGCAGGTGAAGCTCACCGCGACCGAGCTCAAGATGTTGACCATCATGGCCAGGCATCCGGGACGGGTGTTCCGGAGGGAGGAGTTGGCCAGGCAAGCCCTGGGCGATGATTTCGAGGGGCTGGACCGCACCGTCGATGCGCACGTCAAGAATCTGAGACGAAAGGTGGGGAGCGCCACGATCGTCACCGTCTTCGGGATCGGCTACAAACTGGTGGCCTGACATGCGCCCCCTCCGCACCCTGCGCGGCCGTTTGATCGCGCTCGTCGCCGTCTTGCTCGCCGTGACCATCGGCAGCGTCTCGCTCATCTCCCTGCGCGTGGCGCACGTGGAGATCCGCAAAGTGCTGCTGAAGGGGCCGGGCGAGCCGCAACTCCGGTTCCCTCACCAGCTGCCGCCCCCCACCCGCAACCTCGACCGCGCCCTCCTTCTCACCTTCCTCGGCGCGGCGCTGTTCGGCGTCGTCATGGCGGTGGCCATCGCGCGCTGGACCACCGTCCCCATCGAGCGCCTCACCGCGGCCACCCGGCAAATGGAAGCGGGCGACCTCGCCGTTCGGGTCGAGCCGGCGGGCGGCGCGGAGCTGGAGGAGCTGGCGCGCGGCTTCAACGCCATGGCCGCCGCCGTAGCGCGCACGGAGGAGCTGCGCAGGCGGATGGTGGGCGATGTGGCGCATGAGCTGCGCGCGCCGCTGACCAACATCCGCTGCGAGCTCGAGTCGATGCAGGACGGCCTCACCGAGCCGACGGCGGAGCGCATCGAGTCGCTCCATCAGGAGACGATGCATCTGGCCACGCTCGTGGATGACCTGCAGGACCTCGCCCTGGCCGATGCAGGCAAGTTGACCATCGATCAGCAGCCGGTGGCGATCGCGCCGCTGGTCAGGCGGGCAGTCGCCGGACGAAGCGTGAAGCTGGAAGGTGATGAAGAGACCATGGTCCTGGCCGACGCCAGACGGGTGCTGCAGATCCTCACCAACCTGCTCGACAACGCCTTCACGCACGCCGATGACGTGCGGGTAGCCTGGGAAAGAAGCGGCTCCGAGGTGCGGATCCGCGTGCAAGACCGCGGCGCGGGCATCCCGGCGGAAGAGCTGCCCCGCATCTTCGAGCGCTTCTACCACGTCGACCCTTCCCGCTCCCGCGACACCGGCGGCGCGGGCCTTGGGCTGGCCATCGTGCAGCAGCTCGTCGCCGCGCATGGCGGGCGGGTGTGGGCGGAGAGCGAGGCCGGCAAAGGCTCGACCTTCACCTTCACGCTGCCCGCATCTTCATGAGCGCTTCACAACTGCCGCGTAGTCTCGGGGCAGGAGGCAATCATGATGATGCTCATCGCTGCACTGACACTCTCCGCGCTCACCGTCGGCCCCGACTTTTCCGGCGTCGTCCTGCTGGCCAAGGACGGCAAGCCGGTGATGCAGCGCGCCTCCGGGCTCGCCGATCCCGCGAAGGGAATCGAGAACCGGATGGACACGAAATTCAACCTCGGCTCCATCAACAAGATCTTCACCCGCCTGGCCATCGCGCAGCTCGCCGCGGACGGCAAGCTCGCCCTCGATGACACCGTGCGCAAGCACCTCCCCGACTTCCCCTCGCCGAACGCCGCCCGCATCACCATCCAGCAACTGCTCGATCACAAGTCGGGCCTGGGCGACATCTTCGGCCCGCGCTACGAGGCGGCGCCGCCGTCCTCGCTGCGCAAGCTGAGCGACTTCGTCCCGCTCTTCGCCGACCAGCCGCTGGAGTTCGAGCCCGGCACGCGAGAGCGCTACTCGAATGCCGGCTACATCGTCCTCGGCCTGATCATCGAGAAGCTCTCCAAACAGAGCTACTACGACTACGTGCGCGACCACATCACGAGGCCGGCCGGCATGACCGACACCGCTTCGTACGCCGTCGAAGAGAAGGTGGCGAACCGCGCCGTCGGCATGACCAGGAACGGGCCGAACACCGCCACCCTCCCCGGCCGCGGCAGCTCCGCGGGCGGCGGCTACTCCACCGCCGCGGACATGCTCCGTTTCTCCCAGGCCCTGCTCGGCGAGAAGCTGCTCGATCACCAGTGGACGGAGTGGATGTTTGGCGGCGGCAGCGCGCGCAATCTCGGCATCGCCGGCGGCGCGCCCGGCATCAACGCCGTGCTGGAGATCGCGCCGCCGTACACGCTGGTGGTGCTGGCCAATCAGGATCCGCCGGCGGCGCAGGAGGTGGCGCGCTCGGCTCGCGAAATGATGGGCGGCGCCGGCCCGCGCAAGGAGCCGCGGCGCGCCGGAGCGGCGGAGGGACCGGGCGAAGTGCTGATCGGCGGGCGCTGCGAGGTGCCGATGACGTTCTCGCGGCACCTGCCGGTGATCGAGGCGAAGGTCAACGGCAAGGGGCCGTTCCGCTTCACCTTCGACACCGGCTTCGGGCACATGATGCAGCTCAGCCCCGCGATCGTCTCGCAGCTCGGGCTGCCGCAGGTGGGCGAGGCGATCGCCGGCGATCCGAGCGGCAACAACCGGCGGACGATGCGCATGGTGCACATCGACGCGGTCGACATCGGCACCGCGCACCTCGGCTCCATCGACGTTGCCGAAGCGAACCGCGAATTGCTGGAAGGGACGGACGGCGTCATCGGCCTGCCGCTCTTCACCTCGCTCCTGGTCACCTTCGACTATCCGAACAACCGCTTCGTCATCGACGGCGGCAGCCTGCCCACCACGGCCATCCCGTACACCACCGACCGCGGCGGCGTGCCGGCCATCGAGATCGACGTGGCCGGGAGGAAGACGAAGGTGGACATCGACAGCGGCAGCCCGGCGCTGATCACGCTGCCGATGAGTCTGGCCAAAACGCTGAAGCTGTCGCAGGAGCCGAAGGTGGTGGGGCGCGCGCGGACGCCGTCCAATGAGTTCGACATCTACGGCGCGGACCTCATCGGCGAGGTGACGATCGGCCAGACCGTGCTCACCAATCCACGGCTCGACATCGTGGAGATCTTCCCCACCGGGCACATCGGCTCGCGCTTCCTGAAGGACTACGCGGTGACGTACGACCCGGCGAACAAGCGGGTGGTGTTCTACCGCGCCACTTCGGCCAGCAGCTCCTCGTGATTGAACGGCTTGGAGAGCACGCGGGTGGCGGGCGGCGGCTCATCCGAGTCGTCGTCCGTCATCAGCACCACCTTGGGCAGCTCGGCGGGCTGGGTCGAGGCGAGGAAGTGCATGACCGGATCGGAGCTGATGGGAAGGCGGGGGGCGAGGAGGATGGTGTCGTAGTGATGGTCGCGCAGCAGGTCGACGGCCGCTTCCGCGCTGCGCACGGTGTGGCAGGCGTATTCGCCGCCCCGCATCAGGGTGGCAGCGATTGCGGAACGGAGATCGGCGTAGTCTTCGACCACCAGGACGGTTGGGCTCATAGTTTCCAGGGACGACTGCTCGTGGTTATTTAGACCGGATCGGCGGGAGGGGTATTCCGGGGCGGGAAGCGGCGCAGCACATTCTCGATGTCGCTGACCTCGGCCGGTTTCGTGATGTGCTCGTCAAAGCCGGAGTCGAAGGCGCGCCGCTTGTCTTCCGGCTGGCCGAAGCCGCTGACGGCCACCAGCACGACGTCGCCGCCCATGCGGGCGCGCACCTCGCGCGCGACCTCGAAGCCGTCGATG
>DASYMJ010000307.1:0-25256 GCA_036009105.1 Thermoanaerobaculia bacterium | reverse complement strand
CTGCTCGCTGCTCGCTCCACGCTCCACGCTCGCCAGGGACCGGTCCACCCCGTAAAACGCTGCTCCCGTTAGCGCCGACAGGGAACGGATCAGCCCGCCGTCCCCGCAGCCAACGTCCACCACAGACGACACTCCGCCCTCCACCCGCCCCAGAAACTCCCGGACGAGCTTGCCAAAACCATAGGCAAAAACGGGGCTGAGGGTGGGCGAAGTGACGTAATCGCCCTCCTTCCCCACCGGACTTGCGGCCCGCGAGTAGTACCCGAACCGAGGGTGATAGAGCGCCACCTCGACGAAGTCGCGGAACGATAAGTCGCCGTACTGCAGCATGTTGCGGAGAGCATCGCGGACGTTTTGCTCGGGCGGCATGGGGGCTCATCGTACACCACCGCCACCGCCCCGCCCCCCTTGGCTAGTGCGATTATTTGCAGCAATGGCAGGCCGGTTGCGATAAGGGAGGCAAGGAAACAAGGAGGCTCGACATGAAGAAGCAATTCATCGCAACCATGCTCATCGCGCTGCTGACCAGCACGACGGCATTCGCGGACGTCGCCAGCGAGCGCGACAAGACCAAGAAGGGCGTCGCCATCGGCGCCATCGGCGGCGCGATCGTCGGCGCCGTCATCGGCAACAACCGGGGCCATCACAGCGCGAAGCGCGGCGCGGTGGTCGGCACCGTGGCGGGCGCGGCCGCGGGCGCGATCGTCGGCGCCATGATGGACAAGCAGGAGCGCGAGCTCCGCCAGATCCAGGGCGTGGACGTCACCCGCGTGGACGGCGACGACCTGAAGGTCACGGTCCGCAACGAGGTGCTCTTCGACTACAACTCGGCCGGCCTGCGCTCGGTATCGAAGTCGGCCCTCCGCGAGATGGCGGACGTCTTCGAGAAGTACCCGAACACGACCATCGTCGTGGAAGGCCACACCGACTCGACCGGCTCGGCCTCGTACAACGAGCGCCTCTCCGAGCGCCGCGCGGACAGCGTCGCGAGCTACCTGCAGACCCTCGGCGTGAGCGGCCACCGGGTCGACACCATCGGCTACGGCGAGTCGCAGCCGCGCTCGAGCAACGACACGGCCTCCGGCCGCCAGGCGAACCGCCGGGTCGAGCTCAAGATTCACGGCAACGCAGCCTGAAAAACGGACGGCGCCCCAAAGTGGGCGCCGTTCTTGTTTATGCACCAGCCCGGAGGTACAGACACATGATTCGAAAAGCATCCGTTCTTCTCATCGCCATCGTTCTCGCGCTCGGTTGCGCGTCCGACCCGAACCGCCGCGCCAAGCAGGGCGCTGCCGCCGGTGCGGCGGCCGGCGCGGTGGTCGGCGCGGTCGTCGGCAATCAGTCGGGCAACAACCGCACCGGCGCCGTGGTCGGCGCCGCGGCAGGCGCTGCCATCGGCGGCGCGATCGGCCATCGCATGGACAAGCAGCAGCAGGAGCTGCAGCAGATCCCCGGCGTGGAAGTCACCCGCCCCTCGGAGAACCAGATCGACGTCCGGGTGACCAGCGACATCCTCTTCGACACCGACTCCGCCTCGCTCCGCTCCGCGTCGCGCCAGACGCTCCAGCAGGTGGCCCAGAACGTGGCCCAATATGCAGATGAGGTCGTGGAGGTCGAGGGCCACACCGACTCGACCGGCACGTCCGACTACAACATGGGCCTCTCCCAGCGCCGCGCCGACTCGGTGCGCACCTACCTGGTGGGCCAGGGCATCTCCAGCTCGCGCGTCTCGGCGCGCGGCTACGGCGAGACGTCTCCCAAGGCGTCGAACGACACGCCGGAAGGACGCCAGTTGAACCGCCGGGTGGAGATCCACATCCGCGCAACCGGTACCTAGCGGGCACGCCCTGATCCCTCCTTCGGGCACCTTCTCCCCGCGCGGCGGGGAGAAGGCATTTGCCGCAGCGCATGGGGCCGGCTGGAGAGCCGGCCCTGCGTTCCTCCGTGCTAGAATCCGCGCCCCAAAGCTGTCCCGTCCAAAGCTCGCAGTGTGTTTGACGGGATCTCTCACTAAGACAACGGAGGATTTATGAAGTCTTGGATCACGCGCGCGCTGGTCCTGGCAGCGGTTCTTGTGTCGCTGGCCGGCATTGCTTACGCGCAGGGTGAGGTGGCGCATCCGTCCGCCGACGCGGCGGTGGCGCAGAACGAATCGAAGCTGGCGGGCCACCCCACCGAGGCGCGCACCGAGGCCAGCCTGGTGCTGCCGGACCTGCGCCAGGTCACCTTCCTGGGAGGCATCTCCGGGCAGACGCTGCTCATCTGGGGCCTGCTGGTCTGCGTGCTGGGGATGCTCTTCGGCTTGGTCATCTACGTCCAGCTCAAGAACCTGCCGGTGCATCGCTCCATGCGGGAAATCTCGGAGCTGATCTACGAGACGTGCAAGACCTACCTCATCACGCAGGGCAAATTCATCCTCCTGCTGGAGGTCTTCATCGGCGTCATCATGATCATCTACTTCGGCTGGCTGCGGCACTTCGAGCCGCTGCGCGTGGTGACGATCATCGTCTTCAGCCTGATCGGCATCGCCGGCAGCTACGGCGTGGCCTGGTTCGGCATCCGGATCAACACCTTCGCCAACTCCCGCACCGCGTTCGCCTCGTTGCGCGGCAAGCCGTTCCCCACCTACGCCATTCCTCTGAAGGCCGGCATGTCCATCGGCATGCTGCTCATCTCCATCGAGCTGGTGATGATGCTGATCATCCTGCTCTTCGTGCCGCGCGACTACGCGGGGGCCTGCTTCATCGGCTTCGCCATCGGCGAGTCGCTGGGCGCCGCGGCGCTGCGCATCGCGGGCGGCATCTTCACCAAGATCGCGGACATCGGGTCGGACCTGATGAAGATCGTCTTCAACATCAAGGAAGACGACGCGCGCAACCCCGGCGTCATCGCGGACTGCACGGGCGACAACGCGGGCGACTCGGTCGGCCCCACCGCCGACGGCTTCGAGACCTACGGCGTCACCGGCGTCGCGCTCATCACCTTCATCCTGCTCGCCGTGGCCGAGCCGCTGGTGCAGTCGCAGCTGCTGGTCTGGATCTTCGCCATGCGCGTGATCATGATCGTGACCTCGGCCGCCTCGTACTTCATCAACGAAGCGTTCGCCACGGCGAAGTACAAGAACGTGGACAAGATGAACTTCGAGGCCCCGCTGACGTCGCTGGTCTGGCTGACCTCGATCATCTCCATCATCCTCACCTACGTCATGTCCCGGCTGCTCATCCCGAACCTGAACGGCGACCCGACGCTGTGGTGGAAGCTCTCCACCATCATCACCTGCGGCACGCTGGCCGGCGCGGTCATCCCCGAGCTGGTGAAGGTCTTCACCTCCACCGAGTCGCGCCACGTGCAGGAAGTCGTCACCGCCTCGCGTGAGGGCGGCGCCTCGCTGAACGTGCTGTCCGGCCTCATCGCCGGCAACTTCTCGGCGTACTGGATGGGCCTGACCATCACCGGCCTGATGGGCATCGCGGCCTGGATCAGCGGCTCCTTCCCCTCCGGCCTGATGATCGCCCCGGCGATCTTCGCCTTCGGCCTGGTCGCCTTCGGCTTCCTCGGCATGGGCCCGGTGACCATCGCCGTCGACTCCTACGGCCCGGTCACCGACAACGCGCAGTCGGTCTTCGAGCTCTCCACCATCGAGTCCATTCCGGGCGTGGAGGAGGAGATCAACCGCGACTTCGGCTTCCGCCCCTCGTTCGAGAAGGGGAAGGAGTACCTCGAGGAGAACGACGGCGCGGGCAACACGTTCAAGGCGACGGCCAAGCCGGTGCTCATCGGCACCGCGGTGGTCGGCGCGACGACCATGATCTTCTCCATCATCGTGATGCTCACTAACGGCCTCACCATCGACATGGACAAGCTCTCCCTCCTCCACCCCCAGTTCCTCCTCGGTTTGATCATCGGCGGCTCGGTCATCTACTGGTTCACCGGCGCCTCCATGCAGGCCGTCTCGACCGGCGCCTACCGCGCGGTCGAGTTCATCAAGGCGAACATCCGCCTCGATGCGAGCGTCACCAGGGCCTCGGTCGAGGACTCGAAGAAGGTGGTCGAGATCTGCACGCAGTACGCGCAGAAGGGCATGTTCAACATCTTCCTCACCATCTTCTTCTCTACGCTGGCCTTCGCCTGCTTCGAGCCGTTCTTCTTCATCGGCTACCTCATCTCCATCGCCATCTTCGGCCTCTACCAGGCCATCTTCATGGCCAACGCCGGCGGCGCGTGGGACAACGCGAAGAAGATCGTGGAGGTAGAGCTGAAGGAGAAGGGCACTCCGCTCCATGCGGCCACGGTGGTGGGCGACACGGTCGGCGATCCGTTCAAGGACACCTCCTCGGTGGCCATGAACCCGGTCATCAAGTTCACCACGCTCTTCGGCCTGCTCGCGGTCGAGCTGGCGGTGGAGATGACGAAGAACGGCCAGGGCGGCCTGACCCGCATCCTCTCCGCCGTCTTCCTCCTGATCGCGATGTTCTTCGTCTATCGCTCCTTCTACGGCATGCGCATCGGCAAGGTCGAGACGGCCTGAGTTTTGTTTCCGGTTGTTCGATGAGGGCGGGCTTCGGCCCGCCTTTTTCTTTGTACACTCCCCCGCCATGAAGAAGCTCGCCGTTGCCCTCCTGCTCGTCGCCACCGCCGCCTCCGCCAAAGAAGTCGTCCAGCGCGGCGAGGCCATCGCCGCCGACGCGAAGACCACGCCGCTGGTCAACGTGATGAAGAACCCCGCCGCCTACACCAGGGATCCGGTGGTGGTGGAAGGGAAGATCGACAAGGTCTGCACGATGAAAGGCTGCTGGATGCAGCTCGTGCCGGAAGGGTCGAAGCAGGGCGTCCGTGTGACGTTCAAGGACTACGGCTTCTTCATCCCCATGAACACGAAAGGCTGGAAGGCTCGCGCCGCCGGCGTGGCCACGGTCACCACGCTCTCCAAAGCGGACGCCGACCACCTGGAAGGCGACGGCGCAAAGCTCGCCCGCAACCCGGACGGCACCGCCAGCGAGGTGGGCTTCGTGGCCAGCGGCGTTGAGCTGAAGAAGTAAAAAATGTAGGGCCGGCTCTCAGCCGGCCCGGCATCAACCGATCGATCGGGCCGGCTGAGAGCCGGCCCTGCATTTTCAGTCCTTGGGGTGCCTTGCCTGCGCCTTCTCCTGCAGCGCCGCGAAGCGGGCATCGTTGCGGAGCGAGTCGAGGTCGTCGTCGCTGTCGAGGTAGTCGCTGATGTCCATGCCGCGGTCGAGGGCGGACTGCAGCGCCTGGATGGCGGCGTCGCGGTTGCCGGCCTTCGCATAGGAGCAGCCGAGGTTGTAGGAAGAGGTTGCCGGGCGGTGGCCGAGGGCGAGCGCCTTCTGGAAGGCGGCGGCCGCGCCGTCGGCGTTGTCGGTCTTGAGGCGCGCGAAACCGAGGTTGAACCAGGCGCGGCCCACGTCAGGATGCTGGCGGGTCACGTCCTCGTAGTACTTCGCCGCCTCGCGCCAGTTCGATTCATCGTCGCCGCCCAGCCAGCCGCTGATCCACTCCTTGCCGTCCTTGCCGCCGTTCAGCTCGAGCGAGCGGGCCAGGTCGACCAGGGCCAGGTAGCGGCGCTCCGCGCGGAGCGAGGCGAGATCGGGATCGCGCTTGATCTGGTCGGCCGAATTGGCGCCGACGGTGACCGACTTCTCCAGCGCGTCGAGCGCGTGGGCCTGGTCTCCGGCCAGCGCGTAAGCGCAGGCGAGGTTGTGCCAGGCGTTCGTGTTGCCCGGCTCGGTGGCGACGGCGTGCTGGAGCGCATCGACGGCGCGGGTCAGCTCGCGCAGGCGCAGCAGATCGGCGCCGGTGGCCGCCCACTCCTGCGAGGTGGCCGTGCCGCGCGCGCGGAGCCGGTCGTCCCGCATCATCGCTTCCTGCAGGCGCTGGTCGCCCCGGCGGGAGCGGGCCATGCGGTCGATCAGCCGCTGGAAGCGGGGATCGGTGCGCAGCGGATCGAGGTCGCTGTCTTCGATGTACTGGTCCGCATCGGCGTAGCCGAGCTCCACCGCCTTGTCGAGCCACTGGAAGGCGTGGTCGCGGTCGTTCTGCAGGGAGTAGGCGCAGGCCGCGTTGTAGGCCGCCTTGGCCGGCTTGTCGTCCGTCTCCACCGCCTTCTCGTACGCGGCGATGGCGCGCTCGTACTGGCGCTGCTGCAGGTACCGGTTGCCCCGCTCGTACCAGCCGCGGTGGAGGTGGTCGGCGAGGTCGCTCATGAAGCCGTGGAAATCGTCCAGCTTCTTCCCGTCTTCCGTGTCGTTCACGTCCTGCTCGTCGTGACTGTGCCGGTCGGCCACCACGCTGACCGTGGCGGACGGCGCAGGCGACGGCGAGACGCGCTGCACCACCTTCGCGTCGCCGCCGCTGGACGGCGCGGCGGTGAGCTGCATGGAGGCGATCGGGATCACCAGGAGCAGCGCGAGCGCCGCGGCGACGATGGCCGCGTTGCGCGACGTCGAGGCGCGGCGGACGTGCGGCTGGAGGATGCTGAGCAGCCGCCCCTCGAGCTGCGAGCGGCGGGACATGGCCAGCGTCACGGCCCCGAACGGGTCGCGGTGCGGCAGCAGGCGCGCGATGGAGAGCAGGTGATCGGCGTAGTCGGAGGCGCGGGTGCCGGCGCCGAGCACGAGATCGTCGCAGGCCTGCTCGCAGTCGCGGCGGGCGGTGCGGTCGAGCGACCAGACCACCGGATGGAACCACCAGATCGCGGCGGCGCCGCGGGTGATGAGCAGCGTGACGGCGTCGCGGCGGCGGAGATGCGCCAGCTCGTGCAGGAAGACCACATGCAGGCGCTCGCGCGTCCAGGTCATCGCCTGCGCGGGCAGGAGCAGCACCGGCTTGCGCACGCCCCACACCAGCGGAACGTCGACATGCTCGCTGGTCAGGACCCGCACCAGCTGGCGGATGCCCAGCCGGTCGCAGGCGCGGTCGAGCTCCGTGAGCAGCTCTTCGTCTTCCAGCTCCGTGCCGCGGCGCGTGACCCACCAGATGCCGCCGATGCCGACCGCGAGGCGGCCCAGCATGGCGAAGGCGATGGCCAGCACGGCGATGAGGAACCAGCCGCGCCAGCTCGCGCGCAACGCCCCGAGGAAGGTGGCGACGCGGGCGCCGGAGTCGGCGACCACGGCAGCCGCGCGCAGGACCTTCGGCGCGTCCGAGGAGAGCTCGTTGGCCAGGCTGGGCGGCCCGGCCAGCGAGGGGGCGGCGGGAGCAGAGGAGGGGGCCGGCTGGAGAGCCGGCCCCACGGTCTGTTTTGCCTCTGTGGGGAGAATGGCGAGGCGCCAGGAGGGAAGCGCCATCGTCATCACAGGCAGCAAAAGCAACGCGGCTAAGGTGGTGAGCGCGACGAGGTAGCGCGTCGCGGCGGAGGCGCGCGGAACGGCGGCGATGACCAGCCGTCCGACGAGGGCGATCAGGGTCGCCTTCAGCAACAGGGGGAGCAGCAGCTCGAACGCGCCGGAGCGCTGCAGGGCAAATGCGGTATCGATCAGGCTTTGCATCAGCGGCCTTCCTTCCTCGCTTCGTCGATGAGCGCGGAGATCCGATCCAGCTCCTCCGGCGAGAGCTCGTGCCTGCGCTCGAGGAGCGTGGCCACGACATTGCCGACGGAGCCGTCGAAGAACGTGTTGAGCACATGGTCGAGCGCCGAGTCGCCCGCCTTGTCCCGGTTCAGCGTCGGGCGGTAGACGTAGCGAGTGCCGTCGTCCTCGTGGCGGAGAAGACCTTTCTGCTCGAGGACGCGCAGCGTGGCGCGGACGGCGGAGTAGCTGGGCGGGTCCGACATCGCCTCCAGCACTTCACCGGCCGTGGCGTGCCCGGTGCGGAAGATGACGTCCATCATCTCCCGCTCCCGGCGGCTGAGGGCCCGGATCTGCTGCTGTTTTTTTAGCATATGCTGGAAATCTAGCATCGAGATGGCGCCCCGTCAAGGGCTTATTACGCTAATGACGGCGCAGCGTTTCAAAGTACTGCACCAGCTTCGGCGAGAACGCGGCCGCATCGAGGCGCAGGCCGCGGTTCAGCTGCAGCGCGGCCTTGAAGTCGCTCGCCGCCGCGGAGAGATCGCCGCGCGTGAGCATGGCCCGGGTGTAGCGGGCGCAGCCGCGGAGCAGGTACGCCTCCGGGCTCGGCTTCGCCGCGATCAGGGCGCTGAGCATCTGCTCCGAGGCGGCCAGATCGCCCTGCGCAAAAGCGCGGTAGGCTGATTCGAGACGCGCGCGCAGCTCCTCGGCAGGCGAAGCGGCCGGCTTGAGGGCGAGATAGACGGTGAGCTCCGCCTCCCGCCGGCGGATCTCCGCCACGATGCGGCGGATGGTCGCGCTGTCGGCGTCCGGCGCGAGCGCCTGCTGCGCCTTGGCCGTGTCGTCCAAGGCGCGCCGGATGGTGCGGTCGTTGCGGCGCTCGGGCGGCACTTCCATCAGGCGGCGCCGGTAGCTCTGCAGCGCCACCCGCGCATCGGCCAGCTCGGGGCTTTCCACCACCATGGCCGGCTGCGCGGGCTGCGGCGCCGGGACGGCGACGGGCACGGGCGCGGGCGGCTTGGGCGCCGGCGTGGGCGGGGCGGGCGGCGGGGTGACAGGCAGCGCGTTGAACGGTACCACGAACTCCTGCGGCTGGGGCTTGGCAGGGGTCGCCGGCTGCGGCTTCGGCTTGTTCGCCTGCTCCTCCTTCGCCGCGGCGAAGAGCTGCTGCGCCTCGCCTGCCGCCACCGCGGCGCGCCGGAAGGCGGCCACATCGCTTCCCGCCCCCTTCACCATGTCCCGCGCCTCCTGCAGCTTCCGCTGCCCGGCGCGATACGGATCCGTCCCGTCGGCGTGCGCGCTCATGGCCTGCATCTGCGCCTTGAACGCCGCGCTGACCGCGGCATCGGCCGCGCTGCGCGGCCCCGAGGCGGCGCTGTCCGCGCGGCGCTGCTTCTCCGAAACGGCCTGCGCGCGCCAGTCGCGCAGCTGCGCAAAATAAGGCGTCCCCTGCACCACCCCCTGCTCCTCGGAGATGCGCAGCTCGCGAAGCGCGGCATCCGGATCGCCCAGGTTCATCCTGGCGATGCCGAGGAAAAAATGCGGCACGTAGTACGGCAGGATCTGGTTCGACGACCGCACGTTCGCCGCCTCGGAGGGGCGCTCCGCGATGGCCCGCTCCAGCGCCTGCGCCGCGGCGGCCGGGTTGCCGCCGTTGAGCAGCTTCGTGCCGCGCGTGTACTCCTCGGCCCACTTCTCCGGCGCGGCCGCGAGCGGCAGGGCGAGGATCAGCAGCAGCGCGAGCCGCTTCATGGCACGCTCCCGCCGAGGGACGGCAGCGCCGCGCGGTCGGCATCGGCCAGGGCGACGTTCAGCGTCTCTTCCTCACCGGAGCGGATCTCCACCGTGCGCGTGACCGGCGCGCCGAAGCTCGGATTGGACAACGTGACCTCGTAGCGTCCCGGCGCGAGGTCGACCGGCGCGGGCGTCACCAGGCCGGCCCCGAGCGGCACCTGCTGCCGCGTCTCGACGTTGCGGATGCTCGTCACGTTCGCCCACGGGAAGGCATTGATGCCGAGGTGGCCGGTCGGGACGACGGTTGGCGTCTGCCGCGGCGGCGGGAGCACCGAGGCGCGGGTGGTGGTCGTCATGGCGGCCTGCTGCACGCCGTCGACGACGCCGCTGCGCCACATCGCGTAGCCGCCCAGGCCGAAGGCGATCATCACGGCGAGGAGAGCCAGCCAGCGGCCGACGCCGCGCTTCGGCTTCGGACCGTGCGTCACCACGGAACGCGGCCGCGGCACGGACGGCTTGGGGATCGGCCCGCTCTCCACCGTCTTCAGCGTGGCGGCCATCGGATCGGCGCGCTGGGTGGAAATGATCGTCGCCTTGTTCTCCTCCCGGATGCGATCGGAGGCATGGCGCGTTGCCTCGTCCGTCGACTCCGCCGCGACCGGCAGCGGGGCCGGCGCGCCGGCGGTGTCGTCGAGCGTGGGGATCAGCTGCTCCAGCGCCTGGGCGAACTCACGGGCGGTGGCGAAGCGGTTGCGGCGGTCCTTCTCCATGGAGCGGAACAGCAGCGCCTCCAGCTCGGGCGAGGCGGTCACGCTGGGGTTGGTCTCGCGCAGGGAGCGCGGCCGCTCCGAGGCGTGGGACAGCAGGTAGCCGTGCGGCGTGTCGGCCTGGAACGGCGGCACACCGGTGAGCATCTCGTAGAGGACGATGCCGAAGGAGTAGATGTCCGCCCGGCCGTCGATGCGCTCCCCCTCGCCCAGCATCCCCAGATGTTCGGGCGAGCAGTACTTCCACTTGCCGACGAACATGCCGGTCTTGGTCTTGTTGTCCGCCTCGTCGCCCCACTGCTTGGCGATGCCGAGGTCGATGATCTTCACCCGCTCGTCGCCTTCATCGTCGCGGGTGATCATCAGGTTCTCCGGGCTCACGTCGCGGTGGACGATGCCCGCCCGGTGGATGGCGTCGAGGCCGTGCAGCGCCTGGGCGGCGAGCTTCGCGGCATAGCGCGGCGAGAGCGGCCCGCGCGAATCGATCAGCTCGTGGAGGTTGATCCCTTCGATGTACTCCCAGACCATGTAACGCGAGCCGTCCTCGAGCGTGGAGAAGTCGAAGAGGGCGGCCACGCTGGGGTGCTGGATGCGCGTGGCCAGGCGCGCTTCCCGCAGGAAGCGCTCGTGCGCGCTGGCGTCCTGGGCGATGTTGGCCCGCATCATCTTGATCACCCGGATGGCGTTGAGGTGGATGTGCAGGACCTTGAAGACCTCGCCCATGCCGCCCACGCCGAGGCGGGCCAGGATCTGGTATTTGCCGTCGATCGGGCTCTCCAGATACCGCCGCAGGAACTCGGTGATCGGCTCGCCGCAGTACGGACATGCCTTGTACTTCGGGTCGATCTCCGACCGGCAGTGGATGCAGTGGAAGGCCATCGGTTTAGTTATTTTTAGCGTGTTAGTGTACCGCAATTATATGCTCCGCCGATGAAAGAACAGACGTTTGCGGTGCGGACGGCCGAGCGCGAGCAGATCGTGCTCGTGACCGCGCAGGTGCAGCGCGCCCTCGGCGAAATGACCGGCGGCGACGGCATCTGCACCATCATCGTGCCGCACACGACGTGCGCCATCTCGGTCAACGAGAACGCCGACCCGGACGTCCCGGCCGACCTGGTGAAGGCGCTGCGCGCGCTCGTCCCGAACGTCCCCTTCCGCCACGGCGAAGGCAACTCCGACGCGCATTTCCTGTCCATGCTGATCGGCTGCTCCCTCTCCTGGCCCTATCGCAACGGCAAGCTCGTCCTCGGGCGGTGGCAGGGCGTGTATTTCGTGGAGCTGGACGGGCCGCGGGAGCGGAAGGTGACGGTGTACGTTGAGCTGTCATCCTGAAGTCGCGCAGACGACGAAGGATCCCCTCGCACTTGCCGGGAGATCCGTTCGGCGTCTGCGCGCCTCAGGATGACATTTGAGCCATACAATCCAGCACGTGCCAGAGAACTTCGACGTCGTGGTGATCGGCGGCGGCACCGCCGGCCTGGTCACCTCCTCCGGCTGCGCGCGCCTGGGGCGCAAGGTGGCCATGATCGAGCGCGAGGCGCTCGGCGGCGACTGCCTCTGGACCGGCTGCGTCCCCACCAAGGCGCTCGTCGCCTCGGCCAGGCTCGCCCATCAGATGCGCCATGCCGATGCCTGGGGGCTGGAGGCGATCGAGCCGCGCATCACGCCGAAGTCGGTGATGGACTCCATGCGCGAGGCGCGGCGCATCACGGCCAGGCACGACGATCCGGAGAAGTTCCGCAAGCTCGGCATCGACGTCATCGAAGGCACGGCCCGCCTCGTCGCCCGCAACGAAGTCGAGGTGAACGGCCGGCGCCTCCTCGCCAGGGACGTCGTCATCGCCACCGGCTCGCGCACCTCCGTGCCGCCCGTCGACGGGCTGAAGGAGCACGGCTTCATCGACCACGCCTCTTTCCTCGGCCGCGATCACTTCCCGCAATCGCTCCTCATCCTCGGCGGCGGCTACATCGGCATCGAGTTCGCCCAGATCTTCCGCCGCTTCGGCTGCGCCGTGACGGTGGTGGAGACGCTGGACGAGATCATCAACAAGGAAGACGCGGCGGTGATCGCTCGCGTGCGCCGGATCCTCTCCGAAGAAGGCATCGCGATCCGCACCGGGTGGGCGGTGAAGTCGGTGCGCCTGGCCGATGGAAAGAAGATCGCGCGCATCGAGACGAAGAACGGCGAGACGGAGGAGCTCAGCGCCGACGAGCTCTTCGTGGCCTCCGGACGCCGCGGCAACACGGAGAACCTCGGGCTGGAGGAAGCGGGCGTGCAGCTGGAGCGCTCGTTCGTGAAGGTCGACAAATACCTGCAGACCTCCGTGCCGCGCATCTGGGCCTGCGGCGATGTCCACGGCGGGATGCAGTTCACGCACGTGGCCGCCTACGAGGCGGTGAAGCTCGTGCGCAACATGCTCTTCCCCGGCCGCTCGCCCGTCACTTACGAGCACATCCCCTGGGGCCTCTACACCGACCCCGAAGTGGGGCACATCGGCTGGACGGAAGCGGAGGCGAAGAAGGAGCTCGGCGAGGGAAACGTCCGGACGTACGAGGTGGAGATGGCGGACGTCGACCGCGCCGTGGTGGACCGCTCCACGAAGGGCTTCGTCAAATTCGTCTGCGATCCGAAAGGCCGCATCCTCGGCGCACACGCGCTCTGCTCGAACGCCTCCACCCTGATCGAGGAGCTGGTCCTGGCCCGCAAGAAAGGGGTGAAGATCGGCGAGCTGGCTCAGCTCGTCTCGCCCTACCCCTCCCTCGCCGATGCCGTGCAGAAGGCGGCCTCGCTCTATTATCAGAACGTGGCGACGAGCTGGATCGGGGCGGTGGGCAAGCGGATCGCCGCCTGGTCGCAATGAGCCTCCTCCTCGCATCGATCCTGTTCGCAGTGCAACCCGTCATCGACCGGCCGCATCGCGAAGTGCGCATCCCTGTCTCGGTGCAGCCCTCCGCCATGTCCCGCCCCTTCGGGGTGAAAGGGCATCACGCCATCGTCTGGCGCGGCGGACGGGCCTGGCCGTGGGCGCTCTTCGTCTCCGAGGTCAGCGATCATGACGTCCGCCTCGCCCTCGACTCCCTCGGCGCGAAGCGAGGCGAGAACCTGACCGAGGACTCGTGGAACGCGCGCGAGGATGCGGCGAATCACGAGCCGGACAAGCGGGTGGAAGGGACGCCCATCGACGTCTTCCTCGAGTTCGACGGCCGGCGCGTGCCGCTCGCCGCGGTGCTCCTGGAAGCGGGCAAACCGGCGCCGCTGCTCGACTTCCGCTACGGCGGCAACGAGCGGTTCCAGAAGGACTTCCAATCCGGGTGCATTGTTTGCCTCTACTCCTGTCCCGGCGGCGCGGTGGGCAATCACGCCCACCCCATCCGCGACTGGGTACGCGACGGCCCGGTCTACACATCGAACCCGGACAAGCTCCCGAAAAAGGGGATGAAAGTTACGGTCATTCTGAAACCACGATTGGAGGAACGATGAAGAAAGTCCTGGTGCCCCTGGTGGTCCTGATGTCTCTGGCGCTCATGGCGGCATGCGCCAGCTCGACGAGCAGCGGTGGTGGCCCGATGGCCATGACCATGCTCGCCCCCTCCGCGTCCGCGTCGACGGCGCAGGGGATGGTGCACTTCCAGCAGCTCGCGGACGGCTCGGTCGACGTGCAGGCCGACCTCACCGGCGTCCCGGCCGGCACGCACGGCTTCCACGTCCACGACAAGGGCGACTGCGGCGACAACGGCAACGCCGCCGGCGGCCACTACAACCCGACGAACATGCCGCACGGCGCGCCCGAGGCTTCGTCGCATCACGCCGGCGACTTCGGCAACGTGACGGCGGATGCCAACGGCGACGTGCACGCTCACTTTACGACCCGCGCGATCACGGTCGCCGCCGGCCCGACCTCGGTCGCCGGCCATGCCGTGATCCTGCACGCGAATGCGGATGACCTGACCACGCAGCCGAGCGGCAACGCCGGCGCGCGCATCGCGTGCGGCGTGGTGACGTTGCATGACATGGGCGGCATGACGCACTAGCCTGGCGGGCAGCGGGCATGGCGCGATGCGAGTATCCTCGCGCCATGCTCGAATCTGCCGCTCCCGCGATGCGGCGTGTGGGCTTCGCGCTGGCCCTTTCCATCGTTCTCGGCCTCCTGCTCGCTCTCGGCTGGAAGTCGAGCACGGCCTCGCTGCTGATCCGCACCGTGGCCCTGGGGCTGATCGCGCTGCTGATGTACAGCCTCCTGGAGTGGTGGCCGAAGCGGCTGCCGGCCTGGCTCGCCCGCTGGGTGTTGCAGGTGGTGGGCGTCGCGGTGGCGATGCCGCTCGCCACATTCGCCATCTACCTGATCTCCACGGAATCGGGCGCGCCGCCGTTCTGGCAGGACAAGGACCGGCTGGAGGGCTTCCTGGCGCTGGCCGTCTTCTCACTGCTCGTGGCGCCATGGGCCGCCCTGGCGGCGCTGGTGCGCCAGAAAGACGCTTTGGCCCGCCATCAGGCGCTCGCCTTCGAGCTGGAGCGGAGCAACGCCCGTCTGCACCTGTTGCAGGCGCAGGTCGCACCGCACTTTTTGTTCAACACGCTGGCCAATATCCAGGCGCTCGTCGACGCCGGCTCACCGCAAGCTTCCGCGGTGCTGCGGAGTCTCATCGGCTATCTCCGCGCCGCCGTCCCGCTTCTTCACGAGCCCGCCGCAACCCTCGGCCGCGAATTGCAGCTGGTCGAGGCATATCTCGAGCTGATGCACATGCGCATGCCCGACCGGCTGACCTTCGAGCTGCACGTGGACGAATCGGCGCTCGCGCTGCGCTGCCCGCCGACGACGCTGCTGACGCTCGTGGAGAACGCCGTACGCCACGGCATCGACCCGAGTGAAGAAGGAGGCCGGATCGAGGTTCACGTGCAACGGCGCGGCAGCCGCTGCCTGATCCGCGTCAGCGACAGCGGCGTCGGACTGCGCCAGACGGATCAGGGACTGGGAACGGGCCTGGCGACCCTGCGCGAGCGTCTGCAACTGAGCTTCGGCGGCGATGCGCAACTGCGCGTGACCGCACGGGAGCCCGGCGGCGTTCTCGCCGAGGTGGAGCTTCCTGCGGCGTGATGCGTCCGACCGCGTTGATCGCCGACGATGAGCCGCTGCTCCGCGAAGCGCTGGCCCGGCAGCTCGGGCAGGCTTGGCCGGAGCTCGACGTCATCGCCCAGGCGCGCAACGGCCGCGAGGCCATCAGCCTCTTCGAAGCGCGGCGGCCGGACGTCTGCTTCCTCGACGTCCACATGCCGGGTCTCTCCGGCATGGACGCGGCGAACCACATCGGCCGTCGCGCCCATCTGGTGTTCGTCACCGCGTACGACCACTACGCCGTGCAGGCCTTCGCGCAGGGCGTGCTCGATTACCTGCTCAAGCCAGTAGAGCCGGCGCGGCTGGCCGAAACCGTGGCTCGCCTCAAGGAGCGGCTGCAGGCCGCGAGGCCGGCGGTGAATACGGAGGCGCTGCTGGAACAGCTCACGGCGCAGCTCGCGCAGATGCGCTCGCCGGCGCCGCTGCGCTGGCTTCGCGCGCAGGTCGGGCAGACCGTGCGCCTGATCGCGGTGGAGGATATCGACTACCTCCGCTCGGACGCCAAATACACGCTGGTCGCCTGGCGGGGCGAGGGCGGCCAGGCGGCGGAGGCGGTGGTTCGCATCGCGCTGAAGGAGCTCGTCGCGCAGCTCGATCCGGCGCGGTTCGCGCAGGTGCATCGCTCGGTCGTGGTCAACCTGGCCGTGATCAGCCATGTCCGGCGGCTCGACAACGAGACGGCCGAGATCCATCTGAAGGGACGCAAAGAGGTGCTGCCCGTCAGCCGCAGCTACCTCCACCTCTTCCGTCAGATGTAGCGGCGCTTCGTCGCACCGGAGCGCCGTTCGTCGCAGGCATCGTCCCCACGCATGGCGGCGGACCTACTTTGCTGACCCTATGAAACATTTTCTTTTGCTCATGTCGCTCGCCACCGCGGCCTTCGCCCAGTCCGGTCCGCAGAAGTCCTTCGAAAAGCTGAAGACTCTGGCCGGTACCTGGGAAGGCCCGATCACGACCAGCCCGAAGCAGCCGGAGATCGAAGGCCAGACCATGCGCGTCTCCCTGCGCGTTACGTCCATGGGCAACACGCTCATGCACGAGATGACGGGAGGCGGACAGCCGGACGATCCGATCACCATGTTCTATCTGGACGGCGACCGCCTGCTGCTGACGCATTACTGCGACGCGGGGAACCGGCCTCGCATGACCGCGAAACCGCTGGCGGACGGAAAGGCGCTGGAGTTCGACTTCCTCGACGTGGCCGGCAGCACGAAGTACGGACACATGCACCACACGGTGATCACGTTCATCGATGCCGACCATCACGCCGAGGACTGGATGTTCATGCTGCCCGGAAACAGGATGGTCCACGCCCACGTCGACCTGCAGCGCACGAAATGAACGTCCCTGGCAAGCTCGATGCAGTGCGTCTGGCGTGGTGAAACGCTTCACATTCCTTCTTCTCCTGGGGGCCGTCGCCGCCTGCGCGGGCGGCGGCGGCACTTCTCAACGCTCCACCGCCCAGCCCGGCCACGGCGCGATCTCCATCCAGGTGATCCCCAACCCGATCGTGGCCAATAATGTCGGCGGCGACCGCTACGAGTTCCCCTTCGAGGTCGTGGTGCGGGAGACGGGCGGCCATCCGGTGACCGTCAACCGGGTCAGCGCCGACGTCCTCGCCCTCGGCTCGATCCGCGTGGCCCAGGAAAGCTACGACGCGGCGAAGATCCAGAGCCTCGGCTTCCAGACATCGATCCCCGCCAACGGCGAGCTCCGCTACCGCTTCTCCCAGCGCCACTCCGTCACCGATGACCGCCTCTTCGGCAACGTCGAAGCGCAGCTGACCGTCGACGCCACGGACGACACCGGCACGCCGGCCACCGCGCGCACGACCGTGACGGTGACGAAGCCCTAGCGCCGTTGTACGATGCGCCGCCATGGCCGGACCGATCACTGAATTCATCAAACATCACTACCGTCACTTCAACGCCGCCGCGCTCGTCGCGGCGGCGGAGGACTACAACCAGCACCTCGCCGCGGGCAACAAGATGCTGGTCACGCTCGCCGGCGCCATGTCCACCGCCGAGATCGGGCTCTCCCTCGCCGAGATGATCCGCCAGGACAAGGTGCACGCCATCAGCTGCACCGGCGCGAACCTGGAGGAAGACATCTTCAACCTCGTGGCGCACGACCACTACGAGCGCGTGCCGCACTACCGCCAGCTCTCCGCGCAGGACGAGCAGGCGCTGCTCGAGCGGCACATGAACCGCGTCACCGACACCTGCATCCCGGAAGGGGAGGCGATGCGCCGCATCGAGGCGGCGGTGCTCAGGCACTGGGTGGAGAAGGACCAGGCCGGCGTGCACCTCTTCCCCCATCAGTTCATGTACGAGATCCTGCGCGACGGCTCCATCAGCCAGTACTACCAGATCGATCCGAAGAGCTCCTGGATGATCGCCGCCGCGGAGAAGAACCTCCCCATGTTCGTCCCCGGCTGGGAGGACTCCACTCTTGGCAACATGTACTCCGGCCACTGCATCAGCGGCGAGGTGAAGAACGTGCACACCGTGCGCACCGGCATCGAGTACATGATCGAGCTGGCCGACTACTACACGAAGACCAGCGAGCAGGCGTCCATCGGCTTCTTCCAGATCGGCGGCGGCATCGCCGGCGACTTCCCCATCTGCGTCGTCCCCATGCTCCATCAGGACCTGCAGCGTCCGGAGATCCCGCTGTGGGGCTACTTCTGCCAGATCAGCGACTCGACCACCAGCTACGGCTCGTACTCCGGCGCCGTGCCGAACGAGAAGATCACCTGGGGGAAGCTCGGCATCGACACGCCGAAGCACATCATCGAGTCGGATGCATCGATCGTGGCGCCGCTCGTGTTCGCGTACGTGCTGGGCTGGTGATCACTTCTTCGTCACGCTGACGTTGACCGCCGTGGGGGCGGCGGAGGCGAACACCAGCTTCGTGCCGCCGTCCATCTTCTCCTTCGCCAGCAGCTGCGCGTCGGGGGTGGTCGTGAACGCCACCTCGTCCGGCTCGAGGTGATGGACGAAGACCGCGAACTGGCGCTGCGGCACGGCCGTGGGGATGAACGTGTCGCCATGGATCTCGAACGGATAGGCGGCCTTCGTCTCGTCGTGCGAGGCGCCCTTCACCATCAGCCACTGCCCGCCTTCGGCCAGGTAGACCGGCGCCGAGACCATGACGTCGTTGCCGAACGGCACCACGACGTCCGTCCGCACGTAGCCTTTGCGATCGTTCTCCGCAATGCGCACCAGGCTGCGCACGGCGTACCTGCCTTCGCCGAGGGCCAGCGTGCCGTAGTAGCGGATGCCGCCGGCGCGCAGCTTGTCACCCACTTTGTCGAGCTCGAGACTCATGCGCTGGAAGAGCGAGTCGCGCACGGTCCCCTCTCCGTCGAACGCGTAGACGAAGACCTCCGCCGTCACGAGCTTCCCTTTCGCGCCTTTCAGCAGGCCGGCGCCATCGATCTCCAGCACGACCGGCACCTGCCACTTCCTGGAGGTCGTGGGGAAGGGCGTCGCGAGCGCGTGGAGGCGGACGTCCTCCTGCGGGATGTCGTTGAGGATCACTTCCGCGGTGGTCAGCGAGCGCTCCAGCGCCGACTCGCTGCCGGCTTCGTAGTAGCCGAGGCGGTGCTGGATGCGTGCGCCGCTCGGGGCTTTGACGAGGCGCACCTTGAGGTCGTGGAACTTGCCCGCGTTCCCGGACGGCGCCTGGAAGCCGAGGATGTAGACCACTTCCTGGCGGCGCAGCATGCGGTTGAAGTCGTCGGTGAGGTCGTTCGCGTTGCGGAAGACTTCGCCGCCGGTGGGGTTGGCCAGGAGGTAGAGCGCCTCGTTCGACTTCGCCTGCGCGCCCTTCTGCAGGTCGTTCTGCACGCGCAAGCCCTGGATGTCGATGGCGTGCAGCACCACGTCCGACCGGCGGAAGAAGTCGGCCATGCGGCTGATGTTGGAGAGGCTGCCGGCGCTGCCGAAGCGGCTGTCCCCATCGATGTTCCAGATCTCCCCGGAGGCGGCCATGTCGTTCTCGCGCGCCTGCTCGGCGCTCGGCTTCGCATCGCGCCCCGCCACGAGCCGCGCATCGAACCCCTCGGAGAGCAGCACGACCTGCTTGCGCCCGGCGACGCTGCGCAACGTCCTGGCCAGGCCGCCCAGCATGTTCAGCTCCTTGTCGATGCGCTGCCGGTTGAACGCGTCATCGAGCCGCGCCGCCTGCCGCGCCACGTCGCGCAGGTTCTCCTCCGCCTCCGACCTGGCCCCCTCCCCCGCCGGCCGCATCTCGGTCAGCACCGGGATGGCGCTGCCCGCGATCTGCAGCGGATCGCTCCCCTGGAACGAGCGCGGATCGCCGATCGCCTGGAGCACCAGCCCACGGTCGGTGGTGAACGCGGTGAGCAGCCGAAAGCCACGGTCGACGTCGATCGTGCCGACGGCCACCAGATCGCGGTTCTGCACGGCGAATTTGACGAAGTCTCTCGCCGCCTGCTGCGCCTTCGCGATCGACGTCGGCGACGAGAAGGAGAGGTCGAACAACAGCATGAAGTTGCGCCGCCCGGCCGGGTTCAGCGGCGAGATGCCGCGCACCGACTCCTTCGACGCAAAGTCGATGGCGTCGAACGCGCTGATGGCTCGCTTCGCCCCGTCATCCGTCAACTCGAAGTTCGCCGCGGTGAGCCCCCGCACCGGATTGCCGTCCCGATCGACGACGGTGACCGGCACCTCCACCAGCGTAACGGTGACGGTCTCCTTTACTTGCGCCGCGAGGACGGTGGCGCAGAGGAGGGAGGCGAGGAGGAGGGAGGTGCGCATGGGTTCACCATGGGTTCGAAGCAAGCCAAGCCACTATCATGCGCGTGTAGTCGCCGAATGTCAGCTCGCGGTGATCGAGCCTGGCGCGGCCGGCACGCAGCGGGAGATCGGCGCGAAAAAGCCCATAGCGCTCGGAGATCGTCTTACCGCCAGGTATGAGTACGCCGCTTCGCTGGTTGCTCAGCCAGTCGCGCACCGCACGGATCGCCTCGTTCGGCTCGTCGTTGTGCGCTCGAATGTCCTGACCCGCGATATCCGAACAGAAGTTGCGATAACGGTACCGTTCGCGATCAAGAATCAGGCAGCGTTTCTGGCGATCCCGTTCGGAGCCGTAGCGCTTTGCACCGAGGAAGAATCCGAGCTCGAGAGGCATGTTGAATCGCGCCAGTTTCGTGTTCCGGTCGATTCCTGCTCGCGAGATGTCGTGAATGCCGAACTTCGACTGCTCGATGATGTCGAGAATCTTCTCGACTCGCGCCTGACCGCTGTCCTGCGCCTCGAGCGCTGACCGCGCGACGAAGCCGCAGTCGTGGACGGCGAAAATGATCGCGTTCGACAGCCGGACGTACCGGGCATCAAACGGTACGTTGATGAAGACGCTATCCTCGTACGACGCCATGCGTCAGCGTTTTTTCGCCGCGGCCGCGCGTTGCCTGGCGCGCTTCAGCCGTTCCTTGGCCCGTTGTTCCCGCGCCTCACGAACCCGGCGGGCGTAGCGAGCCCATTCCAGCGCCTCTTCCGGCGTGATCCGACTCGTCCCCGCGGCCGGCTTGATCGTGCGCTTGATCATTCAAAAATATTAACACTCACTCCGCAGCATCCCGTTCCGCAGGATGCGAGAGATCTCCCCCACCACCTCGTCCGTCTCCTTGCCGAAGTGGTCGCGCACGCCAAAGAGGATCTCCACGGAGAAGTAGTTGTAGAAGATGCGCGTAGCGAGCATGACCGCGGAGGTGGGGGAGAGGCCGTCCTGCAGCTTGTGGCGCAGCTCCTCCTCCATGCCGTGCGCCTTCATGAACGACTCGAAGCGCTGGGCCATGTTCTCGTAGAACTTGCGGATGTGGGAGCCGTCGAACTCCACCACGTCGACGTAGATCAGCGCCACGTAGTCGCGGTACTGGTGCACCGTGTCGCGCGCGGCGAGGCCGAGCTGCTCGAGGTTCTCCGGGAACGTGCCGTTGGCCAGCGCGCGGTTGAACGGGAACTCCGGCAGCGACATCGACTGGAAGTACTGGTCGAGCAGCGCGCGGAAGATCGCTTCCTTGTCCGGAAAGTGGTGATAGACGTTTCCCTTCGAGACCTTCGCCTCCTCGGCGATGTCGCGCACGCTCGTGGCGCCGTAGCCGCGATGGGCGAAGAGACGCAGGGCGGCGTCGAGGATCTGCGACCGGCTGCGCTCGGATCGTTCTTCCTGCTGCATCAGCTGTTCAGCATATCCGAGAGCCGGTGCTTCTCCACTTTTCCATACGGCGTGCGCGGCAACGCTTCGAGGAAGATGTATTGCTTCGGCAGTTTGTACTTGGACAGGCGCGAGGAGAGGTATGCGTCGAGCTCCTCGCAACCCACGCGCGCGACCACGAATGCGACGCCGACTTCGCCCCACGTCGCATCCGGGACCGGCACCACCGCGGCGTCCGCAACCAGCGGATGGGAGACCAGCTCGGCCTCGATCTCCGCCGGATAGACGTTGACGCCGCCGCTGATGAACATCTCCTTGCGCCGTCCGGCGATGTAGAAGAAGCCTTCCTCGTCCCGCCGCGCCAGATCGCCCGTCTTGAACCAGCCGTCGGATGCATACGCGGCGCGCGTCGCCTCTTCGTTGTTCCAGTAGCCGTTCGAGACGTGCGGGCCGCGGATCCACATCTCCCCCACCTCGCCATGCGGCAGCTCCCGTCCATCCGCATCGACGACGAGCACCTCGGTGAAAAGCATCGGGCGGCCGATGGACCCCGCTTTCCGGTACGACTCCTCGACGGTCATGGTGAAGCAGTTGACGCCGACTTCGGTCATGCCGAAGCCCTGCTTCATCGGGACGCCGCGCTGCTGGTACGCCTCGATAATGTACGCCGGCAGCGGCGCACCGCCGCTGATGAACCAGCGCACGTGCGAGAGGTCGGCGCCCGCGAGCTCCGGCGCATCCAGCAGCATCTTCCAGCTGGTCGGGACGCCGAGGACGACCGTGCAGCGTTCCTCCTGAATCGTGCGCCAGACCTCGGACGCGTTGAACGCGCGATGCAGGACCATCGCGCCGCCCGCGCAGAAGATGGGGATGAGGAACGCCGCGAGGCCGCCGGCGTGGTAAAGCGGGGTGAAGATGGGGCTGACGTCGTCCGCGCGTAGGTCCCAGTTCAGCGCGGTGTTGTAGCCGTTCCAGTAGAGCTGCCGCCTGGGAATGATGACGCCCTTCGGCTTGCCGGTGGTGCCGCTGGTGTAGAGGAGGCAATAGGGCTGTTCGGCCGATGTAGGACCGGCTCTCCAGCCGGTCCGGGCCGGCTGGAGAGCCGGCCCTACATCGTGGCGCGGTATGCCCAGGTCCACAGTGAATTCGGGGCCGGCGAACAGCGCCTTCATCGCGCAGTCGGCGGCAATGCCGCGCAGTTCGTGCTCCGTCGCGCGCGTGGAGAGCGGCACCACGATCGCCCTTACCCGTCCGGCGGCGAAGAAGAGCGCGATGAACTCCACGCAGTTGTGGGCGAGCAATCCGAAACGGTCGCCAGCCGAGATGCCGCAACCAGCGAGGTAAGCGGCGGCGGAATCGCAGCGCGCGTCGAGATCTGCGTAGGTGAGGCGCTCGCCGGTCTCGACCGAGACGAGCGCGAGGCGGTCCGGCGTTACGCGGGCGCGCTCGCGGAGAAGGTCTCCAGCAAACATGTGAGGAATCGCTCCGGCTGCTGGCGGTGGGGGATGTGCGCGGCGCCGTCGAGCACGTGCAGCGTCGAGCCGGCGATCCGCTTCTGCAAAGTCTCTGCGTACGACAGGGGCAGCAGGCCGTCGTCGCGGCCCCAGATCAAGGTGGTCGGGAGTTGCAGGTCCTGCAGGCGGCCGTCGAGCAGGTGCGCCATCAGGCCGGCCTGCACCACGCGCGTGGCCGGTGCGGAGATGGCGCGCTGCAGCATCGCCTCGATCATCCACTCCGCCAGCTCCACCGCCGGCCCGTGCACCGCGCGCAGACAGGTGATCGCCTCCTCGCGGTTCTGCGGGAAGAGCGGGACGCTCAGCGGCCAGGCCATGCCGCTCGCATCTTCGAGGATCAGCCGCTCCACCCGCTCCGGATGGGCGAGCGCGTAGAGCATCGCCACCCAGCCGCCCATCGAGTTGCCGACCAGCGTGAAGCGATCGATCCCTTCCACCATCGCCTGCAGGCCGGCCAGGATCGTCTCCATCGGCAGCGGCCCTTCCCGCGGCGCGCTCTCGCCGTGACCGGCCAGATCGGGAACGAGCAAGCGGAAGCCGGTCAATTGCGGGACGATCGAGGCCCACGTCCCGGCCTGATCATTCACACCATGGAGCAGCACGACCGTCTCCTCGCCGCTGCCGCCGCGGAAGAACACCTGGCCGTCCCTTTGGGCGCGCTCCAGCCCCGCGCGCAGCAGCTCGCCGCGCGTCCAGGCGATGAAGTTCTGCGCGGGATCTGCGGGATGCGCCGGGTCAGCCAAAGAGCCTCTTCTCCAAACGCGGCATGCGGAACGCCGCCGCGGCCTGGTTGTAGCCTACGCCCGAGCCGATCAGAACGACGAGATCGCCCGGCTTGATCTTCTGCTCCCGCAGCGCCGAGTCGAGCGCCATGGGGATGCACGCCGAGCCGGTGTAGCCGACCGTCTCCATGATGGTGTGCGTCTTTTCCATCGGCAGCCCCAGGTCCTGCATCACCAGCTCGATGGTCGGCTTGCGCACCTGGGTGAAGATCAGGAAATCGATGTCGCTGACGGCGAAGCCGCCGTTCTCCGCCACGTCGCGGACGATGCGGGGCCAGCCGGTGTTGTTGATCTCCGGCGGATAGCGCTCCACCATCCTGACCATGGTGCGGCCGCCGGTCACCGCTTCGCAGCTCGCCGGCTCGACCGTGCCGCCGGACTGGATCAGCCAGTTGCGGTGATACGAGCCGTCCGCGCGGAACGCGGCGGCGATGAACCCCGGCTCTTCGCTCCGCTCCAGCACCGCCGCCCCCGCGCCGTCTCCATAGAAGAAGACCATCGGGTCGTCGGGCTTCGCGAGCTTGTGCATCATGTAGACGCCGACCACGAGCACGGTCTTCAGCCCGCGATTCGTGGCCATCAAACCGGCCGCGTTCGAGATCGCCGTGGGGAACGAGGCGCAAGCGCAACCGACGTCGAACGTGCCGGCGTTCTTCGCGCCGAGCTTCGACTGCAGCACGACGGATGTAGCGGGCGTGATGTAGTCCGGCGAGTCGGTGCCGAGGATGATCAGGTCGAGCTCTTCGGCGCTCTTGCCCGCGCGCTCCAGCGCCTGTTCGGCCGCCCGCAGGGCCAGGTCCGAGGTCGCCCAATCCTCCGGGGCATACCAGCGCGAGCGGATCCCGCTCGAAGCTTCCATCTTGTCCACGAACTCCGGCGCGGTGGCGGCGAACCGCTTGCGCAACATGTCGTTCGTGATCTCCACCGGCGGGACGAACGAGCCGGTGGAGACGAGGCTGGCGTATCCGTTAAGTCCCAAGAACGAGTCCCCCATCCACCGAGAGCACCGCGCCGCTGACGAACTTCGCGGCATCGCTGGCCAGCCAGGCGTACGCGTTCGCGATGTCCATCGGCTCGCCGAGCAGGTTGAGCGGCGTCTTGGCCGCCATCCCGTCCAGCACCTTCTGCGGCATCGCCTTGACCATGTCCGTGGCGATGAAGCCCGGCGCGACGGCGTTGACCCGGATGCCGTAACGCCCCAGCTCGCGCGCCCACGTCTTGGTGAAGCTGATGACGCCCGCCTTCGTGGCGGCGTAATTGGTCTGCCCGAAGTTGCCGTACAGGCCGACCACCGAAGAGGCGTTGAGGATGACGCCGCGCCCGGCGCGGATCATGTGCGGCGCCACGGCGCGCGTGCAGAGGAAGACGCCCTTGAGGTTGACGTTGATCACGGCGTCGAACGTCGCGTCGTCCATCTGCGAGACGACCGCGCCGTCCTTCCACTTCACGAGCTGCGCGTCGCGCACGATGCCGGCGTTGTTGACCAGCACATCGATGCGGCCGTGCTGCCTGATGACGTCTTCCACCGCCGCGCCGACGACTTCCGCCTTCGTCACGTCGATGGCCGGCACATCCCACACGATGACCTTCGCCCCCTCTGCTTCGAAGCGCTCCACCGTGGCGCGGCCGATGCCGGC
>DASYMJ010000306.1:0-3766 GCA_036009105.1 Thermoanaerobaculia bacterium | reverse complement strand
CGTTCCGATCGAGCCTGTGCTGGACGAGCTGATGGTTCGATCGATCTGCGATCGGCTCGACATTCCGTATCCGAAGCGGCTCAAGCCCCGTAGGGGTGCTTCTCGCGGTGCAGCACGCGGGCGCGCCCGAAAGTCCGCTGGTTGAGCGCGTCGTTCTCGGCCAGGACCAGAGCGATGGACTGGTCCAGCTTGCGCCGTGCCTCGTCAATAGTCTGGCCCTGCGCGTGCGCTCCGGGAAGCTCTTTGATGTAAGCAATGACGAATCCGTCATCACCCTCCACATAGACCGCGTTGAACGGGAACATTTCCTTCATCGCCGTGATGCGTATTATAACGCACGTAAGCCGAGGAAAACCCTCGGCTTAGCCGTCGCGCACAAAATGACACCATGGCATGTGTCCGCCGGGCGGAAGGCCCGCGTGCTCTCTTCAACTCACCGTCTTCTGGAAGGCCCGCGCGCTGAGCGCGATGAGCACCGTCGAGATGGCGAGCAGCGCGACGACCGGTTGCCAGAGATCGCCGAACGTCGCGCCGCGGATGACGATGCCGCGGGCGATCTTGATGAAGTGCGTCGCGGGTAGCAGATGGGCGAAGACGCGCAACGGCGTGGGAAGGGCGGAGAGGGGGAAGACGTAGCCGGAGAGCAGGACCGAAGGCAGCATGATGCCCATGGCCTGCTGCATGGCTTCCATCTGCGACGACGCGCGCGAGGAGATCAAGAGGCCGAACGAGAGCAGCGCGAGCAGGTAGACGGACGACAGCAGGAGCAGCAGGGTCAGGCTGCCCAGGATGGGGACACGGAAGCCGAAGCGCATCAGGATCAGCACCAGCAGCAGCTCCACGTAGGCGAGACCGAGGTAGGGGATGATCTTGCCGAGGACGACGGCGAGCGGCGAGACGGGGGTGACCATCAGCTGCTCCAGCGTGCCCCGTTCGCGCTCCTTCACGATGGCGAAGGCGGAGAGGATCGTGCCGGAGAAGGCGAGCAGGATGGCGATCAGGCCGGGGATGAGCAGGTTCGCGCTGCGCATGTCGGGGTTGAAGAGCATCACCGGATGCACCTCGATCGGCTGCTGCACGTCCGCCTGCTGGAGGAGGCGCTGCAGGCCCTCGTTGAGGATCACCCCGTTCGCCGCGGCGAGCGCCTGGGTGGCGACGGTGGAGTCGGAGCCGTCGATGACGACCAGCACATTCGCGCGGCGTCCGCCGGCCAGGTTGCGCGCGTAGTCGGGCGGAATCTCCACGCCGACCTGCGCCCGGCCGGCGACGATCGCCTGCTGCAGCTCGGCCCGCGAGCGCGCCTCGCCGACGAGCTTCAGATAGCCGGTGGCCTCCAGCTCGGCGGCGAGACGGCGGCTCTCCTGCGTGCGGCTCTGGTCGAAGATGGTGGTGGGGATGTTCTTCGCGTTCATGTCGATGACGCCGAAGAGGATCAGCTCGAAGACGGGGATGAGGAGGGCGAAGAACACGGTCGCGCGATCGCGCGCCATCTGGGTCAACTCCTTGCGCAGCACGGCCCAGAATCCGCTCATGACATCGCCTCCACGCGCGCCGCTTCCACTTCTCTGCCCCGCGTTTCGGTGAGGCGGACGAAGACGTCTTCCAGCGACGGCTCGATCTGGCTCACTTTGACCTGGCCGAGGTCGCGCTCCAGCTGGTCGTTCGCAATGCTGGCGTCCACCAGTAGATGGAGCGAGGTACCGAAGATCGTCGCCGCATGGACATACGGCAGCTCGCGCGCGGACTTCATCAGCGCCGCGACTCCTTCGGAGCCCTCCGCCTGCACGCGGCGGGTGCCTTGCGGCGTCACCTCCGGCAGCCGCTTGAGCGCATCGGGATGGCCGCTCACGATCAGCTTGGAGAGATAGAGATAGGCCACGGTGCCGCAGCGTTCCGCCTCGTCCATGTAGTGCGTGGTGACGAACATGGTGACGCCGTTCGCGGCCAGGCCGAAGAGCAGGTCCCACAGCTCGCGGCGCGCGACCGGATCGATTCCGGCCGTCGGCTCGTCCAGGAAGAGCACGCGCGGCTGGTGCATCAGCGCCGCGGCGAGGGCGAGGCGCTGCTTCCAGCCGCCGGAGAGCTTGCCGGCCAGGCGGTCGCGGTAGGGGCCGATGTGCGTGAGGTCGATGGCCCACTCCTTCCGCTGCTTCCGCTCCTCGCCGCGCAGGCGGTAGATGGAGCTGAAGAAGTCGAGGTTCTCGTTCACGGTCAGATCGCGATAAAGCGAGAAGGCCTGCGAGACGTAGCCGATGTGCTGGCGCACGAGCTCCCCCTGGGTGGCGACGTCGAGTCCGTCGACGCTGGCCCGGCCGGCGGTCGGCTTGAGCAGGCCGCAGAGGATGCGGATGAGGGTCGACTTGCCGGAGCCGTTCGGCCCCAGCAGGCCGAAGATCTCGCCGCGGGGGACCTGCAGCGTGACCTCGTCCAATGCGCGGAACTTGCCGAAGTCCCTGGTCACGCCCTGGACGTCGATGCCGATCTCGGCGCTCATCAGTCGAACCGCCCTTGCACGCCGAGGTCGACTTCGGCGGCCATGCCGGCCTTGAGGCGCGGGTTGGGATCGACGAGCACTTTGACGCCGAAGACCTGCTCCGCGCGCTGCGAGCGGGTCTGCACGTTGCGCGGGGTGTACTCGGCCTGGCTGCTCACGGCGGCGACGCGGCCGGGGAACCAGTCGTTCGGGAACGTGTCGACGCGGACGCGCACTGGCATCCCGACCCGCACCAGCCCGAGGAGCGTTTCGGGGACGAAGACGCGGACCCAGAGCTGGCCGTTCTCCAGGATCTCGGCCACCGTCTCGCTCGGCTTCACGAGATCGCCGGGGCGGAGGGGGTAAGACTGCACGACGCCGGCGACGGGCGAGCTGACGCTCGTCTCGGCGCGCTGCTTCATCAGCGACTGGAGGCGGCGCTGCTGCTGCTCGACCTGCGCCCGCGCCGCGGCGATGTCCTCCGCGCGCGTGCCTTTCCGCAGGAGCTCGAGGTCTTCGTTCGCCGTCTTCGCCTTGGTGGCGGCGTCTTCATAAAGCTGCTTCGCCACGATGCCGTATTGGAAGAGCGACAGCATCCGTCTGCGCTCGCGCTCCTGGTTCGCCGCGATCTCGGCCGCCTTGGCGATCTCCTCCGGACGCGGGCCGGCCAGCCCCTTGGCCAGCGCCGCGCGCGCGGACTCGATCGCGGCCTGCTGCTCGGCGAGCTGGCGGTCGACGGTGTCGGTCTCGAGCGTGAGGAGGAGCTGGCCGGGAGCGACGATGCCGCCTTCATCGGCGAGGACGCGGGTCACGCGGCCGCCGACGAGCGACCCGACGTTCACCGTCCGCGCCTCCAGCGTTCCGGCCAGGACGAGCTCGCGCGGCTTCCGGCTCTGGCGCAGGTAGAGCAGGAGCGCCACCGCGACGGCCGCGACCACGACCAGCACGGCGAGCTTTTTCAGGTTCGATTGCACAAATACCTCCGTGGCTCCAGAGATCGAGGAGCGCGTCGATGTAGTCCGCCAGCGGATGCACCGGCTGCACGTTGACCACGTGATGCAGGAAGACGTAGGACTGCAGGGAGCCCATGAAGAGCAGCGCCGCCGCGCGCGGATTGTCGACGCGCACCACGCCCGCCGCCTTCGCGCGGCGGAAGTAGCTCTCCACGATGCGCAGGCCGCGGCGGGGCGGGCTGTCCTCCGCGGCGGTGTCGAAGGGGACGACCATGGAGGTGGTCTGCGCGTGCATGTAGACGGCGATGTTCGTCCGCACCATCTGCATCACGAACGGCAC
>DASYMJ010000305.1:0-2821 GCA_036009105.1 Thermoanaerobaculia bacterium | reverse complement strand
CTCAGCGGCGCGCCGCGCGTCTCACCCCGTGTTGCGCATGCCCGCCGCGATCCCATTCACGGTCACGATGAACGCGTCGCGCAACGCGTGGTCCGGCGCCCGGCGCAGGCGGCGGAGGATCTCCGCCTGCACGACGTTGATCGGATCGACATATGGATTGCGCACGTCGATGGAGCGGCGCAGGGCGTGGTTGGTCTCCAGCAGGCGTTCGTGCCCGGTTACGCGCTGGACCAGTGCGACCGTGCGCAGCAGGCGGGCGCGGAGAGAGTCGCCGAGGTCGCGCAGATCGTCCGGGACGAGCAGGCGGTCGTAGTAGGCGGCGATCCGCGCCTCCGCCTTGGCCAGGACCATCTCCAGCAGCTCGATCGTCGAGCGGAAGAACGGCCACTCCTGCAGCATCGCCGTCAGCGTGGCCGGGTCGGCGGCCTCCAGGGCATCGTCCACGCCGAGCCAGGAGGGGAGGAGCAGGCGGTTCTGCGTCCAGGCGAACTGCCAGGGAATCGCGCGCAGCGACTCCACGCCGGACTTGCCGGCGCCGCGGCGCGCCGGGCGGCTGCCGATGTTGATCTCGCCGAGCTCCACCTCCGGAGTCGCGGCCCGGAAGTAGTCGACGAAGCGCGGCGTCTCGTACACCACGGCGCGATAGCCGCGCGCCGCGGCGTCCGACATCCGCTGCATCGCCGTGCGCCACTCCTCGCGCGGCGGCGGCGACGGCGCGAGCGTCGCGTCCAGGGTGGCGGTGGTGTAGACCTCCAGCGTCCGCAGCGCGATGCCCACCAGCCCGAACTCGGCCTGGATCATTTCCCCCTGCACGGTCACGCGCAGGCGTCCCTCCACCGATCCGGGCGGCTGCGAGCCGATGGCCAGATACGTCGGCCCCCCTCCGCGCCCGACGCTGCCACCGCGGCCGTGGAAGAGCGTCAACTCCACGCCGGCCGCGCGGCAGGCGGCCACGAGCTGCTCCTGCGCCTGGAACAGCTCCCAGGCGGCGGTGAAGCGGCCCGAGTCCTTGGAGGAGTCGGAGTAGCCGACCATCACTTCCTGCCGCCCGTCGATGGCCGCGCGATACCAGTCGATGTCCAGCAGCTTGGTCATCGTCGTGCCGGCGCGGCGGAGATCGGCGATGGTCTCGAACAGCGGCACGATGCGCAGCGGCTCGGCAATCGCCGTCTCCTTCTGCAGCAGGGCCACGGCCAGGACGTCGGACGGATTGCCGGCCATGGTGATGACGTATGCGCCGAGGGAGGGGCGGGGGATGGCGGCGATGGCGCGGAAGGTTTCCAGATCTTCCCGCGCGTTTTCATCGAGCTGAAGCTCGCGCGGGATGAGCGGCCGTCGCGAGGCCAGCTCGCGCAGGAGAAACTCCTGCCGCTGCTCTTCACTCCATTCGGCGAAGCTGCCCAGGCCGAGCTGGCGGGTGATCGCGTCCAGCAGCGCGGTGTGCCGCGCCGAGTCCTGGCGTACGTCGAGGCGGACCAGGGTCAGACCGAAGGCATGGACGCGGCGGATGACGTCGAGCAGGCGGCCGTCGGCGATGATGCCGTTGCCGGTCTCGTGCAGGGAGCGATGACAGCGCAGGAGCGGCTCGAGCAGGTCGTCGCTCTCCATGAGGGCGCAGCTCCGCCAGCCGTCCGCCTTGGACAGCGCCTCTTCGATGGAGGCGCGCGCGGCGAGCAGGCGGTCGCGCACCTCCCGCAGCACGGCGCGGTAGGGCTCCTCGACCGCGGGCAGCTCGGCGGAGCCGGCTTTCATGGAGAGCTCGGAGCGGAGCGCCTCGAGCTCGTGCAGATAGAGGTCGGCGGCGACCCAGCGCGCCAGCAGGCAGGCATCGCCGGTGACGGCCGCGGTGACGTTCGGATTGCCGTCCCGATCGCCGCCGATCCACGAGCCGAAGCGGATCGGCGCGGCGTCGAGCGGAAGCGCGCGGCCGGTGTGCGTGCGCAGCGCTTCGTCGAGCCCGCGGAGGTAGCGCGGCAGCGCCTCCCAGACGGTCTGCTCGAAGATGAAGAGGCCGCCCTTCACCTCGTCCAGCGGAGTGGGACGGGTGTGGCGCACTTCGTCGGTCTCCCATGCGGAGGTGACCTCGCGGCGCAGCTCTTCGACGGTTTCGCGTTGCTCGGCGATGGTCAGGTCGCCGCGATCGCGGCGGGCCAGGAGCTCGCCGATGCGGGTGTATTTCTGGAGCAGCGTCCGGCGGACCACTTCCGTCGGATGCGCGGTCAGCACGAGCTCGATCCGCAGCGAGGCGACGGTCTGGAAGAGCCGCTCCTCATCGATCCCCTGCGAGCGCAGCCGGCCCATCACCTCGTCGAACGATCCCGGTTGCGGCCGGGTCGCGGGATCGCGTTGGTAGTCGCGCCGGCGACGCTCGCGGTGATGCTGCTCGGCGATGTTGGCCAGGCTGAGAAAATGCGCAAACGCCCGCGCCACCGGCAAAGTCTCGGAGGTCGGCCGCGCGGCCAGCAGGTCCGCCAGCCGGTCGAAATCCTCCCCGTTGCCGCCGCGCCCGCTCTTGGCCAGCGTGCGCACGCGCTCCACCATCTCGAAGAGCCCGGTTCCTTCCTGCGCGCGCAAGGTCTGGCCGAGGAGGTCGCCGAGGAGGTGGACGTCGTCGCGGAGCGGCTTGTCGGGCGAATCGGGCATGGAGGGAGTGTAGTTTTTTTCGCGGCGCCGATGATTTCTTGTACGTTTCGAAGTCTGTACTGACATGGAGGAAATGCGAATGGATAGCGTGGTTCATTTCGAGATGCCGTACGAGGATCGGGACCGGATGAAGAAGTTCTACGAGAGCACCTTCGGCTGGCAGACGCAGTCGTTCGGA
>DASYMJ010000304.1:0-7406 GCA_036009105.1 Thermoanaerobaculia bacterium | reverse complement strand
CGCGCCTGCTGCGCTGGGCCCTGCTCAATCCGGACGACCGGGTGATGTACGAGCCGCTCTCGCCCCGGCGCAAGGACTTCGAGCTGATCGTCGGCCTGATGCGGGAGACCGGGGTGCTGGAGCGGGACATCGCCTTCGAGGAGTACGTCGATACCCGGTTCGCCGAAGGAACGGTGGGGAAGCGGGCCTGGAAGTATGAAGCGGGGTGGACGAAGGCGGAGTAAGGCGGCACCCCTGACCCGGCCTTCGGCCACCCTCTCCCCGCCGCGCGGGGAGAGCGGCTGGGAGCGCTAATGGTGGTCGCTTTCGTGGTGCTCGCTGTGCTGCACCACGGTCGTCGTCTTCTTCACGGTCTTGCGGTGCCGGCGCGCGGCGCGGCGGATCTGGCGCTGCTGCAGTTTCGTGCGCGTCTCACGGTGATCGACGCGCGTTTCGGTCTGCTGCCGGTTCTGCTCGTCGGCCACTGCAGGCACGGTCAGTAGGGCGGTCAGGAACAGGGCGGTCATCATCTTCTTCATGCAGAGTTATTTTGCGAAATGCGCGCCGAGTCGGGCGAACTCATCCAGGCTCAGTTCCTCCGCCCGCGCCCCCTCCCCGATGCCGGCCTCGGCCATGGCGCGCAGCACCTCTTCCCGCGAGGCGCCGCGGAAGCCGGCCAGGTTGTTGACCAGCTTCTTCCGCCGCATGCGGAACGAGGCGCTGATCAGCGCGATGAGCTCCTCGGAGGCATACGGCTTGTGGTCGGGATCGAGGATGACCACCGCGCTGCGCACCTTCGGCGGCGGATAGAACGAGCGCGGGTCGAGCGTCATCAGCGTGCGCGGCGCGGCGTAGAGGCGGGTGTAGAGGGTGAGGTAGCCGTACGCGTCGTCCCCCGGCTTGGCCACCAGGCGGTCGGCCACTTCCTTCTGCAGCATGAACACCGCGCGGCGGCAGTGCGGGTCGGCGATGATGCGGCGCAGGATGGGCGTCCCCACGTTGTACGGCAGGTTGCCCACGGCGCGGAAGGGGCGGGCCGGGAGGGGGGCCTCCACGGCGTCGGCGTTCACGATGCGGTCGCCATACTTGGCGCGGAGGCGGGCGGCCAGGTCCGGGTCGATCTCCCAGGCCAGGAAATCGTTCCCCAGCTCCACCAGCCGGGAGGTGAGGACGCCTTCGCCGGGCCCGACCTCCAGCACCAGCTCATCCGGCCGCGGCTCCACCGCCGCGACGATGCGCTCCACCGCCCCGCGATTCCGCAGAAAGTTCTGACCCCATTTCTTCTTCGGGCGCATATAAAACGATGAACGAGGAAAGATGAACGATGAACGAGTTCATTCTGCATTTGTTCATCGTTCATCTTTCATCGTTCATCGTTTGTGCAGCATAGACTTATGCCAATGGAACAGGCCACAGCAAACGACGCAAACGAAACCCTCGCCCGCCTTCGCGCGGAGGTGGGGCGCGTGGTGGTCGGGCAATCGCTGGTCGTCGACCGGCTGCTCGTCGCCCTGCTCATCCGCGGGCACGTGCTCGTGGAAGGGCTGCCCGGGCTGGCCAAGACGCTCCTGGTCAAGACCCTCGCCTCCGCCATCGACGCCACCTCCAAGCGCATCCAGTTCACCCCCGACCTGCTGCCGGCGGACATCACCGGCACGCTGATCTTCGACCCGGCCGGCCGCAGCTTCACGCCGCGCCTGGGGCCGATCTTCGCCAACTTCGTCCTGGCCGACGAGATCAACCGCGCGCCGGCCAAGGTGCAGTCGGCGCTGCTGGAGGCGATGCAGGAGCGGCAGGTCACCATCGGCGACACCTCGTATGCGCTGCCCGATCCGTTCGTGGTGATCGCCACCCAGAATCCGATCGAGCACGAGGGGACCTACGCCCTGCCGGAGGCGCAGGTCGACCGCTTCGTGATGAAGCTGCACGTCGACTACCCGACCGCGGACGAGGAGCTGCGCATGCTCGGCATGTACCTCGACCCGATGGCCGAGCGTCCGGCCGCGCGGCGCGTGCTGCAACTGGAGCAGATCCACGAGGTGGCCCGCCTCGCCGCCAAGGTGCACGTGGACGAGCGCATCGGCCGCTACCTCGTCGACCTCGTCGCGGCCACGCGCAAGCCGTCGCCGCACGTCTCGTTCGGCGCCTCCCCCCGCGCGACGCTCGCCCTGGCCCACGTGTCCAAGGCGCACGCCTTCCTGCAGGGCCGCGCGTTCGTCATCCCGGAAGATGTGAAGGCCATCGCCCATGACGTGCTGCGCCACCGCCTCGTGCTCAGCTACGAGGCCGCGGCGGAAGGGATGACCGCGGACCGGCTGATCGACGGAGTCCTCGGGGCAGTGAGGGTCCCGTGAGGGAACGATGAACGATGAAGGATGAACGATGAACGCGGCAAGCCGGTGCCTTTGTTCATCGTTCATCCTTCATCGTTCATCGTTCGAACAGCGATGCTCTTCTTCAAACGCAAACCACCGCAGATCCGAGAGCCGTTAGCGCGCCGGGTCTTGGACCTGGAGATCGTCAGCTCCCGCCTGATCCGGGCCGGCTTCGCGGGCGACTACCACTCCGCCTTCCACGGCCGCGGCATCGAGTTCTCCCAGGTGCGCGAGTACCAGCCGGGGGACGACATCCGCAGCATCGACTGGAACGTCACCGCGCGCAGCGGCGTGCCGCACGTGAAGGAGTTCATCGAGGAGCGGGACCTGACCGTGCTCATCGCCGTCGACATCTCCGCCTCCATGGCCTTCGGCTCCATCGACTGGCGCAAGTGCGACATCGCCGCCGAGTTGGCCGCCGTCTTCGCCTTCTCCGCCGTGCAGAACTCCGACCGGGCCGGGCTGCTGCTCTTTTCCAACTCCGTGCGCACCTACCTGCCGCCCCGGCGCGGGCGCGGGTATGCGCAGGTGATCGTCCGCGCGGCGGTCGACGCGGCGATGCGCGGCTGCGCCGGGAGCGCGGACCTGGAGTACGCCGCCGCGTTCCTGGAGCGGGTGAGCGCGAAGCGGGCGGTGGTCATCGTGCTGTCCGACTTCCTCGATCTCGACTTCGAGAAGACCTTGCGCCGGCTGAACCGCCGGCATGACGTGATCGCCATCCAGATCGACGACCCGCGCGAGGACCATTTCCCGCCGCGCGGCCTGGCCCGCCTGATCGATGCCGAGACCGGCGAGCCGCGCCTGGTCGACCTGCGCCGGGCGGACCTGGCCCGCCGGGCCCGGCTGCGCCATCAGCAGCTGGAGCGCCGCTTCCGCGCCGCGGCCGTCGACCACCTCCGCGTCTCCACGGCAATGCCGTACGATCGCGAGCTGTTGCGCTTTTTCCGGGAGCGCGCTCTCCGCAGATGATCCCTCTCCTCCTCTTCGCCGCCGTCACCGCGACCTTCAGCCCGTCCAAACCGACGATCGGCGATCCCGTCACCATCCAGTTCCAGGGAGCGGTGCGGCTCGACCAGTCGCCGCAGTACGAGATCGTCTCCCAGCAGGGGACGCGTGCCGTGGTCCGCACCTTCCGGGCGCGCCCGATCGAACTGCACGGCACGGTGAGCGGCGTGCCGTTCCGCGGCCTGACCATCCCCATCCAGTCGGTGCTCCGGCCGGACGACAAGCTCGATCCGGCGCCGCTGGAGCCGCCTCATCCCACGCCCTGGCCGCGCCTGCCGTTTCTCCTCATCGGCGCCGCCGCCTTCGCGGCCGCCCTGATCTGGACGCTCGTGGCCGTCCTCGCCCGCCGCCGCGCCAACGCTGTCGCGGCGACGCCCGCCCTCACGCCCATCGAGCAGTTCCGCCGCTCCGTCCTGGCCCTGCACGCCACGACGCCGATGCGCTGGGCCCAGCTCGCCGATGCCACCCGCGCCTACCTCGCCCTGGGCGACGAGCTGACCACGACCCAGCTGTTGCAGCGCCTCGACGCCGGCCGCGACATCGTCGCGGAGATCCTCCGCCAGGGCGACTACGAGAAGTTCTCCCCCTGGGGTGCGCCTGCCGCCGATTTCGAGGCGGTGCGCGCGAAGGCGCTGCAGCTGCCCGCGCTCTACGAGCCGCAGCCGGAGGAGCAGGCCGCCGCATGACCCGCTTCGCCACGCCGCTCGCTCTCGCCCTAGCGTTGCTGGTCATCGCCCGCGTGGCGCTGCTCATCCGCGACCGCCGGGCGCGCTTCGGCTCGTTCGCGTTCTCCTCCTTCTCCCTGCTGCCGGCCAAGAGCGGGCTCCGGGTGGCGCTGGCCGGACTGCCCTTCCTGCTGGAGACCCTTGGGCTGCTGCTGGTCATCGTGGCGCTGGCCAGGCCGCAAAGAGTGGTGCGGCTGGCCACGAACGACCGCTACGGCATCGACATCGTCATCGCTCTCGACGCCTCCGGCTCCATGGCGGCCGAGGATTTCCGGCCGAAGAACCGGTTCACCGTGGCCAAGGAGCTGATCGGCGACTTCATCCACCGCCGCACCGACGACCGCATCGGCATCGTCACCTTCGGCGTCCGCGCCGCCACCCGCGTGCCGGTCACGTACGACCGGGAGATCGCCCAGTCGATCCTCGACAAGGCGGAAGTGGGGGAGAACGGCGACGGCACCGCGATCGGCCACGCCATCGCCACCGCGGTCAACCGCGTGCGCACGTCGAAAGCGAGAAGCCGCGTCATCATCCTGGTCACGGACGGCGTCAACAACTCCGGCTCCATCGATCCGGTGGTCGCGGCCAAGCTCGCCGCGCGGAGCGGGATCAAGATCTACACCATCGGCGTGGGGAGCGAAGGCTCGGTGCCGCTGCCGATGAAGCGGCAGAACGCCTTCACCGGCGAGATCGAGACGGTCTACACCAGCATCCGCGGCGAGCTGGATGAGAAGACGCTGGCCGCCATCGCCAGGTCCACCGGCGGCGAGTACTTCCGGGCCACCGACGCGCGGGCCATGTCCGCCGTCCTCGACCGCATCGACCGGCTGGAGAAGACGCGCCTCACCGCGCCGAAGTCGGAGAAGATCGACGAGCTGTACGTCTGGCCGCTGGCCTACGGCCTGGCCCTCCTCTCGCTCTCGCTGCTGGGCGGCGAGACGTTCTGGCAGAAGGTGCCGGCATGACCTTCCGCGCGCCGGAGCTGCTCTGGCTCCTCGTCCTCGTGCCGTTCGCACTGGCTTTCCTGATCGTGCGCGAGCGCGAGCGGCGCCGCATCGCCCGCCGCTTCGTCTCCGAGCGCCTGCGCGGGGTGGCCAACCCCACCCGCCCGGCCCGCCCCTGGCTCCTCGGAGCGGCCATGCTGGCCGGGCTGGCCGCGCTGGCCGGCCCCTACGCCGGCTACACGAATGTGCCGGTCACCGAGCGCGAGTCGAACCGCGTGGTGGCCATCGACGTCTCCAACAGCATGGCCGCGGAAGACATCGGCACCTCGCGTCTCGCCGCGGCGAAGGCTTTGGCCAAGCGCCTCATCGACGCCCACGCGGGCCGCATCGGCCTGATCGAGTTCGAGTCGGGGGCGGACGTCATCTCGCCGCTGACCAATGACAGCGAGGCGGTGCTCTCCCTCCTCGACACCATCCTGCCCGGCGACGTCGGCCGCCCCGGCTCCGACCTCGGCGCGGCGATCGATGCCGCGGCGCGCGTGGCGGAATCCGATCCGGGCCAGCGCGCGGACGTGGTCCTCATCAGCGACGGCGAGGATCAGGGGTCGCGGCTGCGCGAGGCGTTGCAGAAGGCGAAAGAGCGCGGCATGGCCGTGCACACCATCCTCGTCGGCTCGCCGGACGGCGCCACCATCCCCATGCCGGGCGGCGAGGTGATGCGCGACGAGTCGGATCAGGTGGTCACCACCTACGCCCGCGGGGACACGCTGCAGACGATCGCCCGCACCACGGGCGGCACGTTCCTGGAGAACCCCTTTGCCGAGCACGCCCTCGAGCCGCTGCTCGCCCGGCGCGGCGGCGGCAAGGCGCGCCAGCGCCAGGTGCGGGTGCCGGTCGATCGCTACCAGTGGCCGCTCGCCGCCGCCTTCGCCTTCCTCTTCCTCGGGTCGCTCGCCAATCGAGGGGCGGAATGATCGCCGCGCTGCTGCTCGCCGTCTCCCTCTCCGATTGGTGGCAGCGCGCCACCCGGGAGACGAACTCGTTCGCCGCGAACGCGCGGGGCGTCAAGCAGTTCGCCCGGAAAAAGTTCGCCGATGCGGAGCAGTCGTTCGGCGTGGCCGAGCGGTCCGCGCCGTCGGCGGCGCATGCGTTCAATCGCGGCACGGCGCAGATCGCCGAGGGGCGGCGGGAGGAGGGGGCCACGACCCTCGCCCGGGCCATGAAGGACCCGGCCTTCCGGGCCGGCGCGCTTTACAACCGGGGCAACGCGGCGCTGGCGGCGAACTCGTACGACTACGCCATCCGCGACTACATCGATGCGCTCAAGCTCCGCCCCCGCGACCGCAACATCAAGCGCAACCTGGAGATCGCCCAGGTGCGCAAGCAGGAGCAGCAGCAGGCCAACAGCGGCGCGCAGCAGAATCCGCAGGGGGCGAATCCGCAGAAGCAGAAGCCGGCGCCGAAGAGCCCCGGCGAGGGGCAGCAGACCGCCCCCCAGGACGGCGGCGAGAACCAGATGGATGCCCTCCTGCGCAGCGTGCAGCAGCAGGAGCAGGAGGAACTGGCCCGCATGAAGCGCCAGCGCGGCGGCCGGCAGAAGGTGGGGTGGTGAGGCTTCGGGCAGTTTTGATGATGATGACGGTTGCGGTGCCCGCCCTCGCCAACGAGCTCACCCTCGACCGGACCACGGCGCGGGTCGGCGAGTCGGTCTCCATCACCGTCTCCCTGGAGGACGCCCTCGCCGCCGTCGACACCATCAACGTGCCGGTGCAGAACCTCACCATCGACGGCCCCCCCGCGGTCTCCTCCGAGTTCTCCTGGATCAACGGCACGGTCGTCCGGCGCAAGGTCTTCCGCTTCTCCGCCCACCCCAACGCCCCCGGCGCCGCCCTGGCCGGCCCCCTCGTCCTGCTCGGCGAAGGGGGGCAGCGCGAGGTCCTGCCGCCCGTCGCCATGCGCGTCGTCCCCGATCTCGCCGCGGGGTCCAATGACCCGGTAACGATCCTGCGCGAGCTGGTGGCGACGGGGCGCGACCCGTTCTTCGTGGTCGTGTCGCTCGACCGGCAGCAGGTGCACGTCGGCGAGGCGGTGGTCGTCACCTGGACGCTCTACAACGCGGCGAACGTGCAGGACTACCGCATCACCAAGGTGCCGAAGCTCCCCGACTTCTGGAGCGAGGAGCTCGACGTGCGCAACGAGGTGCCGCAGCACGAGGTGGTGGACGACCGCGTGCTGCAGAAGCTGGTCATCCGCCGGGTGGCGCTCTTCCCCCTCCGCTCCGGCCGCCTGACCATCGCCAGCATGGAGATGAATGCCGCCGTCATGCACCGAATCGATACCGGCCCCTTCGGTATGTTCGAGGGCTCGCTGGTCGACGT